>JBEKDR010000070.1:0-41373 GCA_050014255.1 Bacteroidales bacterium | reverse complement strand
CCGTCTGTTAACATTAATAAACTCGATGAAAAGAAATATGAAGTAACTGTATCAACCGATAAAGATGTTAAAAATGTAAATATCAAAACCAGAAATGGAATTGATGTTTTTACCTGGGTCAAAACCGAAATGGCTGACAGCCTTAATATGCCCACTCATGGCAAAAGCTTTTCAATGGAAGCGCAAAAAAAATACTCTTTTATCGTATCAGGTGAAGAAAAACTTGAGGCCAAAGACATAACCATTATTGACCAGAAAAGAGGATACAGCAATGCCATTTATCTTTTATCAGTTTTCCTGTCTCTGTTCCTGATGGTGACTTTCGCTACCACGAAGGAACGTGTGCAACCTCCCAAAGAACAAAAAACAAGTTTGGGCAAGGACCTTAAAGATCTCATCAGAAACAGGCCATGGATAATCCTTCTTATCATCGGTTTGCTGTTCAATGTCTACAATTCGATCAAACAGGGGATTGTTGTCATCTATTTTAGTCATTATTTGCACAATCAGTTATTGGCTGCTTCCTACATGGTTGGATTAATGCTTGCTTCAATAGCAGGCGCTATGATAACATCTCCTCTGGGCAAACGCCTGGGAAAACGGAATCTGTTCATTTATGCCCTGATTTTTTCAGGTTTTGTAAATGCTTTGATTGTGTTTTGCAGTCCGAATAATATTACTCCCATCTTCACAATCGGTATCATCTCGGAGTTTGGAGCTGCAATATTCCCAACGCTCTTCTTTGCTATGCTTGGCGATGCTGCCGATTACTCGGAATTTAAAAATGGACGAAGAGCTACCGGTCTCGTCTACTCAGCAGGGTCTTTTGCGACTAAGTTTGGAGGAGGATTAGCCGGTGCAATTATTGGATTTGTGTTGGCAGCATTTAATTACAATGGACAAGATGCAGTTGCCATTCAAGGCGCAGTTCCTGGCATCATAATGCTAATGAGTTGGATCCCAACAATTATTGCCCTGATTGCTGCGAGTGTAATGACACTCTATCCATTAAACCAAAAGAAAATGGATGAAATCACAATTGAATTAAACAATAGAAGAGCCAAAGCTCAACAAAGTCAATAATAATCACAACAAAATATAAATTAAATAAATATGAAATACGGTTACTTCGACGACAAAAACAGGGAATATGTGATAAATAACCCGCGAACTCCATGGCCATGGATTAATTACCTCGGCAACGAAGATTTTTTCTCACTCATTTCTAACTCTGCAGGCGGATATACCTTTTATAAAGATGCTAAATTTCGCAGGATTACACGATACAGGTACAACAATGTACCGATGGATAGCGGTGGCAAGTATTTCTATATTAACGATGGCGAAAATATCTGGTCGCCGGGTTGGAAACCATGTAAAACAGAATTGGATACCTATGAATGCCGTCATGGGATGAATTACACCAATATAAAAGGCGAAAAAAACGGCATCACAGCCAACGTTCTTTATTTTGTACCTCTGAAAACCTGGGCTGAAGTACAAAAACTAACTCTGACCAACAACTCAAAGAAAACCAAAAAACTTAAGCTCTTTTCATTTACAGAATGGTGTTTATGGAATGCTGCTTCTGATATGGAAAACTTTCAGAGGAATTTTTCCACCGGGGAAGTTGAAATAGAAGGATCGGTAATTTATCATAAAACAGAATATAAGGAAAGACGCGATCATTATGCCTATTATTCTGTGAATGTACCAATTCAGGGGTATGACACAGACCGTGAATCATTCTTCGGTCTATATAATGGATTTGATGAACCCCGGGTGGTTGCAGAAGGGAAGCCTAAAAATACCGAAGCTCATGGCTGGTCTCCCATTGCCTCACACTACATTGAAGTGGAACTGAAACCGGGAGAATCAAAGGATTTCATCTTCGTCCTCGGATATGTTGAAAATAAAGAGGAAGAGAAGTGGGAGTCAAAAAATATTATAAACAAGAAAAAGGCAAAAGAAACAATTGCCAGGTTTAATACAACTGCTAAAGTTGATTCGGCACTTGTTGAACTTCGTAAATACTGGGATAATCTTTTGAGTATTTATACAGTAAGCACGGGTGACGAAAAGATTGACCGGATGGTAAACATCTGGAACCAGTACCAGTGCATGATCACCTTCTGTTTTTCCCGTTCTGCCTCTTTCTTCGAATCGGGGATTGGCAGGGGTATGGGATTTCGTGATTCCAATCAGGATCTTACCGGTTTTGTTCATCAGATTCCGGAACGTGCTCGCGAAAGGATTATCGATATTGCATCCACTCAATTTCCTGACGGGGGTTGCTATCATCAGTACCAGCCACTTAACAAACGCGGTAATAACGATATTGGCGGCGGCTTCAATGACGATCCGCTTTGGCTTATCCTTGGTACAGTAAGTTATATTAAGGAAACAGGTGATTTTGGCATTCTCGATGAAATGGTCCCTTTCGATAATAATATTTCAGTCGCACGAAGTCTATTTGACCACCTTACAGTTTCTTTCGACCATGTAGTTAATAACCTGGGTCCTCATAGACTTCCCCTGATTGGCCGTGCCGACTGGAACGATTGTCTCAACCTGAACTGTTTCTCAAACGATCCGAATGAATCATTCCAGACTACAGAAAACAAAACAGAGGGGTCTAAAGCTGAATCTGTTATGATTGCAGGTCTGTTTGTGGTTTATGGTCGTGATTACATTGATCTTTGTAAGAAACTGGGTAAAGAAGTTGAAGCAGTTCGCGCTCAAAAACTTGTTGGCACAATGATAGATGTTATAAAGAAACACGGGTGGGACGGAGAATGGTTTATCCGCGCATACGATTATTATGGCCGCAAAATAGGAAGCAATGAAAATGAAGAGGGCAAAATATTTATAGAGTCACAGGGCTTGTGCACAATGGCAGGAATAGGGATAGAAGAAGGTCTTTGCACCAAAGCCCTGAATGCCGTAAAAGAAAGGCTCGACTGCAAGTACGGGATAGTTCTTAATAACCCTGCTTTCACCAGATACTATATAGAATATGGTGAAATATCATCTTACCCTGCAGGATACAAAGAAAATGCCGGTGTTTTCTGTCACAATAATCCTTGGATCATGATAGGTGAAACAGTTGTGGGGAATGGGAACCGTGCCTGGGACTATTACAAAAAGATATGTCCATCATACCTCGAAGAAATCAGTGATCTGCATAAGACAGAACCTTATGTTTATGCCCAAATGGTAGCGGGGAAAGATGCATTTAAACCGGGTGAAGCAAAGAATTCATGGCTTACTGGAACAGCTTCCTGGAATTTTTATGCTGTTACACAGTTTATGCTGGGTATTCGTCCTGAGTTCGACGGGCTGTTAATCGATCCTTGTATCCCTACTGCCTGGAAAGGTTTTAAAGCAGCCCGGAAATTCAGAGGTGCTGTTTATCAGATAGAAGTTATCAACCCGAACGGAAAATCGAAAGGAATAAAAGAAGTGACAATCGATGGTCTGCCATATGGATCAAATCTTCTGCCTGTATTCGGGGATGGAGCAGAACATAAAGTGAAAGTTGTCATTGGATAGCCAGGGTTGCCGCTTTGTAGCTTTACTTACATTGATCCTGAATTAATGATTACTTTTCCCGTAATAAAATCAATACTTAATATTTAATATTTAATATTTAACTAAAACTTATGAGAAAATTATTTGTTGGAGTACTAACACTAGCCTTATTGCAAGGTTGTTCCAATAAGGTTAAAAACACGACAGACTCAGTGAAAAAATACCCTGCTTTTGATGTTCAGAATATGGACACAACAATTAAGCCCGGTGATGATTTCTTCGCTTATACAAATGGCACCTGGCTTAAGAATAATCCTATACCGGCTGACAAGAATTCGCGTTCTACTTTTGATGGACTTTTTGAAAGAAACAGACATGATATAAAGGAAATAATTGAGGAAGCTGCAGCATCTAAAGATGCTCAACCCGGAAGCAATACTGAAAAAATCGGTACATTTTATAATTCCGGCATGGATACATTATCAATTGAGCAAAAAGGAATCAGCCCATTGAAAATGTTTTTTGATAAGATTGAATCTATAAGGAATATTGATGATGTACTATCTGTCGGGGCTTATTTCCAGACTTACCGGATTAGTCCGTTTTTCTATCTGTTTTCGAATCAGGATTCGAAAAATAGCACCAGTGTGATCGCCCAATGTTATCAGGCTGGTATTGGTTTACCAGAAAGGGACTATTATTTCAACAACGATGAGTCTACTAAAAAAATCAGGGAAAAATATATCATTCATTTAACAAAAATGTTTGAATTGTTAAAGGATGAACATTCAATCGCAGAAAAAAATGCTGAAACAGTTATGAAGATGGAAACTCAGCTGGCTGGAGCATCCTTTACCAATGTCGAGAACCAGGATCCGCAGAAAACCTATAATAAAATTACAGTGGAGGCATTGAATAAACTTGCCCCTGATATTAATTGGCAATCCTATTTTACAAAGGTTGGTTATCCGGGACTATCAGATATCAATATTTATCAGCCAAGTTTCATTAAGGAGCTGAACAACATGATGAAAACTGTTCCGGTGGATGATTGGAAAACATTTCTGCGATGGCATTTGATTAAGAGTACTGCTGCTTATCTGGGCAAAGATTTTGCAGACCAGAATTTCGACTTTTATAACAGGACATTATCGGGGCAGGAGAAAATGGAACCTCGCTGGAAACTCGTTCTTGATGTTACAAGTGGCTCACTTGGCGAAATAATCGGACAACTGTATGTAAAAAAATATTTTCCGCCTGTTGCCAAGCAGAAAATGACCGACCTTGTTATGAACCTTAAGAGATCCCTGAAGCAAAGGATCGAAAATCTTACCTGGATGGGTCCCCGGACAAAACAGGAAGCAGAGGCCAAGCTCGACAAGATGGGAGTCAAGGTAGGTTACCCCGATAAGTGGAGAGACTATTCAGGTTTGGTTGTTTCTCCCCAATCCTATGTTTTAAACATTCTTAATTCAGCGGCTTTCGAATTCAGGTATTCGATGGACAAAGTTGGAAAACCTGTTGACCCCACTGAATGGGGAATGACGCCTCAGACAGTGAATGCTTACTACAATCCAAACAGGAATGAGATAGTTTTTCCTGCAGGTATACTTCAGCCACCGTTTTTCAATATGGATGCCGATGATGCAATAAACTATGGAGCAATTGGTATGGTTATTGGCCATGAAATGACGCATGGATTCGATAATACCGGAAGACAATATGATAAAGACGGGAATCTGCGCGACTGGTGGACGAAGGAAGACTCCAAAGCTTTCGAAGAGCATACAAACATGCTGGTAGATGAATACAACCATTATGAGGTTCTCGACTCTGCCTTTGTCAACGGAAAGCTGACTCTTGGTGAAAACATTGCTGATTTAGGCGGATGTACAGTGGCTTATAATGCTTATAAATTGTCCCTTCAGGGCAAAGAAGCACCTAAACCTATTGACGGCTTCACCAATTTTCAGCGTTTCTTCCTCTCTTATGCACAGATATGGAGAACCAATATGCGTGAGAAGGAGTTAAGAAAAAGAGTTAAAACCGATGTACATTCGCCGGCAAAAGCCAGGATAAACGGGGTAGTTTATAATATGCCTGAATTCTATGCTGCTTTTCCAATTGTTAAGCCAGGGGACAAACTTTACAGACCGGCTGAACAACGTCCGGTTATCTGGTAAAATAAATCTCGTTATTTCTTAAGACCTTAGTGCAAAGGAACACAAAGGGGGAACAGGAAAATTAATATCTTTCGAACCGGTTTTTTATTAATTGTTAATCCTGAATTATGCTCTCTTTCAGGATTCTTATTATTTTTTTCCAACGATGTTTATCCATTCTTGCTCCAACGATTTCAATAACATGACCTGCCAGCACTGAGCCGAATAAACCGCATTTCTGAAGGGATAAACCATTTGCATATCCGTAAAGAAATCCGGAAGCATAAAGATCTCCTGCACCAGTGGTATCGACACATTGAACCGGGATAGTTCCGATTTTAAATATATCGTCTCCCCGTTTCACTATTGATCCTTCTTTGCCAATTTTAACCACGGCAATATCACATAGCATTGAAAGATTGTTCAAGGCATCATTTGGTTCTAAACCTGTGAATGCCCTTGACTCTTCCTCATTGGCAAAAACAATGTCGATGTATTTTTCCAGTATTTCTTTGAAATCGGTGAGTTTTGCTTCCACGACATTATAGCTTGCAAGATCGAGGGCTATTTTCATGTTGTTCTGCTTTGCAATCATACATGCTCTTTCCACAAGGTTTTTATTTATAATCTGATAACCTTCAAGGTAAAGAATATCAAAATCTTTGAAATCTTCCGGATTAAGATCAACTGATTCCAGTTCTACTGCAGCGCCAAGGTGGGTTGCAAATGTCCTTTCGGAACCCGGGGAAATCAGGGCTACAGCAGTACCTGTATCTGAATTGCGCCGTAACAGAAATGTTTTCACACCTGCCATCTTCATGTCATTTTCAAAAAAATCGCCGGTATCATCTTTTCCAACAGATCCTATAAAACCTGTTTTAACGCCTAACATAGCAAGGCCGTGGATTGTGTTGGCTGCTGATCCGCCGGAAACAAGATTTCTATTAAAATCAGTGGTCCCTGACTTAATCAGAGCCGATTTTTCTGCATCGACAAGCTGCATGCTTCCTTTTGGCAAAGAAAATTTTTCAAGAATATTGTCATTGTCAATCAATGTCATAACATCGACAAGGGCATTCCCTATTCCAAGTATCCGCTTCATTTTAAAAAATTTCTGCTAAGATATTGCTTAATTCAGCAAAAGCCCTTATTTTTGCGACGCTAAATAAATGCAAATTTATTAGATTTTCTTCCTCAGTAGCTCAGTTGGTTAGAGCAATCCCGACAGGTCGGGATTAATCCGTAGGCCAATTGAGTTCAAAGAGGTAAAAATATATTCCTCAGTAGCTCAGTTGGTTAGAGCAACGGACTGTTAATCCGTGGGTCGTAAGTTCGAGCCTTACCTGGGGAGCATAAAAGAGGATCGATCCTCTTTTTTTTTGCTGCAATGTTTTATATATATATTATTTATTCAGAAAGTGCTGACAAGTACTATATTGGTCATACCAGTGATCCATTGAGAAGGCTCAAAGAACATAATGAAGCTATTAAGAATAGTTTTACTTCTCATTACAGGCCCTGGGTGATGAAAAGATATTTTATTGTTTCTGAATCAAGGGGTGAAACGAAGCAAATAGAGAATTATCTGAAAAGATTAAAAAGCAGAGTTTACCTTGAAAGATTGATAAATTCACCGGAAGAATTTGAATCAATGTTAAGAAAGGTTAGAGCAATCCCGACAAGTCGGAATTAATCCGTGGGTCGTAAGTTCTCCCGATAAATCGGGATTACCTGGGGAGCAAATTAAAACGAATAAAGCCTTGATATACAATAATATCAAGGCTTTTTAATTTGTTATTACTGAAACTATACTGAAACAATTCTGGGTTTTCCTTACTATTATTCAATCATATTGGCTGCCGAAGGCAATTAATTAAAGACCGAATTAGGTGTAGAATTGGTTTTAAAATTGTCTCGCTAAGGGTTATTTTGTTTTGATATAAATATTAAAATCAATATCTGTTACTGGCTCAATGTTGTAAAAGAAATTTCATCTCCATATCCAATTCCCTCTTTATTGATTGCATAAGCTCTTAGATAATATATGGTGCCAGGCAATAAACCTGTCACATTACTTATAAATTCTCCTGCTCCAGTGCCATTCTCTGTTTTATTGTTACTAATTGTCGGATTAATAGTTGTGCTCCAACATACTCCTTTTACTGAAATTTGGTCTCCATTATCATTAATCCAACTCGCACCTGAAACTGCAGTAGTATCCGTAATATTGCTGACTGAAGCTGTCAACAAAATTGGTGCGATGGGTGGAAGTGTTGTAAATTGAATTTGATTTCCATAGTTTATTCCAGCTTGATTTCTTGCATAAGTTCTCAAGTAATATAATGTGTTGGCAAATAATCCTTCCATATAGATATCAAATGATCCTAATCCATAACCATTAACATACCTTTTATCATTAATAGTCGGGTTTTTTATGGTACTCCAACATGCTCCTCTTTCAAAAACTGTCCCTCCGCCATCATTAACAACGGACCCCTTACCAACTGCACTTATTATATATGTTGTGGTTACTTTTACTTGTTCAGTTGTTACAACAGGAAGCTCTATTTTTTTCTTGCAAGCCGAAACAACCAATAATAAAATAAGAAATAGAATTGCTTGATTATTTAAAAAGTTGCTCCTCATTGTGTTTGTATATGATATAGACATTTAAATATTCTGAGCTTAGAAATAATCTTATTCCAAAATTAGAATAATCGAACTAGCTTTCAAAGAGTCCTTATAATGAATATATTATAGAAATATGCTTTTATTATTATCAAATAGGAATAAAGATTTTGTTATTAGAGGTTATATCTAAAGTATATGAAATGACAAAATAACATTTGTTTATTAGTATTGGAATGATTACATAATTTCAATGCCACCTTCTCTAATATGTATTGGTTGTCATTATATTATGTGTGAAATTTTGCACCTAATGGACCGGCGGTTTAATTAGTTGCCGTCTGTGTCAGGACTATGCTTTTCATAGCATTGTCCGTGTTAGCGGGGGACACTTAAATTTAGTACCATTTTATATATTTTACTTTTGTATCCATTCCCATGCATCACCGATTTCATGATCCTGGACAATTCCAGAATAAACAAATCTATTTCGTTGCAATATTTTTGTTGAAGCATTGTTTTTAGGTTCAGTTTTGGCAGTAATAATAATATTCGGAATTGTATTTCTAGCAATTGAAATCAACTCCCTACAAGCAAGAGTCGCAATACCTTGTCCTTCAAATTCTTTAAATATACCATAACCAACTTCAACTCTATTATTTATAGGTGGCCCTATAAAACCGCAAGCTCCAACAATTTGATCATAACGTTTTACAAAATATCCTACCCAAGGGAAATTATACCCGACTTTTGGGTAATGTTCATCCCACAATTTTAATATTAATTGACAATCTTCTGAAGAATAAATTTCTTTCGACTTGTCTTCATTTATATTTATTGGCTCAAGAATCAACTCCATATTAGATCTTTTTTTTAAAAATGTCTTCAGAGGTCAAAGTAATATCTATCGTTTGTGCTAACCGCCCGTTTTAATAAAAATAAAAATTAATTAAACCCTTTAGCTACTGTTAGATATGATTTATCTTTGGTCTTCCTAATATCATACTTTTATCAAATAGCCTTCCCAAATCTCAATTTTATTCTTGTCTCATCACAGCATAACCTCGTCAGTCACATAGGCAATAATCGACAATATTGCATAACATACAGATATAAAGCCTATTGCCAACCTTTCACAATTGATGCTCAATTTACATAAATTTAGGGAATTGGGAAGCAATATCTCATATTTTGTTTTGTCATTCTATAATATTCCTTCATCTGCCATACTGTAATACTTCTCTTCCGGTACTATTACCAGGTGATCTAATAACTGAACATTCATTAAGTTTCCTGATTCCTTTATCTTCATGTCAGATTCACTTGGCTGTACATTACCTTAAGGATCGTATAATAACCCAACGTGGTATTGTCCAGCGAGGGTATCATTAAAAACAGTATTATCAATTAAAGTCCTGGATCAGCATCACTATACATATCTAAAAAATCATCAGGTGGTTGATTTATTATTTCCCAGCATTCATCACAAATATTTACAGTAGATGATGATATGTTACCATCAGATACAAGTTCTAGAGTTTCTTCATCAGGGAGGAAATACTCACCACAATGTAAACATCTTATTTTCATAGCATTAATTATAAAAGTCCATTATCTGCAAAACTGTAATAATTACCATCACTGATGATGATCAAATGGTCAAGAAATAGTATATCCATAAGATTACCAGCTTCTTTAATCTTTTGAGTGATCTTTGTATCCGATTCAGATTGATTCAAATTACCGGATGGATGATTATGACACACTATTATCCCAGCTGCGTTTGCTTTAATCGCACCTTGAAAAATTAACCGTACATCCGTAATCGTCCCGGATAAACCTCCATTAGAAACAGGCATAATACCTAATACTTAACTGGACCGGTTCATTAGTATAAGTTTAAACTCTTCAATATGTTCTATTGAATCCAGATCCCAATTCTCCATAAAAATGTCAAATGCATCCTTTGAGCATTTAACCTGTAGTCTGTCTGAAGCTCTGACCTTAGTCCTATAGACAGGTCTTACTTCAGATATAGTTGTCTGTTGTGTTTTCATATTGATTTGATTAATGATTAAATAGAAATGAGAATGCCTGGTCCCAAAATCCCAGGCTGTAGTGTTGAATATTTATAGTGCAGATATAGAGATAGATATAGTATAGCGCAACTACAATAAATAGTCTAAATGCTTCTTATTAAGCGATTTAAAGTATTGTTGCGGTTTAATATTGCAGAATACTGCATGGATAAAGAAACTTGCGAAACAGACCAGAAATGGCTTTAAATGAAGTGTTTTATATATATTATATGATTGATAGTCAATATTATGACACCAATGGGGAATTGGGGAATTAGGTTGCACTGAGTAGGACAGTTTTGGTCAAGTTGAAATACCCATTTTAAGTCCTCTGGCATTATTCAAGATCAATCCAGAAATCTGGTTTCGTAGAAAAACCTGTCATATTGCATAAAGCACAGACTTTTATTGAAAAATCAAGCTTCAAAAGGTCACTATTTGAAACGTTTGCTTTTGGCGAACTTGCATCTTTCAATTCGGGCTGCACAAAAATATAATTACCCGTGGCCATATACATCTGGTATATTCCATCCCAGGTTGGTGGATTCCCACCTGGATAATCAGAAGGTGATTTTCTAATCAAAATGCAGTCGGTCTGGTAATTTGGAAGAGAAAGGGGATCAAGATCGTGGGAAGTTATAAAGATCCTTTTCTGGCTTACTGCTGATACTTCAAAATAGCCAAGCACTCTCTCGTTGTTATTATTCACATTATGAATATTACTGATGACAGTGAAAGGCTGCAAAGCAAAAATATCACCGCCTGCTTCACCTGCTTTCTTAAGATTATCCCAGAAATCATATTCACTATTTGAAACCGAATATTGTTTTACCAAAATGCTATATTCCTGTGTCAGTCTATCCGATTCAAGAGGATTTATAAACTGAATCTCCTGTCCATTAATATAATTTGCTCCTCCCGGAAGGACTGAATTTATTATTATATCTCCCGACTGGTTCTTTTTCCAGCAGACGTTATTTAGAAAAGGTACACTTGCAAAAAATGAAGTGGTAGGATTGACATAAGCATAGGTATATTGCTGAGCTCCCGGCAGGATAAATTTCCAGACTTCTTCGAATGTCCAGCGGAAGTACTGGTTCATTCCTGTGGTTTCAGTTGAATTCAGCAATATTTTTAACCCTGTAAAAGATTCTCCGAGGGTTCCTGAAATTTCGTCACCTTTCTCATAATATACCTTATCAATTCCTGCAACCGGTGTCATTGTGCATTCGTCTGATTTATACTCATTACCGTCGCTGGTAATAATATGCAAGGTATATTTCTGACCAATAACGCCTGAAAATGAAGTGCTGTCGGTTTTATAATATCCGTTATTGCAATTCAGAAGATCCGTCTTTATTCCATCTCCGTCAGTGATATAAACATTTGCGTCAGTTACATTTTCAGGTATGGAATTTGCCTGGCTGAATGTCCTGCTCAATTTTATTTTATAAGAACTATTTTCATTGGTAATGAGACCTTCAACAACCAGAAGTGAGTTATAATTTTTAAGGTTAGGAACATAAGGATCGATACATGATGCAGAAGCGACCAAAAACAAAAATGCAATAATCCTTATTATTGCTTTCATACTAATGCAAACTTTAAAGCAGAATTAGCAATTATTATTAAAATAAATACCGATATCATATAAAGATAAGATATTATTCATTCCAAGTTGGTGGAAGATATAAGATTTATGTTTTGAAGGAAATAGTGGTCCACTTCGAAAATCATGAGCAACAATTTGATTTACGTCTCTAAGAATATTGTAAAGATTTTGTCCTAAATATACCTCCTGTAACAGTTGCAGAAATAGTATCCTGTTGCTGAATTGTCAATTAATATCCAAACTTCATAGTTGAAATTTGATCTATAGAAGCAAAATAAACTGCAATTAGAAATCTGCTATTTAATGGATTGTTTTATAGTGTTTTATGTAACCTTTCTGTTATTCTATCGTATAAAATAGTAAATCAGAATACCAGTCAGTCCGGACTGGTATATTCATATAACTCCCTATACTAAAGATTGACAATCAGGCCATAATTCATAAGGGAGTTCAACAATAACAATTTAATAATATACAACAATGAAAATACTAAAAACACATTTTAGGAAGAATGATTTATACTATTCTTTGATCTGCAAAAATGACAAAGTAGCAATGTACGAAACAAGACAGGAAAAAGACTCAGATCGTTGCCATTATGAAGTAACCAGGATTTATATAAGACCAGCTCATACTGCTTTTGATGTAGCCTTTGAAGAAGCAGAAGTATTAACGAGTAATGATCAATTCTTTTATGATGGCAGTGGGGCATTTATTAAGAGAGACAATGCGATGAAGCATTTTCTTAAATTATCAAAAGAATTATACCGTAGTCTAAAACAGCCTAACCGTTTAGAGACTGACCTCCCTGAATAAGATAAGTCCAACTGGTATGAGTTAATAGAAACGGGGATAGCTGTTTTGGGGTACGGTAGGTCAATTATAAGGGGGGTTTGATATGTCAACTCTTTCCCATTGATTACTGAGACATTTATGTTATCAATTGATTCTATTCACAATAGGAGATCAGGCCTCCTAATGTTTATGATAAGACAATTAGAGGCAAGGTAATAATAAAGTATGTTGTTGATATACTGTATTATACAGAAATGAATGATAGTTGGGGAATTGAGAAGAAAGTTTGCTATATTTTGAAGAAAGTCTTTTAGTACAATTGAATAATCATGATGCAATTCATAGTTAGCGTATCTCTACAATTTGAGAGTATTTTCTGTTCTTTACGTCTCTTAATGTAACTCTGTACTTTAAGGTAGAACGAATTTCGTCAGGACTCACTTTATTTAAATTGTCCAACCCAAAAAGAAAAACATCAATAGATTCGTTCGGCGGAATAACTAGATTATTCCAATAATAATCCGGGACCTTGACCATCTTTATAATATTTCTAATCCCATCATCAGGTATTCCTTCAATCATTTCATTACTAGTGCCATTAACTTGAAATTTCACCCATTCCCCCTTTATGTTTGCTTCAATTATAGGATTACCTAACCTTTTAAAATTTAGATGTCCTTCATTTCCAATGGTCAATATAAGCAGAGCAAAACTTTTAATTGATTGTTTTTCAGTTCCTATACCACCACAATATAAGTTTCTTAACATGAAATTTAATTTTGGTTTCTCCGTGAAAAATTTAACCGCAGATATTATGCCTGGTACACCACCTGTTAAGGAAATTATTAATGCTATCCAAGCTATTATTCCAGTTGTTTTTTGCATCTTAGTCTTATTAATGATCTTGCCCATCTTTAATTTGCTCTTCCATTAGTTTTATAAGAATATACTGAAAATTGTTACCTCTTCAACCTTTTTCAATAGGTCACAGACTCAATATCATTTGTCTGACAAATAGCTTCCAAAATACCCTCAGTCAAATTCAGTCTGGTGCGAGCCGTGGCGAGTAGCAGACAATTTTCGGCATATGAAGTGAGGTTATTGGTATCTTGAAATATTGCTTATAGCAAACCTACGAGTGCCGTATAAATTTATATTACCCAGGCGAGCACATATCAATGGTGAGGGTTGCGATTTATATTGTTTACCTTAAGCCTATGGTTCCTGCAATGCAATATTAAGGGAGCAACTCGAACTCCTATTACCTGATGTACTCTTTCTTTAATCTTAATAGCTCCTGATTTAATAATTTTCATCTGTAATGAACTTTTCTTCATTATTATATGTTTAATTAGTCTAAATAAACATAATCTATACTATGAAAAAATTAAATGGTTCTAAAAGTAGGTTATTATTGGGTATTGCTATTCTTTTCGCAATATTCAGCATTTCAAACAGTTGCACAAAGTATGATGGAGATGGGGGTGGGGGTGGAGTCCCTGGAGGTCCCTCAGGTAAGAATGAGGTCTCTGTTTATAGTGGGGGATTTAGTCCTGCAGTAATTACGGTTGCAGCAGGAGATATAGTTACCTGGACAAGCAAAGATGGTAATACTCAATCGGTTACAAGTGATTCAGGTTTCTTCGATGGCATCATTAGCAGTAGTGAAACTTACAGCTATAAGTTTTCAATAGTCGGAACTTATCAGTATTTTAGTAGAATAAACCCTAATTTGACCGGGAAAGTCGTTGTGAATTAATAAAACCCCTCTTCTGAAAGGCGCTTAGTATGAAGCTTGATAGGGAAGACGTGGACTACCCTTACAGGAATTGTACGTAATTGAATATTAGCGAAGGATCTTGTAATGTGGCAATTTAACCTTGCGATTCGACCCAGTATATCTTTCGTCAGAACGAAATTTTGTCTGAAATGACTAAAGAATAAGTAATATTATAACAAAAAGAAAGGTATATAGAACAACTACTTTTAACGAAGCTAAAAGTAATTCAGTTGATTATTTAAAATCTAATGATCTCGATATTGAAATTAATATCTACTGATGAGACCAATACAAAAAATTATACTGATTTCATTATTACTTCTTCTGAACCGTTGTATCACGCAATTTGTTCCTCATACCAATGAGGATAAAAAATTACTTGTTATTGAAGGTTTGATTACTGACCAGCCAGATACAAATACTATAAAACTTTCATCATCCCTTCCTCTCGGAACGAGAAATGTTTCAAATCCAGTAAAGGGATGCATTGTCACTATTTCCGATAATCTTGGTAACAGCTTTAGATTAACTGAAACCTCTGCCGGGAATTATGATACCGATCCTTCACAATTTCGTGGTATAATAGGCCGATTCTATACTTTGCATGTCAAGACTAATGCTACTTATAACAATCTTAGCTACGAATCATCCCCTGTGGAGATGAAACCTGTCCCACCGATCGACAGCGTTTATTATGAAAAGGTAACGCTAAAAGAAGATACTAGTGGCATTCCATCTCAGGAGGGTTGCCAGATATATTTAAATACGCACGATCCGATAAACCAAACTAAGTTCTACAGATGGGAGTATATTGAGACATGGGAATTCCAGCTTCCTTATAATATGGCTTCAAACAAACAATGCTGGATATCAAGTAATTCTGATGTAATTAATATCAAGAATACTTCTATTCTTGAGGAAGACAGGATTGAACGCTATCCATTAATCTTTATTTCGAACCAAACAGACAGATTGAAAGTAAAATACAGTATTTTAGTGAAACAGTATTCCCTGAATGAAGACGAATACCAATATTGGGAGAAATTGCAAAACATCTCAGAAAAAGTAGGTGGGCTCTACGATCTGATTCCATCTTCTATTCCCAGCAATATTTCCTGTATTGATGATCTAAATGAAAAAGTATTGGGTTATTTCAGCGTTTCAGCCAGATCGTCCAAAAGGATTTTCATAAAAGATCGTTTTTCAGGTTTGATTGATCTATATACTCACTGCATTGGTGATACTATTTTCAACGGAGATCCTATTCCAAGTCTTAATACATTTGCTTGGATAATCGAAGCAGGATTGATCCATCCATTTACCTGGTCAACCGGACCAGGATTGATCCATCAAATTTTTCTACCTCCAATACCTTACGTAATAATTACAAACATCCAGGGTTGTGCAGACTGTACAGTAAGAGGCACAAAAATAGAACCTGAATTCTGGAATGAGGACAAATAACAATATCGATTGAGGATACTATGCAATAATTAGTATGGACGATGCATCTCGAATGCGTTATAAAACTGGTTGCAGCAGGCTCGCACTTATCAATAGTGAGAGTTGCGATTTATGTTGTATACCTTAGGCATGAAATTTTCAATATGCAACATAAAGAGAGCATACTCGAACACCTTTTACCTGATTATAAAGAACATCACTTGTTGACAGTTTTAAATTTACAACGAATTAATTTCACTTTGACTTTGTTTCAAATGAACTCAACTTGGAGACAAATCATTGATATGAGATGCTTATTATTTTAGAATGGTAAATCATCAGTTGCATCCTTCAACACTTTTGGTTTAGCCCGAAAATCAATTTTATCTTGATTATTCATGATCCATTCTTCTCCTAACTTTTTAAGCTTGCATGCCAAAAAATCTTCGTTATTATAGTCACTAGATTCTTTGAATGTTTCTATAAATTCCTTTTTCTTTAGCTCACGTAGAGCCAGACTTACTGCAATACCATTAAATCCTGCTTTTTCCATATCATTTTTTAAGTGGTAGACTGAAACTACATCCTCATCAGTTAATTGATTTTCAATAATCATTAACATCATTGTAATTTCATGCTGTTTTAAGCCCTCACTCTCCTTCACGGGATTGTCTATAATTTGTTTTACAATTTTTTGTTTTCCTATAAGGGCAACCAATTTCTCCTTTATATTTATTTCGAGTTTTTCATAATCACTCTTTGAGGCTGTTTTATAAGTAATAACTTGTCTGTGCTGGATATCAAATGGAAATCTTTGTCTTTCTTCAGTAACCATTACAACATCTTTATCTGATGCAAACGCAAAACCTAATTCATACCATATATTGGGATTATCTAATGTAATATCAGCAAAACAAATTTTTGAGGATTTTATGCCTTCCTCAATTTGTTCTATTGGTATTGTAACCGAAGGATCTCTGTCAACCCGGTAAGGCTCTAACCCTGCTGCTCTAATTGCAGGTTCAAAAACATCAATATACCGTTGGTCAAATTTACCTTTATCAAATGATTGTATTACAAAACAAGTATCCATAAGTATAAATTTTATATTGTCTTGATATAAGTGAATTCAACATTCCAAAGTTCTTAAGATTATAACTAATGTTATATTGCATATAAAGTTAAACATAATTAATAAGACTGATACCCATCCAACCAAATCCCTAGTTTGGAGACCTGGTGAATAGTTACATCAAATTGCTTCAAATTCATTCAACACTGCACAATCTTCACCTCCGCATTTTGGTAAAAGATTACTTTCCTGGGAAGCACAGCTTATTGTAATACTGGCAAAACTTGGTATTGCTTTATACTCTCTTGATATTTCAGTGATCACAGCATGTGTCTCATTTGGCACATATATTGGAATGTTTGGAGCCAGGTCGGTTTTGACCCAAACATATAATAATACCTTCTCTGGGTTTTCAACTAAAACGTGTGGGGCACCATTTTCAGGATTCATATTAACAGCTATAAGTTTACCGTTTTGTACCTCAATGAAAGTCATGAATAATGCCAAACCAAATTTATGTAATTCCAATCCTGTCATATCCTTGCCTAACCTCTCTGGCTTACATATATGCGTAATTGGAATAGGAATTTCATCATCGGTCAATTTGTTTAATGAATACATAATAGTGAAATTAAATTTTTAAATTAATTATTTAAAATCACTCACCCAAGTCCCCTTTTTGGGAACCTGGAGAATGATAATAGCACTGTTGGTTTTCAGTGGTTTCGAGATATAGATAGAATTGTCGTGTGAGGTGCATATCCTAGAGCCATGCATTATGTAATGCAACATAAAGAGAGCAACCCGAACACCTTGACTTGATCAATTATCCTTCAAACAGCGAACAGAAAAACCATTTTGCATAATATCAGCTGAACTTATTAAATAAAGATTAAGAAAGAAAATAGATCTAAAAATGGCTGTTTTAGTAGTATAGAAATGCGAACTCCACCAGATGCCAAGAGTTCCAATTCCATCGAATGAAGTTGGAGAGTTTGGAGAGCCTGTCCTTTCACCACCGGGAAGAGCTGAAAAGCCACTGCTGTTATCACTGCTCATATTTTGGCTATTCCAATAGAATGTATCGCTTTCTTTCAATTTAAATACTGCATCAATGTCTCCTCCAAGAAATGTTGACAAAGTTGTCCACTCTGCATCTGACGGAACATGCCATCCCGCAGGGCATAGTTTGTATGAATTAACTGCATACCAGTTGTATAATGCACCAAAAGTAGTTTTGAAACCTATATCATTGTTATACCAGCAATAGCCAGGAGTGCTTAATGCATTCCAGGCATAATTTTCAGTTACATTTGGTATGGCTGTCGCATCGCTATATAGGGTAGTTCGAAGATTCTCCGCCATCCACACCTGCGTTCCAATATTTACGGTATAATAAACATTCCCTTCAATGTCGCTAACTGATTGATAAACTGTAGATTCTCCTGTCGTAAAAGAGACCTCTGAACCAAAAGCTGTCCCAGAGCTATTTATCGCATATGCCTTTATATAATATGTCGTTGATGGATTCAGTCCCGGAAGAAGATTTGAAAATAAGCCTGATCCGCCTTCGATCTGAATTTTATTTCCATTAAGTTCAGGGTTAGGTTTAAGATCCCAGTAATAACCACGTTCTATAAGATTTGATGTACCTTCAAACAGGACATTACCTCCAACGCGAGGCGGAGCACTTACATGATTTAGCACCGGTGCAGTGATTACATATGGAAGGTCCATATTTGGCACGGTTGTGAAACTCAATCTATCTGTTTTACCGATCTGACCGCATTTAAAATTTTCGGTAGCTGTTACACTCCAATAATATGTAGTATTGAGATCCAGCCCATTTAAAACTAAGCTGTTATTTGTCTGGTGAATGGGAATGTTTGTGGAGGGATCTGGGTTTGTTCCAAAATATACGTCATAAGTCATGTCTTTACCCTGAAAATTCCACGTAAGTGCTATGCTGGTAGAATTAATAATTGAACTATTTAATGGATAATATCCATAATGTTTCATACGCTCAAGATCAAACATTGTAGGAGGTGGACATTGGAAAGGAGCAGTTATTTCTTCTTTATCCTTCTTACAATCTGAAATAATCATTAATATCATGATCATGATTAGTATCTGGAAGATTAAAAGTCTTCTTATCATGATAATTTATTTTAAAAATTACTAACCATTTGTTCTATTCTCATTTTGTTGAAGTTGGATACCTTGTTATCTCATTTTTGTCAAAGTTACAGATTGTTGAAGCCGAATTCAATTTTATATATTTATAGTTCAGTTATAAGAGGCCAGATCAAGTTAATCTCCTAACCAAGGAAGAAACTCAAGAATCAGGCCAATCTATATATCTACAAGATAATGAGCTAATTATATTATATTAAAGATTTAAGTTGAAGTATTTTTGTAGCGTTTTACTGCACTTCATTGATTCAAAATGCTACAATAATTATCTATGCTGATATTTAACGATTTACAGTTTTAATCATTCACATGAAGCACTTTCCCTAGGAACAGGTTACGGAAATGAAATAAATTTTACGACAAATGAAATACTTTCAACAGGTGACAGCTATCAAGGTGGAACATTAGCTTATATTTTACAACCTGGTGACCCAGGGTATATAACAGGAGAAACGCACGGATTAATAGCCGCACCATACGATCAGAGCAGAGGAGCAGTTTGGGGTTGTGATGGTATTGCAATATCAGGGGCAGATGGTACAGCCATAGGAACAGGAGCACAAAATACAATTGACATCCTATCTGGTTGCATAACATCTGGGATTGCTGCCAGATTGTGTTATGATTTAGTATTGGGCGGTCATGACGACTGGTACTTACCAAGCAAAGAAGAGCTGGAAAAATTATACATCGACAGATTCTTAATTCGCGGTTTTAATACTTCCTCAGCTATTGGATCATCAACATATTGGAGCTCATCTGAACAGAATAGCGATGCAGCAGGGGAATTCGATCCATATGACGCATGGAGCAAAAGTTTCGAGGTTGGTCTCACTATCTACCTTATGAAGAAAAACTCATTCTCTGTGTGCGCTATTCGGAGTTTTTGACAATTTATCTATTAACCAGGTAAAAAGTTGTCAGGGCTGCTCTTTTTATTTTTTGGTTTATTCCATCCATCATGTTTCATTTTTTGGTGAATGGATTTTTATTTGACTTGTGTCATTGTCTTTCATAACTTTATCACACTGAATTATGAAAACGTAAGTTCAAAATCTAAAAAGGAGAACAACAATGCAGCACAAAAATGTAATATTATTCGTCGCAACTTTGGTTTGCACCGGGTTAGCAGGGATTCAGGCACAGAACGTGAAAGATATTGACGGCAATGTTTATAAAACAGTCATCATCGGCAAACAGGTTTGGATGGCGGAGAATTTAAGAACCACCAAATTCAATGACGGTTCAGCCATATCGTTGGTAGCAGAGGATCAAGCATGGGGGGCATTGACTACACCTACATTCTGTTGGTATAATAAAGATGCAGTTGCTAATAAAAATAAATACGGAGCTTTGTATAACTGGTACACAGTTAATACAAATAAATTATGTCCCAAAGGTTGGCATGTACCTACCGATGCAGAATGGACGACATTGACCACCTATCTGGGAGGAGAAAGTGTCGCAGGAGGAAAACTCAGAGAAACAGGAATAGCTCATTGGGAAAAACCTAATACAGGAGCAACTAACGAAAGCGGTTTTACAACACTTCCGGGTGGTTACCGTAACAACCATGGAGCATTTGCAAACATTGGCTTCTTCGGTTTCTGGTGGTCAGCTACAGAAAATGTTCCAACAGCTTCATGGTGTCGCACTATGGGCTGCGCCGGCAGTGATGTTCTCAGAATCTTTAGTTTAAAGAAGAATGGGTATTCGATTAAGTGCGCCCAGACGCACACGAAACAACCGGGACCAAAAAGCCCCGGTTAATATAAGTGAGTATGCTGTAATCAAGATGATGGGCTGCAAACAAGTTATCTCATATTGGAATGAAACGAGTTGTTATAGAAAAACAGAAGTCTCACAGAAAGCCAAGTGGAGGAAATGAGTAGCAGAATTGATCCATCGATAGGGGCTAACAGGAGCATCTATCAAACCACCCTGCGGTGCTTCCCGACAATGCGGGAGGTGTTGAGCGGACAGGGAAAAGAAGTGGTGAAAGAAACACTTCAGGTGAATATTTAAGAGCTGAACGAAAGTGAACTGCCGATGAGGTATCGAAATTTAAGTAGACAGCGACAGAAACCCGGGTTCCTTAATCAGCCCGGGGACAAGCACAGGGGTAACCTGGGAGATATATGGCCTGTGCTGGCGCTCGGTATAAAGGCAGCAGGACTTACATATGGGCTTGGTTACGGAACTGGGGAAGCCGGCTGATGATGAAAATCGAAACGGCACAAGCGGAGACACCGTGAGGCCAAAAGTAGAGAAGCAAAAGTCGGTGGCGGATGAAGCCGTAGTAGTTAAGAAGTAACTGTAATGGTTATGGAGCGAAGGGCTTCACTTGACAGTCAATAACGTGTAAAACAACTTAGAAGAGGATGATTTTCGGGTTAGAGACAAAGACACAACCCATAAGCAAAGAGCAGGTATGGGCATCGTGGAAACGTATCAAAAAGGGGGGAGAGGGCGTTGGAGTAGATAACGTCAGTATTGCCATGATTGAGAAGAATCCACGGAAATACCTGTATCCTTTATGGAATCGTTTAACCAGTGGTAGTTACTTTCCACCACCGGTACGAGAAGCGAAGATACCCAAAGGTGATGGCAAAGAACGCAGCTTAGGTATACCGACAATGATAGACAGGGTAGCACAGGATGTAATAAGGGCGGAACTAGAAAAGATAGTTGAGCCAACTTTTCATCCAAGTTCATTCGGCTATCGGCCCGGCAAAAGTCAGCACGGTGCAGTAGAGCAATGTGCTATGAACTGCTGGGAACGTTGGTATGTTGTTGACATTGACATCAAAGGGTTCTTTGACCACATTAACCATGAACAGATGATGCGAATACTACGCAAGATTACGGACAAACGACACATACTGTTGTATTGTGAACGATGGTTGAAAGCACCTGTCCAAATGGAAGATGGCACAAAAATGGAAAGGAAAGAAGGGAGTCCGCAAGGGGGTGTAATTAGTCCATTATTGTCGAATATTTTTCTACATGAAGTGTTTGATAGCTGGATGCAGCAATATCATTCAATCATGGTATTTGAGAGGTATGCAGATGATATTATAATCCACACGCGGAGTATGGAGCAATCAGAGTTCATCCTTGATAAAGTCAGGAATAGACTGAAACAGTATTCATTGGAGTTGAATGAAGAAAAGACGAAAATAGTATACTGTTATCGGACAGCCCGGTTTTACAAGGAAAGCAAAGATGTTCCGGTATCCTTTGATTTTCTTGGATTTACCTTTAAACCAAGGAAATGTTCCCGGACAGACGAGCAACGGTTCTGGGGATTTAGACCATCCATAAGTATGAAAAGCCAAAAGCGGATACTTGGAGTGATTAAGAAGTTAGCTATACACAAATGGGTTAATAAAGATATCCAGTTTTTAGCCAATGCTTTAGCACCCAAAATTCGGGGATGGATCAACTATTACGGAAAGTTCCGGTTATCAGAAATGCATCCCGTATTCAGAGCTTTGAATAAACGGATTGCCCGATGGATCAGGAATAAATACAGGTTGAAAACATATGGACATTCCTATGGGCTTATGAAACGAATCATCTTTTGTTCATTGGGAATATGGCTTTAGGAGTTAAATCTGTCTAGAAGAGCCGTATGATGGGAGACTGTCATGTACGGTTCTGTGAGCGACTGGGGGTGAAACTCCCCCGGCCTACTCGACTGTCTGATAAGGAGGTTCTTCACTCCGGAGATTGCCTGAAAAAGATGGAAAATCATTCTTCCCCGAAACCCCTGGTCAGAATCAGTTTTCTGAGAAAACCTAAGACAAAAGGTAACAGATTTCTAATTTTAATATTTCTGGTCTTGATGATCACAGCCGGTTGTGCGACTCAGCATAAATATAAAAGGTACAAACCGATTCCCTGCCCCTGCGAGAAAGAGAACAAAAGGTAAAGCAAGTCTTTATTATTTGTAATAAGTCCGGTTGAAAGCCTCCAGAGCTAAATCTTTTAAAAATTATTGACGTATATATACGTCACATTAATATTTAACGTATATTTACGTCAAATATATAATTGTCATGGCATATACTAAAAGTGAATTATTCAGTCCGGATCTTCAGAATTGTTCAACTCTGTTTAAAGCCCTGGCTCATCCTGCCCGCCTGGCAATTCTGAAATACCTTGCTGAAACAAAAACATGTATTACTGGTGATCTGGCTGATGAATTACCTCTTGGGCGGACTACCGTGAACCAGCATTTGAAAGAACTAAAAGATGCCGGGCTGATTCAGGGTACAACTGAGGGGGTAAAAACATGCTATTGTCTCGATCCTGTAAAGATCTGTGAATTAAAAAAAATAGCAGAAAAATTTATAAATGATATAAATATTCCTGCAACTCTTAATTGTAAATAATTTATTTTCTGATAATGAGCTAATTTTCAAAATTATCAAATTGATAGATATGAAAATTTTAATTTTATGCACGGGGAATAGTTGTCGCAGTCAGATGGCTCAAGGATTTCTTCAGTCGTTCGATAATAGAAACGAAGTCTTTTCAGCCGGAACATTCCCGGCATCAAAAGTTAATTCGAGGGCAGTGAAAGTGATGAGAGAAGCAGGTATTGATATAAGTCGGAACACACCTAAAAACGTCAACCAATATATTGATAGTGAATGGGACTATGTCATTACTGTATGCGATGATGCTAATGAAACCTGTCCTCTATTTCAGGGAAATGTGAAACACCGCCTTCATTTTGGTTTTAAAGATCCTTCGAAATTCACAGGGAAAGAAGAACAGGTCATTAAGGAATTCCGGAGAATCAGAGATGAAATAAAAATTACATTTTACAGGTTTTATAACAATTTTTTAATTTGATATGAAAGATCCTTTTTTAATTGGGAACATTCCAGTCTCAGGTACGATTGTTCCCCTGGTATCAACAGGGTTAAATTCCTCAGATTTTTTTGGTGCTGTTATGGTACTATGGGGAATTAACCGTAACAATTACCGGGTGAGTCCCGGCCTGTATGCTTTTGGTACTCCCGGTCCGGAATCCGATGTCTTTGTGAGTGCAAATTACAAGCTTTCTTTCGATGCTCTCCGGAAAAACCTCTCAGGACTGAATGGATGGATACTGGTTTTAGATACAAAAGGCGTAAATGTCTGGTGTGCTGCAGGTAAGGGTACTTTTGGTACAAGGGAACTTATAAGCAGGATAAGATTGGTTTCGCTTGATAAAATTGTAAATCACAAACGACTGATACTGCCACAGCTGGGTGCTACGGGGGTTGCTGCTCATAAGGTAAAAGAGGAGACCGGCTTTAATGTTCATTATGGTCCCGTTCGTGCATCTGACATAAAAAAATTTGTACTCGATGGTTACAGAGCTGACAAAATAATGAGGAGAGTCACTTTCAGATTTAAAGACCGAATAAAGCTCATTCCTAATGACTTTATGTACGGAAAATTCTATCTGCTGGGAGCAATGGCAGTTCTCTTTTTAATATCGGGACTGAGTGGCAACGGCATTTCATATAAAGATTTTTCGGGAGAAGGAGGGCCTGCTATTTTGAAAGTATTTCTTGCATATATTTCGGGAATTGTAATTACTCCAATGTTTCTTCCGTATCTTCCTGCAAGGAAATTTTCTCTAAAGGGATTTTATGCAGGTGGCGTGGTTTTTCTAATCCTTTTGTTATGGAAATTTACCGGAAAAAATATCTTTGAAATAATATCATGGTTTCTCATAATGACAGCTATTTCCTCCTTCCTGGCAATGAATTTTACGGGTTCCTCAACATATACTTCATTGTCGGGTGTCAAAAAGGAGATGAAGATCTCAGTGCCCTTCCAGATAGGTTTTGCAGTAATTGGGATTGTTTTACAGGTTATCGGGAAATTTATTTTATATTAAGATTATGAAAGAATTATTATATCTGCCGGATGTTGTTACACTTAGTTTGTGTGAAGCTACATGTAACGGGTGTGGGATGTGCATAAAGGTATGTCCTCATGAAGTATTTGAACTTTCAGGGAAAAAGGCTCACATAATAAGAAGAGATTATTGTATGGAATGTGGTGCGTGTGCATTAAATTGCCAGGTAAACGCAATAATGGTGAAATCAGGTGTCGGTTGTGCTGCAGGCATAATTAGCGGGATATTTAATAATACAGAACCAACTTGCGGGTGTTCCAGTGAACCCTCATGCTGTAACTAAAATGAATTTTTCAAAATATTCTGAAGTGAAACCCAGACTTAAATTCCTCGACAGGTACCTTACACTTTGGATTTTCCTGGCAATGTTTATCGGAGTCTTTTCAGGTTATTTATTCCCGGCGATCGCAACATTCTGGAATTCACTAAAATCTTCGCCGGAAAGCACGACCAATATACCTATTGCTATCGGTTTGATTCTTATGATGTATCCTCCGCTGGCAAAAGTAAGATATGAAGAATTAGGTGGCGTTTTCAGGAACTTCAGGATTCTTGGCCTTTCCCTGATTCAGAACTGGATAATTGGACCGGTTCTCATGTTTACTCTTGCAATTGTATT
Organism: Bacteroidales bacterium; assembly: GCA_050014255.1. Taxonomy (GTDB): domain Bacteria; phylum Bacteroidota; class Bacteroidia; order Bacteroidales; family VadinHA17; genus LD21. Next base: position 15,537 of record JBEKDR010000070.1, on the reverse strand, counting down.
CTTCAAACTATTTCCCGGGCACAACAATTCAAACCTTCCATACATGTATGGTATTATTATGATTGGGCTGGCCAGGTGCATTGCAATGGTGATTGTCTGGAACGATCTGGCAAAAGGCGATATAGAATATTGTGCCGGATTAGTGGCTTTTAATTCCATCTTCCAGGTCTTGTTCTTTTCAGTCTATGCCTGGATTTTTATAGCTGTTTTGCCAGGATGGTTCGGAGTTCCAACTAATTCAGTTGTCGCTAATATAACAATTGGACAGATTGCCAGGAGCGTATTTATTTATCTCGGAATACCATTTATCGCAGGTTTTTTGACCCGTTTCATCTTAATAAGAGTTAAAAACAAGGAATGGTATCACACCAGGTTTATTCCTAAAATAAGTCCGGTCACTCTTATCGCTTTGTTATTTACTATATTAGTTATGTTCTCATTGAAAGGCGAATATATCGTCAAACTGCCTTTCGATGTCATCTTAATTGCTATTCCACTTATAATATATTTCGTAATTATGTTCGTGTTTTCCTTCTTCATGAGCAGAAGGACAGGAGCCACTTACGAACAATCAGCAACTCTTTCATTTACAGCTGCAAGCAATAATTTTGAACTGGCAATAGCTGTGGCAATAACAGTCTTCGGGATAAACTCAGGTGAAGCATTTACTGCTGTAATAGGGCCATTAGTTGAGGTCCCGGTTATGATCGGACTGGTAAATGTCGCTCTATGGTTTAAGATGAAATATTTCAGGCAGTTTTAGATACTGAGGTTCGATAAGAAAGGTCATCATGTGAATGCAAATTATCTAACTTGCAATAAAAAAACGAAAATATGCTTTGTTATTCTCGACTTTTCTCCATATTTGTTCTGAAGAAAAGATGGGATTAATAAATGATGACCTATGACCATTAAGAAAAAACCTGTGATCTTTCTTGACAGAAATGAGAATCAGTACGGCCCTTCTCCTGCTTGTTTTAAAGTATTGCAGAGATTAAAAGATAATACTCTTAACATCTATTCCCGGGATTTCGAAAGAGGGATTAAAAGTTTATTATCCGAAAGATTGGCTAAAGACTTTGGCATCGAGGAGAAAAATATACTGCTTGGATATGGTAGTGAAGATATTTTGAAGCAGTCTGTTCAATGTTATATAAATAAAGGTGATAAAATAATGATACCATCTTATTCCTGGTGGTACTATAAAAAAATTGCTGATGAAGCAGAGGGAGTAAATATACAATATCCTATAGTTGAAGGGAAGGGTACTTTCTATTACGATATTGAAGGCATGATTAAGGTGCACGACACGCAAAAACCAAAACTGGTTCTCATCAGTTCACCAAATAATCCAACAGGAAATCGACTGGAATTCGACCAGCTGAATTATGTTCTGGAAAAAATGAAAGAAAGTGTTGTAGTGCTTGATGAAGCATATTCATTATTTGATGAGACATATAATACTGATCCGGTTGGATTGGTTAAAAAGTACCCCAACCTGATCATTATCCGGACTTTTTCTAAATACTATGCACTGGCTGGTATCAGAACAGGATTTGCTTTTATGGGGGATAATCATGATCGGATTTCATTATTAAGTGCCAGGTATCTTGGTTTCAACCGCCTTTCTGAAAAAATTGCTATTGCTGCTCTTGATTCGAAGGAATATTATAATTTAATGCGAGAGAAAATGTCTGCTGATATGGTGATGTTATTTAATGAACTGAATCAGTTGCCCGGATTTCAGGCATACAAATCATTCGCAAATTTTATCCTTGTAAAGATTCCTCCTGAGCTCAAAGATTCATTAAAGAAGTACCTTACCGAAAGAAATATAATCATCAAGTTTATGAATGAAGACGGGTTGGAAAGCCATATCAGAATAACACTGGGTACACACTCTCAGAATTGCATGTTATTGAAGATGATAAAATCTTTTATGAGTAAAGAAACAGTGCATGAACTGGTTTGAAGAGTATAAAAAATCTCTTAAAATGGCTGAGGTTGAGGAAGTTATCGATCTCATTCTTTACAGACCTCTTGCTTTCCTGCTGGTAATATCGGTTTACAAAACCAAAATCAAACCCGACCATCTTACCATTGCCGCAATTATAATGGGATTAATTGGAGGATTATTCTATTCATTGGGGTCTCATTCAGGTTGCGTCTTCGGGGCTTTGTTCTACTTATTGTTCAATATCTTTGATTGCAGCGACGGTCAGTTGGCAAGACTTAAAAAAAATGGCACATCAGTTGGCCGGCTTCTTGATGGGATAGCTGATTATATAGCCGCAATAGCAATTTATACGGGGATAGCTATAGGTTATTCAAATAAAACAGGACAACCTTCAATAATGTTGCTTTTGCTCTCTCTGGCCGGGATAAGCATCATTATTCAGGAATCATTAGTGGATTATTTCAGAACACGATTCCTGGATATCGTATTAAAGCGTAAAAATACTTTTACTGAGGGGATTGCAGAGTATGAAAATGAATATGAAATAATTAAAAAGCAAAAAGGTAAATGGTTCGAAAAAGCTATTATTTTCATATATTTAACATACTCAAGATTACAGAGAACTCTTACCGCAAGAATAAAAAGAAAAAAAACCTTCAACCCCACTTCTCAGGATTATTTTAAAAAGAATAGATTAATTATCCGCTTTTGGGTGTTCATGGGCCCTTCAGCAAAAATAACGACATTGATTATTTGTTCTCTGTTTTGTCGTTTTGATATTTTTTTCTGGATCGTAATAGGGGGTTTTAATATTCTGGCCGCATCATTGTGGATAACTCAATTCCAGCTTGACAAATCTTTCGAAACTCTTAAAAAATGAAAACTGTTATTCTTGCTGCGGGAATTGCTTCAAGGTTAAAGCCTCTGACTGATCAAACACCTAAATGTTTACTGAAAGTCGGGGGGAAAAACATCCTTGAAATGACTATTGAAAACCTGCTGGCAACAAATAATTCAGAGATAATAATTGTTACCGGTTATCTTGAAGATCAGATCAGAGGGTTCCTTAGAGTGCGATTTCCACAATTGAATGTCACCTTTATTTATAACAAATTCTATGCATCTACTAACAATATTTATTCCCTGTGGCTTACCAAAGATGAAGTTCTTGGCAATGATATGATGATGATGGATAGTGATATTGTTTTCGATAAGCTGATTATTAAAAAACTTCTGGACTCGGGATATAAAAATTGCCTCGCCCTTAAACGGCATGAAGTAAATGATGAAGAGATAAAAGTTAAAACAGATGCAAATGGACGGGTTCTTGAGATAAGCAAAGAGGTTAAACCTTCTGAAGCAGCCGGGGAATCAATCGGGATAGAAATCTTTGGAAGAGAAACGCTCACCGGGCTTTTTAAAATACTTGATCAGAAGGTAGTGACTGAAAAGAAAGTCAATCAGTTTTACGAAACTGCATTTCAGGAACTTGCAGATGATGGAAATGATCTATATATTGTTGATGCGACTGAATATTTTTGCATGGAGATTGATACAGGCGAAGATTTGAAAACTGCTGAAGCGCTTGTATTAAATCATTTGAAACCGAAATAAGAAGATTTCATGATAGAAAGTATTTTAACCATGTCAGTTGCCGGTTTATTGGCAGGCTTCATCTTTTCGATGCCGATCGCCGGTCCTATCAGCATTCTGGTTACTTCCAATGCATTAAAAGGGAGATTGCGTTACTGTAACCTGGTGAACCTGGGAGCCTCATTTGCCGATTTTACCTACGTGTTTATCGCAGTATATGGTTTGACCAAACTTTATTCCTTTTATAAACCGGTTATCCCTTACATATTTTCATTTGGATCAATATTACTCCTTTACCTGGGATACAGGATTTTCAAAACAAAAATCGATATTGAGCATCTTGAGGATAAAAGGCACATTACAGAAAAAATTAAAAAGAAAGAAAAGGGAGCATTCTATACAGGGTTTATGATTAACTTCTTTAATCCCACTTTATTTATCGGTTGGTTAACATCGTCCTTATTGGTAATTACTCTTCTGGCAGCGATGGGCTTTCATACCGGTGGATTAGCCGTTAAGATCGATCAGAATGCAAAAGAGATTGGAAGTATTGATGGTAGTAAAATAGAAAATTCAAAAAGCCTGAATCTTCAACAGATAGAAAAGTTTCAGTTACCTAAATTAAAAAATCATAAAGGAGAGCCGACCATTTTTCCGCCTCATTTTCACCTTATTATCAGTATCTGCTTCGCATTTTTCATTTCAGTTGGCAGCATAATCTGGTTTTATCTCCTTGCTTATCTGATTGCTCGATTCCGAAAGCGTATCAGCATTAATATTATATCGGTTTTCATAAAAGGTCTGGGTGTTATTCTTTGCATTTTTGGATTGTACTTTGGTTATCAGGCTATCAGAATGTTCATTAATTTGAAAATTTGAAAATGTGGTGATTTTCAAGCGATTTAAGAATAATCATTGGGTTTTGGCAGTACTAAATCATAAGACAAAAGAATAATGGCAGGCAAGGTTAAAATCGGGCTTTTTGGAATTGGACTCGACACATACTGGTCGCAGTTTGACGGATTATTGGAGAAATTGAAATCGTATCATCTGAGGATAAAAGATCAGCTTATAAATCTGGATGCAGAAGTTGTTGATGCCGGAATAGTTGATAATCCTGATAAGGCAGTTACAGCAGCAGGATTATTAAGGGAAAGCGGAATTGATCTTCTATTACTTAATATTTCAACCTATGCTTTATCGCATAATGTCTTGCCACTGGTCCAAAGAGTCAATTGTCCTGTAGTTATTCTGAACCTGCAACCGGCAGAAGCTATTGATTATAAGAAATTCAATTCAATCGGAGATCGCGGAAAGATGACCGGTGAATGGTTAGCTTTTTGCCAGAGTTGCGTAACTCCTGAACTGGCAAGCGTATTTAGCAGGGCAGGGATAAAATATCATTTGATAACAGGGTTTTTAGATGAAGAATATGTATGGAATGAAATAAGAGAATGGATTGATGCCTGTTATGTAATGAAGGTCCTAAAGAACAGCAAGGTGGGAGTAATGGGTCATTACTATAACGGTATGTTAGATGTATACTCGGATATTACAATGCTCGCCACTGTTTTCGGTTGTCATTTCGAGCTTATGGAATTCGGAATTCTGAAAAAACTCAGAGAAAATGTTTCACCGGATGATATCATTTCAAAGATCAGCAAGTTCAGAGATTGGTTTAATGTTTCAAAGGAATGTTCTTATGATGATTTGGAACAGACGGCCCTAAGCTCAGTTGCTCTGGACCGGCTGGCAGAAAAATTCAGGCTGGCAGGTTTGGCATATTATTATGAAGGGGAAGGTGATGCAGATTATGAAAAAATTGTTACAACCTTAATACCCGGAATGACTTTGCTGACCGGTAGAAATATTCCTGTTGCCGGCGAATGTGAAGTCAAAAATGTACTTGCAATGAAGATAATGGATACATTTAATGCCGGGGGCTCATTCTCGGAATTCTATGGGATGGATTTTAATGACGACATTATCCTGATGGGACATGATGGCCCGGCTCATTTTAAAATTGCAGATGGTAAAGTCGGACTGGTTCCTCTTCCTGTTTTTCATGGCAAACCGGGGAAAGGATTATCAATACAGATGAAAGTTGCAAATGGCCCTGTTACTCTGCTCTCTGTATGCCAGGGAAGTGATGGCCGGATATCTCTCCTTACAGCTCATGGTTATTCTGTAGAGGGCCCGACCCTTCAGATAGGAAATACCAATAGCCGTTATAAGTTTCCGGTATCAGCGCGGGAATTCATTAATGAATGGGCAAAAGCAGGACCCTCTCATCATTGTGCTATCGGAACAGGGCATATATCTTCCCGGATCAACAAATTATCGGAACTTCTGAATATTGGTTTTGAAATGATATGCTGAAATCCGGAATTTCCATATTAGCTTTATTCTACTGTACCTTATGTCAGGCTCAATGTGACTCAATTACTGATTCATCTGCCCATCACCCTAATCTTAAGCTTTCTTACAATAGTTCTCTTATTTATCCGGGAATTAGCACAGGTATTGAGTTTCCGTTTAACAATGCAAATATAAAGGTGTTCAAGGATCAGAAACTTGTCAGATATTTTAGAAAAGGAAACCTTATTTCTGTAAATTTAAACTGGTACCACCACCCTGATTTCCAGGACAATTTGTATCTGACTACCGAGTGGGTAATGCGAAGGACAAGATTTACAGGATTTATTTCTGAGTTTTCAGTTGGTCCTGGATTCAGCAGAACTTTTCTTGGTGGAACAACTTACAAGGTGGATGATAATGGGAATGTATCTGTTATTAAACTCGCAGGCTATAATTATGCACTAATAACAATAGGAGGAGGCCTTGGCTATGATTTTTCGATGAAGAAGCATGTGCCATTTTCAACGCTGGTAAAGATGAATCTAATCTCAATGTTTCCATATAACAGTACAATCTACTTCAGACCTGTACTTGAACTTGGGATCCGGTATACACCCGGGAGGCAAAAAAACAAAGTAAGTAATGAATCCATTGCAATCTCAAAATAGGGATGAGAAAATTATTTTTTTTTAGCCTGTTACTGTTTTTCCCGGGATGTCAGAAGGAGAAAATTACTATTTCTGAAAATGCATCTGAAGTATTCTATGTTGAAAATGCAGGAGCTTCAATGCGTGTTCTGGTTGATGGAAATACGGCAAGTAACACTTTCGTACTGATTATTCATGGCGGACCAGGCGCAGGATCATATGTTTATAACACTGATTATATAAGAGATAATCTTGGAGACAAGTATGCAATGGTTTACTGGGATCAGAGAAATGCCGGAGCTTCACAGGGGAACAGTAATGGAGATAATCTTACCCTTGATCAGATTGTTGATGATCTTAAAAAGGTAATTCAGGTTCTTAAGTTTCGTTATGGGCAGGATATGAGCCTGTTTCTTGTCGGGCATAGCTTCGGGGGTCTGGTAGCTGCAGATTTCATAACCAGACCCGATTATCAGAATATGATAAAAGGACTTATTGATGTTGATGGAAGTCATAATTACCCTTTAAATGATACGCTTACGCGGCAGATGTTAATGAAAGTGGGGCAGGAACAGGTCTCATTAAAAAGACATGTTGACGAGTGGGAACCGATTATAAACTACTGCAACGATCATCCGGGTAACTTTACTCTCGATGAATCTATGCAACTGGAAACATTTGCATCGGATGCAGAAACCTATATTGACAGTGTCAAACAGATTAGTTTCCCGTTTCTGATATTAAAATACGCTATTCCGAACAAGTATCCACTTACATCGATGCTGGTTAACTATTTATATTCGGGGAATGCAAATATTAATTTAGAAATATCGAAAATAAGTTTTTCCGGATCACTTTATAAAGTCACAATTCCTGTACTGGTTTTGTGGGGTAAATATGATTTCATCTGCCCAATCGCTTTGGGCGAAGATTTCTATAACCGCATTAATTCAAATTATAAGAAAATGGTTATTTCACCTCAAAGCGGGCATAATTGTATGTTACAGGATGAAAAGCTTTTCTGTGATGAGGTGAGTGCATTTGTGTTGAACCACAAGTAATTAATAAATTGGGCAATATGATTACTAAATTATTACTACTGGCAATTTTCGGAATCGCAATGGCACACCTCGAAGGCGTCGTGGTCGTATATCTGCGAAAAGCTCTGGGTATGCCGGATTCTGAATCAAATAAGGAATCGATAGAAAAATTTCCGAAACGTTATTTAAATATTGAAATGACCCGGGAAGCTGCTACAATAATAATGCTTTTTATTCTAGCATATCTTACAGGCGGATCGTGGATTGAAAAAGGTGTATTCTTTCTATGGACCTTTGCATTCTGGGACCTGTTCTATTATCTATCGCTTTACATCTTAATAAAGTGGCCTCCGACGCTTGCAACCATTGATGTGCTCTTTCTTATCCCAAAACCATGGATAGCCCCGGTATGGTTCCCGATAAGTATCTCCGGACTGACAATATTAATTATCGCTCTACTGGCTGTCGCAGGGATTATATAAAGAACGGATAGCTAGGATTAACACGGACTTCGTAATCCTTGTTTTCTACGTTTAAATCCGTTCAATTCGTTATTAATTTTCTTATCCTTTTCCAGTTATGAGTTATTCTTATAAATTTGAATAATTTATTACTACTAACCCTCCTTTATAATTTGAGATGAAACTAACCCATATTGCTAACCACATTTTACCTTGTATTATTATTTCTTCTCTTTTTACCTTCCGGTCTTACTCTTACCCCTATACTGAGATATTTGAAAACTTTCAGGATACAGTACATACACAGAATTCTCCAAAGCAGCCTGTCTATATAACGACCCGGCTGGTGACCGCAAAACCGGTAATTGACGGAAAGCTCGATGATGAGTGCTGGAAAAAAGGTACCTGGGCATCAAACTTTCATCAATGGATTCCTAAAGAGGGAGCAAAGCCTACATATCCGACTGAATTGAATATACAATATGATGACAAGAATCTCTATATTGCCATTCGGGCATATGATGGAGAACCCAATAAAATTATGAGGCTGGCCGGCGCCCGTGATGAGCTTGTCGGAGATATGGCAGGCGTAAACTTTGACAGCTACCGCGATTATCGTACAGGGTTTGAGTTTACGGTAACAGCGTGGGGTCAGAAAGTTGATCTGGTACTATTCAATCCCGCTAACTGGGATTTCAACTGGAATCCTGTCTGGAAGGTAAAAACCGGTCTGGAAGATTCTGCCTGGGTGGCTGAATATGAAATTCCTCTCAGTCAGTTGCGATACAGCCGCAAAGATGAACAGGTATGGGGACTGCATGTATGGCGCTGGATATCGAGGCTTCAGGAAGAAAGCGATTGGGAGATACAAAGCAAGACGGGACCGGGTATGCTTTATAATTTTGGTGAACTGCGCGGTATCAAAGGGCTGAAAAAATCCCGCCGTATAGAAATATCGCCATACACGCTTGGAGATCTGAAAACGATCCAGAAAGAACCGGGGAATCCTTTTACAGATAAAGGAAGAACCTGGGGAGGAAATGCCGGACTTGATGCAAAAATTGGTATTTCAAGCAACTTCACTGTTGACCTGACAGTAAATCCGGATTTCGGGCAGGTTGAGTCCGATCCTTCAGTGATGAACCTAACTGCCTTTGAGACATTTTATGAGGAGAAGAGACCTTTTTTCCTTGAAGGACTGACCATTTTTGATTATAAATTTAACAACAATATTTTATTTTATTCCAGGAGAATAGGTCATGCCCCATCACTTTCCATTGCTCCGAATGACAACCTTTTTGTAGACTCGCCTGACAAGACCGCCATAATAAGTGCTGTGAAGCTGAGCGGAACAACTTCTAACGGACTATCCGTAGGCTTAATACAAAGTGTAACAGCGAATGAATTTGCAAGACTAAGCGATAAAGATGGAAACAGAAGCAGTCTGAAAGTTGAACCTCTTACAAGTTACACGGTTGCCCGGATACAGAAAGGGTACAACGCGGGTAATACAGTAATTGGAGGAATGCTGACTTCGACGAATCGCGATATTTCAAACAGCAATCTTGAGTCGCTCAGCACAAATGCATATACCGGAGGTCTCGATCTTTTAACACACTGGAAGGATAAAGAGTTTTATATTGATGCGAGGCTTATCGGCAGCTTTATAAATGGCAGCAAACAGTCAATCACTGCGCTTCAGGAATCCTCTGCCCGTTATTATCAGAGGCCTGGTGCCAACTACCTCAAATTTGACACAACTGCTACAACCCTAAGCGGATACGGTGGTAAGTTTATGATCGGTAAAGGCTCGAAAGGGTTATGGAAGTACTCAACAGGAGCGACATGGTTTTCCCCGGGTCTTGAACTCAATGACCTTGGGTACATGACCACGGCTGATGTAATAAATCAGGATAATGTGGTTTCGTACGGGGTAAATCAGCCTTTTTCAATATTCAGCACTTGTGATATCAGCCTCGAACAAATCAACACATGGAACTTTGATGGAGAATATCTTGGCTCGAGCGCCAATCTCACATTAGCATCAATATTCAAAAATCAATGGAGTTTCGCTGCAAATGAAATTTATCGTACAAAGACACTTGACACCAAAATTCTGCGGGGCGGGTATGACATGATAATGCCATATTCGATTACCTCAACAGGCAGCCTGTCTACCGATCAGACAAAAAAAATTACAGGCAGCCTGGTTTGTAGTTATCAGTATACGGGTAATAATTCAGCAAGGAGCTATCAGGTTGAACCCGGAATAACTTATCGTCCGGTTAATAATCTGAAGATCGGAGTGACTGCGAATTATATGAATAACCATGACAGGATGCAATATGTAACCACGAACTATGATGTACCGGGTGACAGATACATCCTTGGGACTATTGATCAGAAAACACTGGGTATGACTTTCAGAGTTGATCTGAATGTCACTCCCGAGTTTTCGGTTCAATATTATGGAAGCCCGTTTGTCTCAATTGGCAAATATTCACAATTTAAGTACATTACAAATCCACGTGCAGCGAAATATAGTGACAGGTTTGCGATTTATCAGGATCCTGTTCTTTCTGATGGTATGTACCAGTTATATGATTATAATAATGGACCAAGGATTGATTATTCAATTCCCGACCCGGATTTCAATTTTCATCAGTTCCGATCCAATTTTGTTGCCAAATGGGAGTATCGCCTGGGATCATTCATCTATTTTGTATGGTCATCGGAGAGGACTGAAAATACCAGTGATTCCAACGCATCTCTCGGGCAGTCTTATAAACAGATCAGGAGCATATTCCCAAATAATATTTTTTTGATAAAATTGAATTACTGGTTTTCTTTATGATTGTTATAATCATTAGTTCTCTTTTTCTAAATATTACCCCCTTTCATTTTCCCCCAAGGGGGAAATGATTAACTCCTTCCCCCGTGGAGGAAGAGTGGGAAGGGGGTGTAAATAAAATGAAACAAAATGAATATCACATTCAGGCCTATTGAAGAAAAAGACAATAAAGGAATTGCAAATCTTATCCGTGGGGTTTTCAGGGAATTTAATATCCACAGGCCAGGGACTGTTTATTTCGATCCGACGACCGATAATCTTTATAAACTGTTCAGAACCCCGGGATCAGAATACTGGATAGCTGAGGAAGACGGCGTTATAATTGGCGGCTGCGGTGTTTATCCGACTCCGGGATTGCCTGAGAGGTGCGCTGAACTTGTGAAGTTTTATCTTTTAGCATCACAAAGAGGCAAGGGGACCGGTCGGCTGCTGATGGAAAAAACCTTCGATTCCGCAAGAAGAAACGGATACAGGCAATTGTACCTTGAATCCCTCCCGGAATTAAGCAGGGCAATAAGTTTATATGAAAAGGCTGGTTTTAAATATATTCCCGGGCCAATGGGAAATTCAGGTCATTTCGGCTGTAATATCTGGATGCTTAAAGAGCTGTAATATCTAAAAATCAGTCGATGCATTTCCTAATATCCTGAAGTTATATGTAACCATAAAAATTGGTTGTCCGAAGATTGACATCTGGTAACCTTTCACAACTCCATCCTCATCTTTAAAAAAGATTGAATAGGGATTTCGTCTTCCCAGGACATTGTACACAGTAAAAGTCAGTGAGGAATGGTTGAGTTTTTTTGCCTTGAGATTTCCGTTTATTGTGGCAGCTAAATCGAGTCTCAGGTAATCGGGGATCCGGAATTCGTTCCTCTCCGAATAAAAAACCCGGTCGACGTTAAGAAAATTATAATAAGCAACAGGATATGTAATGGGTCTGCCTGTATTGTAAACAAGGTTAGTAGTAAAATTCAGTCTTCTGTAGAATTTTGCATTGGCAACAATTTTCAGATCGTTAGGTTTATCATAATTGGCTGGGAAATAATTCCCCCCGTTAACTTTTTCTTCTTCAAATTTGCCATCCACTTTTAGCAAAACTCTTGAATAGGTATAACTTACCCAGCCCGTGAACATTCCAAGCTGTTTTTTCACCATAAATTCTATTCCATATGCTTTCCCGTTACCATTTAGAACATCGGTCTCAAGATGATCATTCATAAGCAGTTGAGCTCCTCCTTTATAATCAAGGATATTATTTAATATTTTATAATAGGCTTCTACCGAAGTTTCAATAGCTTTGCTACTCAGATTCTTATAAATGCCCAGTGAAAACTGATCTCCTCTCTGGGGTTTGATGTAATAATCACTTAACTTCCATATATCAGTCGGAGTCATGGAGGTAGTATTTGAGATCATATCAAGATACTGGTAATTCCTCTGGAAACCTGCCTTTACAGATAAATCAGGAGTAATTACAAACCTCGATGAAAATCTGAATTCCAGTCCCGGGTATGTCTTTATTATCTTCCCTTTTCCATAATATACCGTATCAACAATGTCTTCCAGAGATCTGGGACCATTCGGATCGTACATGTACTGGGTCCTCGGTCCGAATTCTGTAAATAATGTAAACCTTAATCCTCCCGATAGCAATAACCGCGGGGTTATATCGAATTCATCACTTAAATAAACAGCAGGTTCCAGAGCTCTCTCAGTTTCAAGTTGTTTAGGCAAGATTTCAGAATATATTCCGACAGGTTTCTGAACCCCCGGAAGAAGATAATAATTTGTAGCATCCAGACCGAAATCTACTTTATGTTTTTCAGCAGGCCGGTAAGTAAAATCAGCTCTTAGAATTTGCTGATTTAATCTGTAGTATAATGAATAAAATGATGTTGAATCCTGTGTTGAATTGTCATGATATTCATAATTGCTTATTATGGCAGAGAATTGTGAAGAAAATCCGGGACTGTAAATATGTTTCCAGGTTAGGGTTGACGCCAGGTTACTGTAACTGATAGTGCTCTCTTTATAGTAATCAAAATAATCATTGCTTAAATAACCGGAAAGCGAAAAGGAATTCTTATCGTTTGGATTGAAAGTTAAAAGTCCCTGGATATCATAAAAGCTGGCACTGCTTTTTTGCAACTGAATGTTTTTAAGTTGTCTTAAGATCCAGTCGGAATAAGTCGTTCGGGTACTGATAATGAAAGAAGCTTTCTTTTTAATTATCGGACCTTCGATCATTAATCTGCCGGTAAGCGGGCTTATTCCACCACTTACATTAAACTTTTCCATGCTGCCCTGTTTTAATTCAATATCCATTACTGATGAAACTCTTCCGCCATATTTTGCAGGCATCCCGCTTTTGTAGAGTGTGACATCATCAATCATATCTGAGTTAAACGCAGAGAAGAATCCAAAAAAATGAGAAGGGTTAATAATTGGAGCACTATTTAGCAAGATCAGATTCTGATCGGCACTTCCACCCCTGACATTATAACCATTCGAAGCTTCACCTACAGATTGTACCCCCGGCAATAATAAGGAACTTTTAAAAACATCCACCTCCCCCATCCCCATAGGGATTTGCTTCAGCATCTTAACATTTATTTTTTCAATTCCCATTCTTACATTCCTCACTATATTTTCCCGGTTTGCTGAAACAACAACCTCACTGAGCTGATTTGTATTTTCAGCCATTTCAACATTTAAAGCTCCGTCAGAATATATAATTATGTTTCTTACTGTCTGACGCATACCCACCATCCTGAACTCTACCTGGTACTGGCCCTTGGGCAACTCAATTGAATAATAGCCAACACTGTTGGTGACTGCTCCTGCTTTCAGTTTCCCGACATAAATAACGACTCCTGCAAGTGCCTCTCCCGTTTCCGGCTTGGTGATTGTCCCCGACAAGGTAACTTTCCCGTCGTTACTTTGACCTGAAGGGTTGCCGATTTTAAATACTTTGTACTCGTCATTAATAAATTTATCTTCTGTTTTAGGGACTGCCCTTGAGTAGTTTACGGTATCGGCTTTTGTCAGATTTTTTTCAAGATATTCAAGATATTCTTTTCTGAAGTTGGTCTTAATGGTATAACCTTTCGAAAGGATTATTTTATTGTCATCCGTTATAATAAAAGAAAGCCCGCTTTTTGATAATGATTTGTCAAATATGGCATTTACCTGTTCATTTTCAGAATTGATATTCAAATACAGACTATCGACCCAGTTATTTGAATAGTAGATTTTTACAGGAATTGTTTTTTCAATGGTATCGGCAAGGTTCCTGAAGAGAATCTGTTTGAACTGAAGAGAAAGATTTGTATCCTGTGCCTTTAACCCGTTTGACAGGCAAACAAAAAATAATATGTAAAGAAGTTTTTTCATTCAGATCACCTCTTGGATGTAATTAGGGAATCATAAAATTTCAAAATATCAACAAACTGATTTTTATCAGCCCGCCTGATTTTAATCCGGTTTAAATGAATATACTTTTTAACTTCCCCGGATTTTTCTCCGAATAGTTTCAGAAAGCTTCTCTTATTCTTTACTTTGTGAAAAACGTCTCCGACACTGAAATAATTTTCAGGGTCGTATTTATATTCATTTAAACCTTCCCTTACATAAAAAGATGAAACATGTTTTATAACAAATTCACTTTTCCCCTGGTATGCTATTTCATAAAAGCCTTCTTTAAGATTATGATTGGCACATTCCGGGAGTCTTAAATTTCTGAATTTTAAACTATCATCCTCGAAGTAAAGATTAAATCCATCAACAATATCTTTATTCAGTGCAATCTTAGGGAACGTGTAATTAATCGTCCTGCTGGTATCGGTGTATATAACTTCATCCAGGAAAGTATCATATTGTAAGGTCAGATTTCCATATTGCCTTGTTCTTGTAAAAACTGTTGCAGTTCGTCTTTTATCAGGGAATAAAAGTGGCTTAGATTTACTGCGCGGATAATATGATTCATATTCTTTCCCGTTTATTAATTCTTTGGGCGCTTCAACTTTTTCAGAATATAATTTTTGAATATATTTTGTCTGCTGATCAACGAGGGACTTGATATTTGTATTCCCGTAGCTATTTAATGAATTAATATTTAACAGGTTACCATCTTGTCCTGTGGTAGCTTTGGATATGCAAAAAAGCAGAATCGGAATTATAAGTTGTTTGATATAGGAAATGAACCGGTATTTCATGACCCGAAATAACGAATTTTTATCACCTGAAATGCTTTTTGACTATTATTTTTTATGATAATCTGTTTGAATCTTGAGAACATGGTGGATAATAAACGTTACTTTTATTTCATAATCACATTGAGATCTTACAGAAATAATTATTAGAACAACAACTAATCTATGCGGAATGTGAGGCCAAAATCAGTAGTTACCTTATTTGTCGTCTTTACGCTTTGTACTTGTATAGACCCGTATACTCCAAAACTAAACGAATACGATTCTCTTCTGGTTGTAGATGGGCTGATTACCGATGCAAATACTTCATATACAGTCAGGCTGTCGAGGACTATACAGAACCAGAATATTAGCCCGACCATGGTTGCAGACGCTAATATGTACATTACTGATGATGCGGGGAACACAGCAAATCT
>JBEKDR010000069.1:0-27063 GCA_050014255.1 Bacteroidales bacterium | reverse complement strand
CAACAATGGATGCAATTACACCTCCTGCAAAATTATCGCCGCAACCCGTAGTATCACCTTTGCTGTAAGTTTCCAGTTGATTTTTGATAGCCTGAGATACTGGTAATAAAGTTACAGGTGAAGAATGGAAAAATGAACCATCGGAATAAGTTATGATATCGGATGATCCGTTTGTTATAATAAAGGATGAAACTCTTTTCTCAAGAAAAAAATTTATTGCCAGATTAATGTGAGATTCGCCGCTAAGCCTCAAGGCTTCTTCTTTATCAGTAATAAGAAGATCAATTAATTGATAACTTTCATCATCTTCCCCCAGAGGCCATTTTTTTGAGGGATTTGCCTTTTCATTCCTGAAATCAACATTATTATACAGCACGTCGACAAGACAGCACCCTGTACCAGATACTATAATTTTATCGCTCATGTAAGGATATAGTTAAAATACCGTCTATAAATACTTCAAATAATCATTCACCAGAAGATGTACAGGTTCTACATCTTCTATTATATCCGGGAACCGACCCACCTCATCATAAAACCTGTTGTCATTGACATCATCATTTACCATGCTGACCTCTCCGATAAGTACTCTGCCTTTACCTTTTTCTCCGTAAAATCTGTGATATAGTCCCGGTGTGAAGCAAATGCTTTGTCCGGGTTTCAAAATAAGCTGCTTGCCTGCTTTTAAATTAACAAGAACTCCATCTATACTTACTGTCACGGGATCGCCTGATGACTTATTTTCAGGGGTAGCCTGGTAAAGTTCCATTGCCAGGTTACCTCCGCCTCTGTTAATAATATCCTCTGTTTTATTCCAATGGAAGTGCATTGGAGTAACCTGTTCCTCCTCTGCAATCATTATCTTCTCACAGTACAACTTGTCCTTTTTCTGCCAGTTTTCGTTTCTGATAGTGAAAAGAGTCAATCCCTTTTTATAAAAATTACCACTGCCGAAATCGGTAATATCCCAGCCAAGTTTGTTGTCAATTATTTCAGAGCATTTCTCATAAGTTCCCTTCCATTTGCCTGGAGACCAGTAAGCCCATTCCGGTAGCATAGATTTCTGAATTGCGAAAAAGTTCTTCGCATCATTAATAATCTTATTTACCTCGCTTCTTTTCATAATAGTTCCTTTTTTTTGATTTAAACGCATTCAGAATTATAAATATAAAATCAAATTAGTCCGGGAAAAACAATAATCCGAGCTTCTTATAGAATTCAAGCTTAACAAAAAGCTGAAAGATCTAGTGTTTTTCATAGCATTGAGTTTTAAATTTATGAATCGATGTCATTCATATATTTCATCTCTTTAAATAACACTTTGAACTGGGAAAATCATACCCGGGGATCAGGCAATCAACAGATATATATGGATTTAATTTGTTCATCATGTTATTCTTAAAGAGTAAAATTATGCTTATATGTAATATATTCCAAACTTGATGCAATAATGACCTCTTGTCTCGTCTGGTGCTCCGAACCTGCCTGCCGGCAGGCAGGCGGACGAAAGTTCCAACCAGTCGAAGGAGATTTTGAGTCTAAATAGTTCTTTTACAAAACTCTAATTTTGAATGAACCAAATTATTGAGAAGTCGACAATTAAGTTCCAGTATTAATATATATTGACTCTGAATTATGTAATTTTATAGGATTACTTTAAATTTAAATATAAATATGATGAAACCTGGATTGTTAAAGTTTTATCTGACCATTTTTTTTATAGGCCTTGTCTCTGTTTCACAGGCCCAGACTGAAGGTAAAGTTCTGGAAAACAAGGAGATTCAGAGCACTATACTGGGTAAACCGGTAAAATATTCAGTGTATCTTCCTGAAGACTATGAAACAAGTCAAAGAAATTACCCGGTTGTTTATTTGCTTCACGGGCTGGAACAGAATTCATCGACATGGCTGGAGGAAGGAGAGATAAAATCATATGTTGATAATGCGATTAAGAATGGAACAATCCCACCTATGATTTTAATTATGCCTGATGCGGAAAGAACATGGTATATAAATTCCTTTGACGGTAAAGTGCTTTATGAAGATTTTTTTATTAAGGAACTCATTCCCGGAGTTGAAAAAATATTCAGGATCCGTTCAGAGAAAAAATACCGTGGAATTGCCGGTGTATCGATGGGTGGTTATGGCACTTTTTATTATTCATTGAAATATCCTGACTTATTTTCTGCTGCTGCTCCATTGAGTGCTGCTGTAAGGAACGACAGCGCATTTATGAAACTCACAGATGAAGTTTACGCTGACAGGTTTGCAAAGGTATTAGGTCCCGTACCAAGTGGTGGCAACAGGTTTACAACTTTCTATCGGGCCCATTCAATAATAGATATCGTTAAAAATACTCAGGGTTCTGAACTCTCAAAAGTAAGGTACTGGATTGATTGTGGTGATGATGATCCCCTGGTTGAAGGCAATTGTATAGTGCATCTAATGCTTACCGATAAGAAAGTAACTAATGAATTCCGAGTCAGGGACGGGGCGCATAATTATATATACTGGCGTTCAGGAATTATTGATGCTCTGAAATACATAGGAGATAGCTTCCGTTAAAAGGTTACAGGACTTCGAAATAGATGCGAGTGTGCTCACTCTCACTTTCACACTCGCTCTGTTTTTGCACCCCGAATGTTCGAAAGTTGCAACCAGTTTTTAAATTTTTTAATTTCTCTATTTTTTGTCTTTGATGACCGCGACTAAAGTATTTGTAAGCTCTGCGGTTCCATCTTTGTTGCCGGTCTCTTTAGCCATCCACGGACATGTTCCTGAAGTAATTATATTGCCGTCCTTAACAACGCCTTTCCCGCTATAAATCCCATTCTTAAATCCCGATTCATCTTTCGGATCATCAAATAACGCATATTTTTTACCATTCAAAACACCGGCTTTTGCCAATATCCATACTGCACCCAGCTGAGCTGCTATAGGCTTGCCCTGACTTATAACCGTTTTAACGAAGTTTTTTTCTTCTGCAGTTACAATAGTGTCATTGGTCGCCATACAAGGCATTATAAAACCTGCATATTCCTTTATGTTTACCTTGCTTAGCTTAAGATCAGGCTTAACAGTTATCGAATCGGTCTTTAGGATTTCACCAGATATTGTTGCAATGGATACCTGAAAACCAGAATGCTCAAGTATTTCTTTCATTTTCCCCACCTCATGAATAAGCATGAACTGTAGCTGCATCGAATTATCTTCTATAAAAAGAAGCACTCTTGGAGAATCTTTGCTATATGAAACAAGGATTCCGGATAACAAAAACAGATAAAATAACTTTTTCATAGCTGAAAAATTTAGGTTAAAATTGATATTGTTGAAGGAATAATGATTGGGTTGTACTTTTCATCATTATGAGAATTGTACATCAAAATTAAACACTGACCAGACAAAAGTCAAATTTAATTTAAGCAAAACCGCAAGACAAAAACAGTGAGGTTTTGAGAAATTCTAAAAAAAAGAAAAAAGTCGCAAATAACCCTTTGTCTCGTTTGGTACCCCGAACGGACAAAGATTGCAAGAGAAAAATCATTAGCTAATTAATCACTTTTCAACAGATAAAGTGACTTTGCCTGAATTGAGCCAGGGAGCAGAAAAGGTAACCTCAACATCTCCCGGGTCTCCTGTAGTTTGAAGATAAGCCATCATTCTTCCATGATAGACCCTGTGAAAATTGCCCCGATAATTGGTCATATCAGTATTGCTAGCACTTTCTAAGGCCAGCAGATGTGCGGGTCCGGAAACAGAGCAGGTAACTTCATCATCCGCCAGCATCACCTCGACTCCGTTTTGATCGACTATTTGAATGGTAATTTGGGCTAAATCATTACTTATTGATAAATTTGTTTTATCTGAGGTAGCAATTATAGTGTGTGAGCGTCCCGATGTTTGTATTAAAAATCGGGCCGCTTCTTTTCCCTCTTTCGACCCCACCACAAGTAATTTGCCTGGTTTGAAAGGTATATCCCAGGAAATAATACCTGTGTTATCATCATGATTTTTTGGAGGTCCGACCAGTTCACCGTTTAAACTTAGTTGAGAGAGAGGGCAATTAGTATAACATACCACACGTATGGTATCACCTTCGAAATAATTCCATACTGGCAAAGCCGAATCCGACAATCTCATCCGGTTACCTCCGGTCAGTTTATAAGTTCCAATGTACGCCATAGGTGTTTCTGACCACATCGACATTCGATAATATCCTATCGGTTTTATAAAACCAGCTAAGTCTATCATGCCTGAAATAAATCCGCGCGATGGCCATGAAAGTGATTCTCCCAAATAATCAAAACCAGTCCAGATAAATTGGCCGAAAATAAATTCATTATCACGGACAGCTTTCCATGAAGCATAGCTATGGTCGTTTTCACTCCCATATAATATCCTGTCTGGAAATTTTTTGTGATCAAGGGCATAACGGTTCTCGGTATAATTGTAACCAACTGCATCCAGATATTTAGGATAATCAGTCTCATTAGTCATTACCACACCGGCCATAGCACCGGTAACAGGTCGAGATGTATCAATATCTCGAATTACACCTGAGAGTCTTTTTCCAATTGGCCCCAAACGATTGGCACTTGGTTTGTTTGGATCATAACCTCCGCTTACCGGCTGATTAAATTCACTTCCGTTCAAAATTGGATGCGAATACGGATCATTGGGATAATCTACCTCATTTCCAATGCTCCACATCACTACCGATGGATGATTCCTGTCGCGAAGTACCATCGAAGCTATATCTCTATTACTCCATTCTTCAAAAAAATCAAATGTACCCTGATAACCAGGCTCACCTACATTCCATCCCGAAAGCCATTTCTTCTTCGGAAATTCAAATTCATCAAACCCTTCATCAATAACAAGGAAGCCTAATTCATCGCACAATTCATATACAATGGGTGCCTGCAAATTATGACTCATACGAATGGCATTGCAACCCAGAGATTTCAAGGTTTTTAAACGACTCTCCCATATCTGGCGTGGAACTGCTGAACCTAATGCTCCGGCATCGTGGTGAATGCACACGCCTTTCATCTTCATCCATTTTCCGTTCAGGGCAAATCCCTTATTGGCATCGAACTTCAGAGTCCGAATACCGGTTTTTAAAACTGACTCATCCACTATTTTTCCTCCAACATACAACATGGTTTTCAGTTGATATAGATCCGGAGACTCTGTACTCCATAATTTGGGATTCTTCACAGTTAAATCAGACGAAAATTGACTTATAGCACCAGACGGAAGTTTCTTTTTTTGAAATTGCCGGGCCAATATTTTTCCCGATAAATCCATCCATTGCATCACTACTTTTGCATCGGAGTCTGCTCCCGTTTCATTTTTTACATTAGCAACTATCTGCACCACAGCTTCCTTATCTGTTACCTGTTTAGTTTGATAAGTCACTCCCCACAAATCAAAATGCAACGGGTGAGATGTGACCAGATAGACATTTCTGTAAATACCGGAACCGGTGTACCAGCGCGAATCAGCATATTGACTATGGTCGACACGAACTGCAAGAACATTGGTTGTGCCGTATTTCAGGTATGGTGTCAGATCATAAGCAAATGAAACGTATCCGTTAGGCCGGGATCCCAACAATTGTCCGTTAATATATACTGAACTGCGATTATATACACCCTCAAAATAAACAAATACTTTCTTCCCGTTAAAGTCAGAAGGTATGTCAAGTTTCTTGCGATACCATGCAATACCACCTGGTAAATATCCTGTACAACTGGCCAGAGTAGGGCTTAACGTGCCTTCGATGCTCCAGTCATGGGGCAAGTTCAATCTTCTCCAGCTTTTATCATTAAAATCAGTTTTAAAAGCATCTGTTTCATCCTTTAGTTGGAATAGCCAACCGTTTCATACGATATAATTAAGAAATCTAACAAGGGCATTAAGGTACTGTTTTTTGAAAATATTATGAAAGGAAATAATGAGAAGCTTATTGTATTTCCTATTATGTCATAATAAATTTGAGTGTCAGAGTAAGTCTTGAGAAAACAGAACGAGTATGCTCGCTCTCGCTCTCACACTCGCTCTGTTTTGGTGCCCCTAACGGACAAAATTTGCAACCACCTGAATGTGATTATTTACTCATGCTTCTTACAGTTACCACCTGCTTTTTCCACGATGATGGTGAAACAAGCATCTCATTACCACGTGATTTTACCCCACATGTAATCAGCCAATTTAGTAAGGGAGAAGAACTGCCGCGTGTGCGCACTGCCTCTGAATTGAATAAATCCACATTGGGTATCTGTTCATCCAGGGCCAGTAATATATAATGATCATAACCGAAAGGAGGCGCAACTCTGAATAATTGGCGCCTGCCCAGAAATATGGTATCAGGCAATTCATAACCTATAGGATAGTGGTTTTCAACATTCGACAGAGGGAACATCAGGGTACTTTTACCCCTGCTGTCGATTGACGAAACATAAACGAATCGTCTGGAACCGTCCCAGTTTTTTGCATTAACGGTGTCCTTTACCAGGATAAGCCCATAGATTTCATTCCCCATGATACTGCCGGATGAAACAACTTTTCCTGTAGCAGCGTTCCGCAATGCCAGGTAATAGGGGAATGTACCATCATCAGGAGGTGAAGCCAGGGTTAGCCACGCCTTTATTTTTGCAATACGATTAGAATACTCCATCAGCGTATCAGCAGCTTTTTTCAAGCCATCAGGTTCCTCGCTTAACCTGACAAAATTTGTCCTTACAGGAAGCACTGTTAATCTATTTTCGTTCGATGGTGTAGTGGAGATAAAAGCATATTCGATAACGTCATTGTTGAACCTGCCGCTTAGCACATAATCAGCTTCCGCTGAATTCTGAGTCACTGAAACGAATGAATTGCTTTTGTACAGTTTATTAAGGATGATACCAAGACTTTTAAAAGCAGGCAATGATAAAAACACCTTACCTCCTGAAGGTAGAGTCTGGTGAACTAAAGAACCCGATAACCCTTTTCCTAAGGCTGTTGATTCTCCGGTACTTTTATGTAACATCCAGCCTTTGCCGTTATAAAAAACCGTATGAATGCTGTCATCAATAGTAGGATCATTTATAAGTTTTATCCTGTTATTGAATTTTAAAGTGCCGTAAAATGATTGAGCTGAGACTCTTAATGCATTATAATCATATTCTGATGAAGGAATATAAACTTTGAGGGCATTTTGAGCTTCCAGAGCCCATTCAGTAACCTGAAACATATCTCCCGGCTTTATCTTGCTGAAGTCCCCTTTGATCACCTTTGCCAGTGAACTGTTAGCTCCGGTTACCCGGATAACCTGGATCAGAAGGGTATCCTGGTCATATATTTTCGTCAGTTTGCAGTTCTTCCTGATGCCTGAAATATACCCACCCTGAAGGGTAATACTGTCTCTATCTTCGTTGTTCAGGACAGCAACTGTAAATGTATTTGGGACCGATTCGCGTGGCAATCCGGTAAGAGTGGAATTCTTCCTGCGATCATTCCCTTCAAAAACGGGTTCCTGCAATTTGCCGTTATACTTGATAATAGCACGGGTACTTTCAATTATTTTGATAGCCGGGGCATTGGCGGGCAGCGTCATTAATGCCTGAATCAATGCATAGGTGAAAGCTCCGTGAGGATTTCCCTGCTCATCCTCCTGCTCTTTGGCAGTTTCTTCATCCTGAGCCGCTGAAATAATCAATACGTTTTCAGATACCAGGTCATGGGGGATTGCAGGATCATTCACCCGGGCATTGGGAACAGGTGCCAGATACCTTGATTTTGGTTCATGGTCAGACAGTCCCCTGCTTATTGAACCACTATGGCAACTATCGAAGATAGCAGTCAGAATTACACCTTTTTCTGAAAGCTGGTAAAACAGCTCATTAATTTCTTTGTCCCGGATATCCGCTGCCCCGAGGTAAGCATCCGAAGGGACAATAGTTTCATCTTTTTGATCGGCTTCACTGCTTCCAATATTCCTGATCTGTGAACCATGTCCGGCGTAATAAATAACCACTATATCGCCTTTTTGTGAAATATCTGCCAGGCGTTTTATAGAGTTAATAATACCTTCCCTCGTTGCTTTTTCATTGGTAAGAAGGCTGATGTGATCTTCGCCAAACCCGTATTTTGTCTCAAGCAGTGTTTTGACTGACATTGCATCATTTACGCAACCATCCAGATTAATCCAGGAGGTCCTTCCCGATTTAATTTCGGTAACATTCCCCGGCAAGTAGATATCAATTCCAACAATTAAAGCCCTCTTAATTCCCTCTGCAAATAATGATCGGGGCAGTAATATAAATAACAGGATGAATGAACAGGAAAAAACTTTATATCGGTTTTTCATAAATGTCGATGTATTATCTGGATGAATTAACCCAATTCAAACTTTGATTAAACTCACCTTTTTGAGCCGGCATTATTTAGCCTTGGTTTTTTTAGACTGAGGAATGTTGGCTCCTGCCTGTCCTAAAATTTCAATCGAGTTATCAAACAACATTTTCTGCACAAAATTTGGCCGGGAAGATTCATTGACTTTTACCACAATGTTGTACATTCCCTGCCCGTAAGAAGGCTTTATCTGACGTCTCGAGTCATAATAATAACCGAACGAGCGGGGAACAAGGAACGACCGGCCATTGATGGCGTTATTCTTTACATTGGCATAAAACTTATCATGGGCAGGATCTGTTTTGTCCAAAGGTATATTTCGGAGAGTAAGGTAGAATTTTCCTATCGGGACATCATCAAAGATGACTCCTTCACGGGTCATATATGAAGAAGTGAAAGTGATCTCAAAGTCCATGTTTAAAGTCGGATATTCCGAAACCATACCCCATGAGAACGGCTGATACCATTTCTTTGCCATGATCTTGGCTTTCGCATAATTTACTTTCAGTTCGTCGAGTTTCAGTTTAAACACGGAATTGTTTATGATTTCATATGCGTTATTTTCATCTACCTTGAATTTTGCATATACAGCAGTATCGGTCTTCCCAAGGTCATCCGTAACAAGTCTCAGAAAAGTAAACCCGGCGAACTGCATACCGGTGGGATCTAAGGCGCTGCTTTCGGAGATCTGGTCATAAAAATAACATTGCCCTACCGAATTCTGATAGCTGGCTGAAAATTTGTTTTTTTCTTTGTCCACCAGCGAAATAACCCCGTTTGCTGCTACAGAAGCTACTTTCCCTATAATATCCATCATGCCTCTGCTTTTAGATTCGGAGGCGAGTTCAGGTGTGCTCTGAGGCTGCATGGATGCATATTTTATCAGGTTTGCATCTTCTTTAACCTTAAGCGCCACCGATTCGCCTTCTACTTTGGAAGAATACTTGTTGGTGGCGCAACCCGAAAACAGGATTACAGATCCAGCAAGAAAAACGGCTAAATGGAACCCATTAACGCCAATGGAAAGAGTGAATATTTTCATAATTCAGATATTTTCGGACAAAATAATGGTATTATAAAACTTTCTTCCGGATGCATCTGCCAAAAGCCTTCTCTACTTCTTAAAGTAAAAATCACCTGTTAATTGTGACCATTCCTGCGGACTTTGTGCTCCGTTGCTGAGTTTTTGAACCTGAACCCGTGTCTTTTTAAATACACTTTCAATCGGTTGTGGAATAGTCATTTGCTTAACTAATTCCTCTGTAAACAGTCCATTTTTCCCGCTTCCGTCTGATGCAGTCGAACCCTCTGAAGTTGCAAATGATATTATTGTTCCGCTTGTTGGATTTATTGCTCTGAATCCGCCTTCTCCGCCTCTTGCCCAACTTCTGAATGGGTTACTTCTGCAAGCGTCTAATATTACAATATTTACATTATTGGGATATTTTTCAAATTCCTCAACGACAAAATTAACCGGAATTGCCTCAAATTTGCAATCATTTTTGTCATTTAATTTTGCGTCAGTCGGTATTAAGTAATTTATGCCGTCGACCTGTACTCCATGACCTGCATAATAGAACAGGGCAACATTACAATCAGGCAGCTGTTTGCTAAAATCTCTGACAGCCTGTTCCATTGATTGTTTATTTGCATCAATTCGTTTTATTACTTCAAATCCAAGATTATGTAAAGTTTCTGACATTAAATTAGCGTCATTTGCCGGATTTTTCAGAGTCAGCCCGGCACTATAATTTGAATTACCGATTACCAAAGCCAATCTTTTTTCCCTGGCAATTACAGGATTATCGTTTATCACAACAGCATTATTTTCCGCTTCTGATTGCCTGTTCACATTAAAAGTGAGAGAACCTGTATTATTCTTTATATCAGTGGCTTTTACAGTAATAGTATTTTCACCCACGGCAAGTTTTAGATCTTGTTGAAATTCTCCGTTTCCATTCACATTTGCTTCTATTCCATTTATGGTAACTTCATAAATTCCATTGCTGGCGGATGCTTTACCCTTGACTGATATTTCTTTATTTGCCTCAATTATTTCTATACCCCTGCTTACGGATGGTTCGTATATGGTAATTTGCGGTGTGGTATTATCTGCAATATTATTTTGTGTATCTATGTAAGATATTCTTAAATATTCAGCCTGAATAGTCAAACCACCTCCACAATAAAATCCAACCTCATCTCCATAAAATGACTCGAAAGGAACAGAGGAAATGAAATGTTCATTAATGAAAAAGTAACATTTATCATCCACTTTTCTGACCGTCAGCTTATTCCAGTCAGATTTGTTTACATAACGTGCAGGAGCCCAATCTTTATAACTTATAAAATTACTCCCGGGGGTATCTTTTTTTTGTATTTTAAAAAGACCACGGGCATCGATAAAAAAGAAATATCCCTGTGAATTTTCATCTTTATAACCCCAGATCAACGCAAAGGCTTTAAATACTGAACCACCGGAATATTTTATTCGCGTTTCAATTTCCCAGTTTTTATTCTGATTAAGATCCAAAACAGGTATGCATTGTAACCCGATATTATTTTTATCCGGAACTTTTATTTGAAAATACCCGTTTTTTATTTTATAATCAGCTGAATTGTCTGATGGATTATTTAATGTCCATTTATTGCTATTATTTTTAAAATCCTCATTAATAACACTTTCCTTTTTATTCCCAGGATAATCATTATAATTTAATTGTGAAAAAGATACAATTGTTGAAACAGGAAAAAGTATTGCTATTAATAGTACTTTTTTCATGGCAAAATCTTTAAATGCTCCCCTTTCTCAGGCCACCAATTTACAAAAATAAGTTTTCTTTACTATTGATAGTTCTTTTAAAAATATCTCTTTAATCAAATACAAAAGCCAAAAGCATTGACCACATCTGGCCAGATCATATTGACCAACACTATTTGGATTTAATTATTTATTGTAATTTATTTGTGCTAATCTCAATCTCACCGGCAGAAGTGGTCAATGTAGCCGGTTTTTACACCTGTACCGGAGAACCTCCTGGAGTATGACAGGAAGTCAGATGGTGCAACAATAAATCAGTGTGAGTGTAAGAGCGAGAGTGAGGAAAAAAGATCGAGAGCTCAAGTTCGAGCTCACTCGCTCTCACTCTCGCTCTCACTCTTTTTTCTGTACCCGGAGCGGGACTTGAACCCGCACAGCCGTAATGGCCACAGGATTTTAAGTCCTGCGTGTCTACCATTCCACCATCCGGGCGCTTTTAGGTGGTGCAAATTTATATAAAAAATCTTCAATAAAAACAATTTAACCGCAAAGCACACAAAGAAGGCGCACCCCCTGCCCGCTTCGCGGCCATCCCCCTGAAGGGGGATTAATTCTGTCACGCTTATCGAATTAACCCCAGGGAAGGGGGCAAAACTTTTGTGATCTCTGAGGTTAATGGATTTGGTTTTTAATTCATTATTTGACAAAAATCGGTTTACCAAGGCCAACTTTTTCAAGATCATCCAGTTGGGTTTTTGCATCACCGACAACTACCCAATACATCTTTGACGGATCGATATACTTATTTACCAGTTCCAACTGCTTTTCAATGGTAAGTCCTTTAATAAATTTTTCTTCCTGCTTTATGAAATCGGTCGGAAGGTTGAAGGAGGTCATGGTATTTAGCATGCTTAGCAGGTTACCCAGTGTCTCAAACCTGAGAGCATTGTTTTTCAAGAGTGAAGATTTTGTAAAGTCGATATATTCCTGTGGAATATTTTTGCGATACTTCTCCATTTCTGTTTTGAAAATTGTCACAGACTCAAGAGTCGAATTTGTACGTACCCTTGAAGTGGCAATAAAAGTTCCATAATTTTTGGCACCACTGAAATTTGATCTGGCTCCGTAGGTGAATCCTTTATCTTCCCTGAGAATAAGATTAAATATACCATTGAATGACCCTCCTAGTTTGTAATTAGCAACAGTTGCCGGGTAGAAATCAGGATCTGTTCTTGGAAGAGATGGTGTGCCGATTGAGATAACGGATTGTTTTGCTCCCGGAACATCAACAAAATAAATCTGAGATTTGTCAGGTGGTCCGGGAATTTTTATCCTGGGAATAACAACCTCTTTTGGCTGCCATTTTTTATTCAGATCTTCAAGGGCAGTTTTTACTTTTATTTGATTAACATCGCCTACAACAAGGAATCTGGAGATTGATGGCGAAAAATATTTATTATAATATTCTTTCAGATCATCAATTGTAATGGCTGCAACTGAAGCCTCCGTACCTGTACCATCAATTGCAAGGATATTGTCACCGAACATGAGTTTATTAAGCGTACTGGAGGCAAGATAATCAGGACTTGCGGCATTACGTTTAAGATTATTTATTATACGGCTTTTCGCCAGTGCAAACTGTTCTGAGTCCCATCTTGGCTCAAGAAGAATTTCCTGAACAAGAGCAAGGGTTTTCTCAAAGTTTTTTGCCATTGAACTTACCTCTATCGAAATGTCTTCATTGGAGGAAGATACTCTTATTGAAGCACCTAACAGACCAATCGCATCTTCAAGCTCTTCAGGAGTTTTGTTTTTAGTGCCTTCATTCATCATTGCTGCAACCAGATTGGCAACACCGGCTTTTTCAACCTTATCAAGCATGTGTCCGCCATCAATAATTATTGAATATTGAACCAAAGGCAGCTCATTTTGCATTATGCCCCAAACCTTCATTCCATTTGAAAGCGATTCTTTCCATGGAGCCGGGATAGTTACCTCAGGATCAGGTCCAATGACGGGCTTAACAGATCTGTCTAATTTAGTAGGCGTTTTAACAATTGGTTCTTCTTTTGTTGTATCAGCTTTAACCTCTGCAGCCTTAGTGACATCTTCCTCAACAATTCCTGAATTCTTTGAACCTTCAGCAATCAGATTTATCTGACCTTTTGGTACAAAGCTCGTTTCCACAAAGTTCTTGCCCTTAATATATTTATTATAAGCAGATTTCACATCAGCCATTGTAACGGACTGAATAGCTGCAAGGTCCTTTTTATAATATTCAGGATCCCCCGTGTTCATCGTATATTCTGCAACCTGAAAGGCCTTACCCTGAACGCTTGCAAAGCTGTTATAAAACCGGGTTTCATATCCGGCTTTAATCCTTGTGAGATCCTCCTCTGTGAAACCATCTTTCTCAAATTTTTCAAGGCCTTCAAATATTGCTTTCTCAACTTCGGTGAGGTTGACATCAGGGTTGGCTGTAACAGAGATTGTGAAACTTCCGGCCAGCTCCTGTGACCCATTTCGTGCCATGACTCTGGATGTAAGTTTTTTCTCTTTGACCAGTACAACATAGAGAGGAGATTTCTTGGTGCCTGATATCAAGTCACCAAGGAAATTGAGTGCATACGAATCTTTCGAGTACCTCTCAACCGTTGGAAATACCATTGTCAGCTGGGGAGCCTTGGCAAAATTATCTTCATGATAAAGCCTGGTTATTGAGCCAAGTGAGACAGGCATTGGACCTCTTTTTTCAATATTGGAGCCAGATGGTATTTCACCGAAATATTTATTAACAAGAGCCTTGATTTCGTCCTTGTCTATGTCTCCCGATATAACTAGGGTAGCGTTATTAGGCGCATAGAATTTTTTATGAAAAGCTCTCACATCTTCTACAGTAGCACCCGTAAGATCTTCCATTTTTCCGATAACAGTCCAGCTGTAAGGATGACCTTTTGGATAAAGATTTTTTGCAATTATTTCCTGATTAAACCCATAAGCAGCGTTATCTACACTCTCACGCTTCTCATTCTGAACTACATTCTGCTGATTTGCCAGAGAAGTTTTTGTAACAGTGTTTGTAAGATAACCCATTCTGTCAGACTCCATCCATAATGCCATTTCGAGTGCATTTTTCGGGATGACCTCGAAATAATTTGTCCTGTCCTGGTTTGTACTGCCATTTAATGTTCCACCTGCTCCCTGTATATTTTTAAAAAACTGATCTTCTCCGACATTCTCAGATTTCTGAAACATCATGTGCTCAAAGAGGTGTGCAAAACCGGTCTTTCCCGGAACCTCCCGACTCGATCCAACATGATAGTAGATTGCAAGTGCAGCAATCGGATCAGATTTATCTACATTGAGCACAACAGTTAAGCCGTTGGCCAATTTGAACTTTTCAGATGGTATTGATAACCCAGGCTCTTTATCCTGAGGTTTAAAGGAGAAAAGACCAATTGTCATTGACATAATGACCAGTTTTAAATATTGTTTCATTGTTAAATGGTTAAGAGTAATTTCAAAATACTTAATTATAGTTGCGAAAGGTAAAATAATTTACTTTAGGTTGGATGGAGATGCGTATGCAAATTATACTTGACTGCTTCAAAATAAAAGAGGCTGTTAAAATAGCCTCTCATTTGAGCGGGAGACGGGACTCGAACCCGCGACCCCGACCTTGGCAAGGTCGTGCTCTACCAACTGAGCTACTCCCGCAATTTCTCGCGCAAAAATAAGAATTTTTTTTTATCTGCAAACTGCAGCAGGGAAAATAACAAGACATCTTTTAAAACAGGGAAAACTATTTTTTGACGGGGCCCCACTCCAGAAGTGTATTATTCTCAAAATAAAGCCAGGTGTTTCTGAATATCCATTCTTCCTTGACAATATTGCCACTTACGATCCTGTTTATCTTTTCAGCGGTGCCCCAGCTGTCTCTTACCATTTCTGAATTCATCCCTTTCCAGATCTTTCCGGCAATGAGTCTGGGAGCCATGTTCGAACCATATTTATTCTCAAGATATGAGTACCTGTCTTGCTGCTGCTGTTCATTTACTGGTTCATTTTGCTGCACAGCAGGCTGCAACTGGACAGATGGCTGATTATTCACCGGGGTTTTATCCAGTATTGCATCTTTCTTAAAGATATAGCCTTCATTTTCATTGAAAACAACATGAAAATAAGTGCTGTCGGAATCCAAAACAGAGACAACAGAGTCAGCCGGAATGATAAAAATTACAGATGTAAGATCATCTTTGGTTGCAAACAAACGGCTCGCTGACTTTAATGTAGCAGTTGTTGCAATATTCTGATCAGCAGGCTGGTTTTGTTCAAGAGCCTGAAGTTGATCCACTTTGTTTGCCTGTCCATTGAGGGTAATTACACCAATCAGAAGGAGAGTAATAAAAAATATTCTTTTCATATAATGTTTATTCAGTTAACGCAAAAACTGTACCACTTATTTTCCCTTATTATGAATCATCATCAATCCGTCACGAATTGGTAGAATGACATAATCGATTATTTTTTCATTCCGGATAAAATTATTAAAATTGATTATGCCCATGGCCTGAGGATCAGTGGTCTCTTTATCAAGGACTTTCCCTCCCCATAGAACATTATCCACAAGAATGAAACCGCCAGGTTTTAATTTATCGATAATAAGCTTATAATATTCAATATATTCTCTTTTGTCTCCATCAATGAATATCAGGTCAAACATAATATCCAGCCCGGGAATAATATCCTGTGCCCTCCCGGTTAACTGTGTTATTTTTGTATCTGCTCCTGCCCGGATGAAAAATGAATGAGCGAAAGAAGTCAGTTCGTCATTTAATTCTATAGTAATAAGTTTACCGCCGGCTATAAGCCCTTTTGAGAGGCAGATTGCGGAGTAGCCTGTAAAGGTTCCGATCTCAAGGATATTCCCGGGCCTGATCATAAGTGAAATAAGTTCAAGGAATTTTCCCTGGAGATGACCTGATACCATATTCGGATTTACAAACCTGATATGTGTCTGCCTGTAAAGATCCTCAAGAACAGGATCTTCAGCTGTTGAAAACTCTTCAATATATTGTTCCAGCTTTTTGTTCATTTATTTATCGTTTCGCGTTTATGGTTAACCGTCTCTTTGTCTCTCCGTCTCTCAGTCACTGCGTCACTTCGTCTGTTTGTACATCACTCAGGTCAGACTGTACACCTCATGCCTATTTATATATCAGCATCGACATCTTTGATGGTTCAAAAATATCATTTGCGGTCTCAATTAATTCTGAGGCGGTTACAGCATCGATTTTATTGCACAGATCTTCAATACTGTCAATTTTATTAAATATGAGGAGGCTTTTTCCGAGACTTAACATAAGACTTTCATGGTTCTCATATCCTCTTGCCATATAACCTTTTATCTGGTTTTTTGCTTTGCTTAATTGTATTGTGCCGAGCTTAGTGGTGCGAAGTTTCTTTAACTCATTCATAGCTATAGAGATGCTTTTGTTAAGATACTGACTATCAGTTCCGAAATATATTGAAAAGATGCCTGTATCACAGTAGGGATTATAACTTGATTCGACATTATAAGCAAGTCCGTTTTTTTCACGCAATGATAAGTTCAATCTTGAATTCAGTCCTTGTCCACCAAGGATATTATTGAGAAGGAACATCCCCATCCTGCGCTTGTCTTTAAGATTATATGCAAGATTTCCCAGGATGCAGTGATTCTGGTAAGTATCCATTTTTTTCGTCACCGAAGCCGGTTTATATAACCAGCTCTTGTCATTTCTTTCCTGGTTTCTTTCTGTAACTATGTCTGCAAAATGTGTTTTGAACAGCTTTAATATTTTTTCATCAGAGATATTCCCGACTGAACAAAATACCATCTGTTGTGTACTGTAATTATTTGAAATAAAGTCGTTTATCTTCTTTTTTGAAAATGATTTTACTGATTCCGGAGTACCAAGGATATTCCGTCCAATTGGCTGGTTTGAAAAAATCAGCTCTTCAAAATCGTCAAAGATCAGCTCAGAGGGATTATCGAGATATGAATTTATCTCTTCGATTACAACATCTTTTTCTTTCTCAATTTCTTTTTCGGGAAAAACTGAACTGAAAGTTATATCGCTGATTAATTCTATCGCTCTCTCATAATCCTCCTTAAGAAATGAAGCATGGACAGCGGTTTCCTCCTTGGTGGTATATGCATTAAGTTCTCCGCCAACATCTTCCAGCCGGCTAAGGATATGATATGCTTTTCTTTTTTTTGTTCCCTTAAAGAGCATATGTTCAATAAAGTGAGCTATTCCATGTTCCGGCAGGGTTTCGTCGCGCGAACCGGTATTGATAACAAGTCCACAATGAGCAACTAAGCCTGCTACACGGTGATGAACGAGCCTGATACCATTGTCGAGTGTGTGAAGAAGGAGATCCATCTTGTTTTATTTATGAGATGCAAAGGTACCACATCATTAAAATGATTCCAAATAGATTTTTTTTTGTTAAAGTATTTGGTTACTCGGATTTGAGATATATATTTGCAGTCCGAAAAGGAGGTGCCATAGCTCAGTAGAGAAATGGACTGAAAGCCTTACTTAACGGGAGTAGCTTAAGAGAGGTGCCATAGCTCAGTCGGTAGAGCAATGGACTGAAAATCCATGTGTCCCCGGTTCGATTCCTGGTGGCACCACAAACACACCTGATAATCAATTGATTACAGGACAAGGGAACAAAAAAAGATCAAAAAAGAAAAGATACCTGAAAATGGTATCTTTTCTTTTTTATCCACATTTACTGATCAATACGGATCTTTTCACCTTGTTGAGTGTCAAATGAATCTATACTCTCACGATCATAATGTTGGTTGTGGTCATAGTTTTATATTCCTCAAATATGTTTATTTTTATTCTTTACATATTACTTAATAACAATACATTGACTAAATAGATGGAGATTCTACTGATCACTGACAGATCGGAGTTAGTATTACGAATCCAAAAGGTTTTGAAACAAGTTTTACTTGATAGTCATCTATTGGTAGAATCTCCGAAATCCAATATCCCTTTTTTGTTAACGAATATTCTCTTAATTAAGAAAAAACATCTGGATCTTATAATAATTGATGATTTTGAATCAAGTCAGGTAGATGTTAGTCAGACTATTGGTTATTATAATATTAAAAGAAACTATTGTCTAGATACAATCGGATTTATCAATAACAATTCAAATGAGACATATTCAAACTCCAATTACTATTTAAGGAATTTTCCATTAATAAAGATTTGTAAGGAATATGAAGATATAACCTATAGTGAAAAAACCTATCTCTATTTTGACTATTGTCTTGATTTACATATTGAAAACTACTTAGAAATATCTGTTAGTAAATCTCTGGCCTTCACACGTGATCTGATAGTTACTGATCTAAGGACTCTTGGGATGATGTCAGATAATAAGTATCACCTTATAAGAACGAATTTCTCTTTATATCATTATGATAAGGATTTAAAGATTCTTTCGAAGTCATACGTTGAGAGACAAAAACAATTAAATATTTATTGGTTTGAATATCCAATAGAAGAAGTTGAGGATAAGATCAATAGGTATATGGAGATTATAACGATTAGTCGTAAATATAACAAGAGAGAAGAATTGAAGATTCAAAAATTTTTTCGACAAAATCCTTATTTCATCCTTCGAGACAAATATTCAGAATTTTATTATGGAATTGAACTAGAAAGGATGGATGACGAACCTTCAATTAAACCGGACTTTATTCTCAAACCGTTTGAGATTGACCTGACAAATAAGACTGAAATATTTGAGATAAAATTACCAGATGAGGGGATTGTTAAAAAGAAAAGGTTTCATCAAAACTTTTATACTGATTTTTGGGAACACTTGGTTCAAATAAAAGATTATCAAGATTATTTTCGGATGTCAGATGTGAATGACGAGATATTCAATAAATTAGGTTATTTACCATCTGACTATCTATTTACACTACTTGTAAGTGGTTTAGAACATAAGGAACAAAATAGAAATATCTTAGACAAACTTACTAGACAATTTAATCTTCAGGATATTAACATACTGACCTACGATGAATTACTGGATTATCAAATTCGATATTTTGAAAGAGAAAAGATGATAAAAGGTTTAACTAGATACAGTTAACAAGACTTCGAAATCTTTGTCCGGGGAGATCAGTAAAAAGGAATTAAATTCCTGATAAATATATTTAGAACATATTGTGTTTTACACCTATCTTTTTCACTTTCATAACGGATCTTGTTGAAATCCCAAGAACCTTACTTGTTTCACGAATTGTTAATCCTTTCTTTAAGGACTTAATAACATTAGAACTCATTTCTTTCTGTAAAAAACTTAACTCAGTTTCGTTAGTTCCTTTTGGTCTACCAAGGATTCCTCCTTTTTGTACATAAACCTGTCTTCCAACTAAAGTCCTTTCTTTGATGTTTTCCAATTCCATCTCATAGAGGGAGGACATAATTGAACTTACCATTTTCCAAATAGGATTTTTCACTCCGTTTGGACGGGACTGGAGACCAATGTTCTTAACGATAACATTTACTTCCTTTTCTTCCAACCATTCCAGGGTCCTTATGACTTCACCTGTATTACGTCCCAGACGAGAAAATTCTTCAACGACTAAATCAGATATTTTCCCCACCTCAACAAGTCTGGAGAGTTCTTTCCCTTTCGGTCGATCTCTGAATCCAACACTTCCAGAGACTTTATCCAAAAGGACAAGATCATAAACATCTTTATCAACCGTAAATCTATCTCCTGATTGGGACATCGTTGAAACTCGGTTATACTTTACTTTCATAATGTGTTATATTTAATCACACAATAAAAGTAATACTTTTTTAGACAAAAACCAATGTTTTTTGACAAAAAGTGAAATGTTTTTTGTGTTATTTTTAATTATAATTTATGGTAATACAATAAAAAGGACCTGACGATAATGGTTTATTTATTATTACCATTTTCTTGGAGTCAAGTATTTTTCTTATTCCCTATATGAATCAAGAAGAATTGGATTTATCATGAATTATTATGAAATTTGATATTTAACATACTACTCTATTCAATTCATGATTTTCATCTACTTATAAATTCAAACACCAGAATGTATAATCTTAAAAAAATTGAAGATGATTTACACCGAGACCTAAAGATTCATTCAATCTCAGAAATAAATGAATTAAGTGAATTCAAGGATTTTGAAGAGATTAAACAATGTCATGAAAGAAACGAAATTGTATTTGGATTTTCGTACCAGGAAAATGTGGTTGATAATTTCGGTTCTAACGGACAAAAATTTCAAAATAGGGTATTACTCCTTTCTCCTTATGTTATTATTATCCTTTCTATTATCTTTTCAATTATAAAGTCTAGATATCTTTTATTATTTGGGATTCCCTTATCACTAATTGGATTGATTTTGACTGCTCCATCAATTATGAAACAAGGATCGAGTTTGTTTGGAATTATAATGATAAGTTCTATAGGACTCGGGATTTATTATTGTTTTCATGATTTTGTAATAGGATTCTTATTATTAAGTTTCGGTATTCCTAACTTTTTTCTAACTGTAGATCAACAATTAAATATGTATGTGTTTGAAGAGATAGTATTGAAATCTGAGATTGTATTTATCTATTACTTCATAAGAGGTGAATGTTATTTTAAAAATAGATGTACAAATAAACTTTATAAGAAAAAATGATTCCTTTGACTAAAATTGTAAAAGGATAGATGAGGAGATACTAAGATGATTGATGGATTCAATTTGTCAAAAAAAGATTACAATAAATCAATTTACCGTATTTTTCAGATTGATAGATATTTAGATTCAAACTACCATTTGGACAGTTTGATAGTATTTGAGGTAATAATTGACAAATATATATTTGAGTTAAAGGGAATGATTATCCTTTAGAGTATTTGATTTTAAAATATTTTAATACAAATAGTTATGGGAAACACATTAGATTTCAGAAAACAATCTTGTTTAAGTTCGTTCATCACCTTCGCCAATGAAAATTTTCATAAACACAATCTAGGAGTAGATTATAAAACAGATTTGGAGATAGAAAACTTTTTTAATTTACTCATTGAACCTCGAGTTGGACCTATTAAATCCATTGATGAAAAACGACAGATTTGTTTAGGGTATTTATTTTTTATGGATTATGTGGAACATGGTCAAAATAAAAATTTAATTCTTTACGAAAGACGAAAGGAATTTGAGAAAATAATGAAGATGGTAGAAGGTAATGAAGGATATGTTGATGGAACTGGTTTAAATATTGAATTATACAACTACTTGAAGTTAAAAAGTGATATGGAGTAAGATTTTTCATAATTCAATCTATATTATTCAAAATAAAAAGGGTGAGAACTCTCACCCTTAATCTAAAATGGTAAATCATCTTCATTAGGATTATCATCATCAACAGGGACGTGAGGGAAATAGTTATATTTATTACTGATTCGACTACTTAAATCTGAATGTTCAGATACATCATTAACAAAATCATTCAATTCTTCATACTTAAAAATCTTTTCTAAATTATCCCAACAAGAATCATTTAAGTTATAATGGATATATTTTATATCCCTATCATCCGATGATAGAATTGAATTTCTATCAGAAGGTATTTTATACTCCTCCTTTAGAATTGATTCTTGGATTTTGTAAAAGAGTTTTCTTGAATTTTCAGGATCACTCAAGAAGGGTTCTTCAAACTTAAATTTGAATTTTAATGTTCCGTTAACAATTGATTTTCCATTAGGATAATCAAAGATTCTAAATGTTCTTTTTGTTTTCATACTTATAAAGTTTTAATTGGTTATGATCTATATATCCGAGAGATGTATGAAAGTTTATTTTTTTGGACTTTTTTTTTTAAAATTCTTTGAAAATTAATCATTCACCAGATTATTAAACCATAACGAAGGTTAGGTCACTTCAAAAAAGGGGAGAACACTCACACTTAGACCAAGACAAAACTTATTACCCTCATCGTCTCTATGGAAATTTATTTGGATTTAATATGGATGAAGGTTTATTTATGTTCTGGATTTTAGGTATGAAAATAATTATCAGAACTGATTATAATTCGAGTTGAGGTATTATTAATGACCCTAAGATTAAAAATTTCATTAGTCATTTGTTATACGAAGAGATGAAGACAGAGAATATAGGGAAAAGTTTGTAACACTATTCCAGTCTTTCTTTCCATCAATAACATCTCATCATCTAGATATTTGTCAGATATTCGGTCTTATTTTAACCAGAATGAAGTTTATTTTACTTTGGGGAATTAGTTTTGAAACATTTTGAACCAAGAATTAGGTGGTGGTTTTAGGTCTCAATTAAACCATATCCATCCTTTATAATGTCAATCTCTTTCATGATATATCGTAACCCCTTTTTCTCCTTAATGTATTTTTCTACATCGGTAACTGACAGTCCATTTCTTCTAAAGAATAAATCTATAGTTATCTTTATGGATCCAAGTAGTGATTTATCAGATGAATAAAGTACAAAATGGTTGTGAAATCCCTTTCTTCCCCCTTTATTTCTTTCGGTGGTAAAAAATAATTTGACTCCTGGTCCAAATTCTTTTCTTAATATTTTCTCTACCTTATAGAATTGGAACATACAATCTATTATAGTGAGGTCTGGTTCATAATTTATATGTCCCCAAAGGTCCCATTTTATATCATATAAATATTCTTTCCAAGATGTTGAAAGTAATACTTCATTCTTTCTTTTTCCTTTATTCCTGAGTAGAAAAAGATAGTAGGACACACTCATCTTGTATGGATATTTGAAGTATTTTACTAGTTCTTTACTCAAGTAATATTTATTCTTTATTATTCTTACCAAATCCTTACTGAACCTCAATACTTCTTTAATAAAATTTCTAATTGTGGATTCCGAAATCTTTGATTCAATCCTGAAATCCTTTAGTGAAACGTACATATTTCCCATAATAAGACTTATTGTTTTTTATATATAGTAATAGTACAAGGAATATGTAAATGATACTCCTTCATACTATTTACCAAGACTGTATAAACATGAAACAATTTGTTTCATGTTTGTACAATGTCTATATATTGAAAATAAAAGGTCCAATTATGATTTATTTTGTTTGTGATGGGAAAAAGTTGGTAGATGTACAGACTTTAATGATGTTGACAAACAACACCAAGTCCACAATGATAAGATTACTAAAGAGAAAGAAAACTCCTTTTCTTACTTATCAGAACAGAAATATTTATTTATTATCTGATTTTTTGAATGAAGATTCAAATGAATCTATTCAAGACTACCCGGAGAATTTCCCCTACGAATAGACTTGAACTGATCAAGAGTGACTAGATTGGAGTAGTTCTCAGACACATTTCTTATTTTATCATCCAGTTCTTTTTTCCAGTATTTTATTTCAAGATCTTTTAGTGTCTTTTTGAGTGATGAGATTTTCCCATTGATCAGGTTCTTTTGTCTTAGGTATTCTTGTTTTTCCTTGTTTAGATTTTCGGATAAAGAATATATTTCTGATTGAATTCCATCATTATCTATCTTTTCTGAAAGTAATTGGTGTTTCCTGTCAGTTAATTCCTTAATCTTTCGTTTCATACTATCTATATTTTGATTGAGATTATTAACCCTATCGTCGATCTCTTTAATTCTAAGTTTTTTTACTTTCTCATCCATATCACTTTGATTATATTTCTTATATATATAAATAAGTGAAGGATGACTTTCTGACATAGAAAAGACCAATAAGGAATTATTGGTCTTAATGTTTATTTCTAAAAAATATGGATGTACTGAATAGAAATCTATTTTAAAAAGTTTTCTTTTTGATATCGTTCAAGTTCTTTCCTCGATATCACTTGTTTCCCTTTACTTTTTCTTATGGTTCTGATTTTTTTATCTTTCACCAAATTATACATAGTTTGTCTGGACACTCCTAGAATTGTTGAGGAGGTAGTTATGTCCAAGACTTCTTCCATTTCCAGAGGTTGTTCCTTTTCATGTTTTTCCATCTCCCTTTTTATATCACCTCTGGTTACCATAATATGTTTACTTAAATCAGTTGAAAATCCTCTGAATTCCGATAACAATCGTGTAAGATATTCTACCCTTCTAGGTTCATTTGAGAGTTCATCTATTAGACTTTCAATAGTTTCTTTGTACTCATTATCGTTACAACTTCTTATCAGACTAAGATTTGTAAGAAAGTCGTATAAATTCACTTGTTTTCTTGTCAGACTCATATATCAATTTTTTTTATTTGTTTAATATCCAAACTTTTTTTAATATACCTGTTTAGTGTTGACAGTTGAGAGTGTCCAGTCATTTTCATAATGGATGAAAAATCAACTTTATTTTTTATGTTCATTGTAATAAAGGTTCTTCTACAGGTATGTGAACTTATCAATTCTCTTTTTAAATATTCCGTGACAATAGATTTATTACCAATCATCTCTGACAATTTAACTTTTTCCTTAAAGAGGTCATGAGTCTTAAAAACGTTTTTGATTTCTCTATTGAAAACTTGATTAGTTAATTTTGTAGGTATTTGATAATCATACTTTTTGAGAATATCTTTAACTGTCGGGACTAAATAAATCTTAATTTGTTGTTTTGTTTTCTCGTTATTTTTTTGATAATAGGTTTCTTTCCCCTCAACAATAAAGGAACCTTTGTTTAAGGTAGATAAATCACCGAACCGTAATCCCATGAAACAATTCATTAGGAAGATATCAATAAAGAACTGTTCTTTTGGTGTAAATTTCTTAAAATTTTTAAGTAATTCCAGATCTTTTTTATCTAGAACAACAAAATCCGAAACCCGAGATTGAAGTTTTGGTTTAATTTTAGAATAATCAATGTCAATTGAATTTAGAAATGACGAAAGTGTCTTGAACCTCTTACTTATTGAATTATCATTATAACCTCTTTCTTCCAACAGATACTTCCTAAAATCAAGTAATAAATCTTCATTAATCATTGAACGTTTATACTCGATTAATTTGTAATCTTGAAAATCCTCAAAAACTTTCTTACACGATTTGTAGTCCTTTATAGTTTCTTTTGAGAGAAGTCCCTTTTCTTTTTTCACAATAAATTTGTCAAAAAGGTCAGTAATCGGGATTTCTTCTTCTGGAACAAGAGTCAATTGTTCATTGATATATTCCCTTGTAATCTCTTTCCCTTCCTCAATTCCTTTATAGATGATCGAACTAATTTTGTCGTGATCATCTTTTACCTTTTCATTAAATTTTTCAAGTGACTGAACCTTGAATAAACATGATTTTTTGTCTATCTCATTGATATCATTGACTTTAATCAGAGGTATCCTAATAATCCTTCCTTTAGAGTAATAATAATAAACAATGTTCCCTTTACAATACCTCAATTGATTTGTTAATCTTCGGTTCTTCATCTAATAAAATGTTATGGTACTAAAGTACTACTACCCAAAATTAGAACAAAAAACTGTAAAATATCAAATATAGAACAAGAAATATTACATATTAAGTGTAATATATGTAAAAGTGTAAATATGTTAAATATAAGTGTAAATAGATTTATATTGTTGATATACAAGTATCAACATTAATTTGTATTTTACACATTAGGAAAATATTCCTTTAAATGAAAAGTATCTAATAAGTACTGGTGGCACCACTTAAAACAGAGCGGGAGTGAGAGCGAGAGCGAGCACTCTCGTTCTGTTTTCTCACACTCACTCTCACACTCACACTATTTGGGTGATGTTTATTTTTCCCCTGTAGATCAATGATTTGCAGGGGTTTTTAAATTTTTTGATGACGGGAATATTGATGGATTTTCTAACGCACACATAGTAAAGCAAATATGGAATCAAAATCAATCCTTTGGTTTTAAAAGATCATAATTTCAACGAATCATTTCCCAAAAAATAACCTCTGCAAAATAGGAGCGGTAATTTTGCTGCTGGGACCATCACCTCGGGAAACACAAACGGCGACTTTACTTTCGAGTGCTTCGAAGATTTCGGCTACATCTTTATGAGTAAAGCCTGGACAAAGCAGTACCGACTCAATTTTTTCTTTTTTATAAAGATCTTTACAAACTTTAATCGCTTCGTTCTGGTTTTTTACAACATAAGTAAAAAGTTTGTATTTACCTGTTTCTATCAGATTATGATGTTTTTCAGGATCTGCATCAGGTGCATGTGCTATAAATACTGTTTTAAAAGCCATTGTTACCTCCTTTTTATTTAATAATTTAATATGGATGACAGAATTGTTGATGGATTTCAAAAATGAGAAACTTAAAACAATTATCAATAATACCCTTTGCCCTCTATACAATGTCTAACTCCACCTCTTGGATTCTTCATATCCCCAATATATCGAGGAACTACATGACAATGGAACTGGAAAACAGTCTGTCCAGCTGCTTCACCGCAATTCATTCCAATATTATAACCATCTGGCTTATGCTCAATTTCTATAAGCTCTTTACATTTATGGATCAGAATATTTAACTCGCCAACTTCTTGCTTATTCAGCTCAAAATAGTCCTTCTTGCTGTTCTTTGCAGCAATAAGCAAATGCCCTGGAGAGACAGGGAATGAATCCTTTATAATATTAAAATATTTACCTCTAAAGAGAATTTGATCCTCTGGTAATTCTGAAAAGTTTTTCATTCTGTATCAATTCATAAATTCAAAACCATTGTTTGAGGCAATAGTAATTAGTGGTTGCAATCTGTCTTTGAATTTTTCTTTTGTAAAATATTCAGATAGACCGTTTGTTTCTTCAAGATCTGAAAAAATTGTGAGATAATCCTCCAACAATTTATTCTTAGG
>JBEKDR010000068.1:0-21448 GCA_050014255.1 Bacteroidales bacterium | reverse complement strand
CTTTCAGTACTCCGAAAGCTATCAGACCTGCATTATTTTTACCTTCATAGAGTGCTTCCATTGATGCAAATTTAACGGGCTGCACTTTTGATACGGTTCTTGCAGATTCATCTCCTGTGCAAGCAACCATCAGAGAAGATAAAAGTCCGAAAACTCCTGCTACTAAAATGCTTTTTTTCGCCATTTGCTCTTCTCTCTTTCTTATCAGATACCATGCACTTATTCCAAGCACAAACATTGATGCAAGCAGGAAACCGGACGATATGGTATGCAGAAACTTATCGACGGCGACCTGATTAAATAGAACTGCCCAGAAATTAACCATTTCATTTCGTGCAGTATCAGGATTGAATATCATCCCAACAGGATGCTGCATCCACGCGTTTGCTACGAGAATCCATAGTGCCGAGAGATTAGCTCCGACAGCTACCAGCCATGTAGAAACCAGGTGAAATTTTTTACTCACTTTATTCCATCCAAAAAACATAACTGCAACGAATGTCGATTCGAGAAAAAATGCAAGAATACCTTCAACCGCGAGAGGCGCACCAAAAATATCACCGACGAACCACGAGTAATTAGACCAGTTTGTACCAAACTCAAATTCAAGAATAATCCCTGTTGCAACACCAATAGCAAAGTTTATCCCGAAAAGAGTCATCCAGAACCGGGTAATTCGTTTCCATTCTTCTTTACCAGTTTTAACATAGATGGTTTCCATTATTGCCAGGATAAAGGATAATCCAAGCGTAAGAGGTACGAATAGCCAGTGGTAAACTGCAGTCAGGGCAAATTGAGCTCTTGACCAGTCTACAAGGCTCAAATCAATGTTGTCTATCATGGTTATCGGAGGAATTAGTTAGCTGATCAAGGACATGGTCGCTT
Organism: Bacteroidales bacterium; assembly: GCA_050014255.1. Taxonomy (GTDB): domain Bacteria; phylum Bacteroidota; class Bacteroidia; order Bacteroidales; family VadinHA17; genus LD21. Next base: position 20,563 of record JBEKDR010000068.1, on the reverse strand, counting down.
CTCTCTTTGTCATTATGCCAATTTTTATAAAGAAAATCCTGAAAGAAGAAGATCTTCAATATAACAATAATAATAAAGAGTTTAATAAGGATAATTATCCATACCTTTCTTCCCCAGCCGGACATATTCCTGAATCCATCATAGTAAAAACGGAAAAGCCGGTTCAAAAAAGAATTATTCGGTTTCATTTATCAGTTCGTTTCTCTTTATGCAATAAGCTTAATGAGCATAAATTTCAAATACCTGATTGAATACTATTTTGCAGCGGACCCATCATTTGTTTTAAATGGCATCTGGGTTTTGTCTCCAATATTTTCAGCAGAAAGACTGGATGTTATCTTCTGCACTGCCTTAAAATTATAAAAAAACTCTCCTGCAAAAACCCTCAGTACTGTATAAGCAGGAATTCCGAATATCATTCCGGGGATTCCGGCAGCAAATCCGGCAGCCAGTACCACAATGAAAATTTCCAGAGGATGTGCTTTAACACTACTTGAAAATATAACTGGCTGGAATACAATATTATCAATTAAATGCGTTATAGCTTCAACAATTATCATATATGTAACGAGCGGTATCACTACAGTCGTAATATCCTGGTTGATATGCGAAGCCACACCCATTATTATTGCAATAAATAAACCAATCCATGGTCCTACATAGGGGATGACATTTAAAATTCCAAGAATTAGCCCCATTACAAGAGCCTGTTGAAAATCGATGCCTACGATAGTCATTCCTGTGGTAATAAGAATCATTATGCATGTGCTTTGGATTACGATCCCTATAAAATATCGTGTAAGAAGTTTTTTTATTGAATAAAGAGCCCTGGTTACATGTTCTACATATTTATCAGGCACCCACATTAATATTGATTCGAAAAACAGTCGCTGATCTTTCAGGAAGAAAAAGGTGATAAACGTAATTGAGAATATTGCAATAATGACGTTACCAAGAATTCCGATAAGAGAACCTATAAAATTCTGTATCATGTTAATATTGAGAACTCCGGCAACTTTCCCTATTATATAATCCTGAATAGAAAGATTTTGAGGAATATCCTTGTTAATAGCTCTGAAGAGACTCTCTATTTTCTTTATTGGTCCAGCTACAATCTGAACAATTTTGCTGCTGTCGATCGTAGAAAAATAATTTATTTGCCTGGTGACGAGAGGGATGAAAATAACAAAAAACAAAATAATAAGACCCCAGATTATTGCAAGTGTTAAAAGTGCACTGAGAGACCGCGGAAAAGACCATCTTTTGATTTTGATTCTACAAAACAGATCGACAAGTGGTCGCCCCATAATAGAGAAAACACCTGATACCAAAATGTAAACAACGATATTCCGGAAAAACCAGGCAAGGGCCAATAGAATTAAAATCCCAAAAAAGATAAGAATGTTTCTTAACGTTTCTTTCATTGTTAAAGACATTTCCTTCCACAAACCTAATCCAAATTTTTGGAATTCGCTAAAAATTATGCCCTTCAAGTGCACTGTTTTTTCTGCCCCCCAACCCCCCTATAGGAGGGCTAATACTCTCCATTTAAGAGTAATTCAACTGAAACTGAATTAGTCCCCCTTCAGGGGGAAGGACGCGAAGCGGCAACTGGGCAATATATTTCCTGCCACTTTGTCTGACTTAAATCAGATATACATGCCATTATGTCATTTTTATCGTTTTGGAACGAAGTTTGAAAATAAGGTGATGAATGAATAAATGTTAAACTAAAATTATAGGAGGACAAAACCATGTTACCAACAATTACTAGAAGAAATTTCAGGCCATTTTACATGCCAAACATTTTTGATGACGATCTTTTCCCCGTTCTCTCAAACAGAACCAGCTCGATGCCGTCTGTTAATATCAGGGAAGATGATAAGAATTATGTTCTTGACCTTGCTATTCCCGGAATTGACAAGAAAGATCTGAAAATAGATATGAATGAGGATGTTCTGACAATTTCATCGGAGATGAAGAATGAATCGGAAGAAAACAGGGACGGATACAAAAGAAAAGAATTCAGCTATTCGTCATTCTGCAGAAGTTTCTATATTCCTGAAAATGTTAACAGGGAAAAAATTAATGCAAATTATAAAGATGGAATCCTTTCAGTAACGCTTCCCAAGCAGGAAGAGGAAAAAAACAAGATTACAAGAAAAATTGAAATTTCATGACATTTAATAAAAATCCCGGCTAATTACCGGGATTTTTTATATGACCACATTCCTGAATATATCTCTGAGCAAAATTTCTTCCGAATTCTCTTAAATATTCCTTTTTGTCATTATCCGGAGAAAATTTAAATGCAGCCGTTTCTTCAAATATTTTCAGTTTAAGAAGACGAAAATTTTCGAGAATTAAATTTGGCGACTCCCCGCTCCATCCGTACGATCCGAAAGTACCACCTAGTTTACCCTTGTCACGTATTGGATTTATCAACGCAAGTAACTTATATACAGGAAGTAACGTATTCTGATTGATAGTAGGTGAACCAACAAGCAATCCGTCTGACATTATTAACTTTGACTCCAGTTCTTCCAAAGAAATATTTTCAATATCTGCAATATCCACGGTAATACCCTTCGTTTCGAGGATCCCTTCAGCAATAAAATGTGCTGCATCCTTTGTGTAACCATAAGCGGAAACATATGCTATCAGAATATTCATCTGATTTTTTTCAGACACAATCTGCATATAATGATCTGCGTATTTTGCAGAAAGTTCAATAGCTTTTCTTATGTTCTTTTTATGAATCGGGCCGTGACCCGGACAAATGAAATCAAGTTCAAGAGGTTTAACCTTTTCAATTGCTTTCAGCATAAACCTGCTGAACGGTCTCATTATTATATCAAAGTAGTATTTAAATGATTCTGTATACTGTTTATCGAAATTGCTGAACATTTCAGAAGAACAATAATGGGCTCCAAATACATCGCATGTGAACAAGACCTTGTCCTCCACGAGAAGCGTCAACATCGAATCAGGCCAGTGCAGGTTTGGTGCAGAAAAAAACCTGAGGGTTTTATTTCCCAGATCGAGTGTATCGCCATCTTTTACGACCAGTGATTTAAATGGTTTATTGACAATATCCTCAAGGTACCTGATTGCATTGCCGCTACCAACAACCGTGGCTGAAGGGGCCATATCGAGTAAAAGCCGGAGACTGCCTGAATGGTCAGGCTCGGTGTGATCGAGAATAATGTACTGAATATCCTCAGGATCTGTTACTTCTCTAAGTTTACCAAAAAAAGTTTTACTGAATTTTTCTTTGGCAACTTCTACTATTGCTTTCTTCTCAGCATTAATAAAATACGAATTATAGGTCGTCCCGAATTCGGTATGCATAACTATATCGAAGGTCCTGATATCAAAATCAAGTATTCCTATCCACTTAACGTCACCTGTAACATCAATTATTTTATTGTCAATCCTGCTCATATTATCAAACATTTTCAGATTTTGGCGATGATGCTTTTATTTGCCTTCACCTGCTGAAGGATCGGGATCTCAACTTCAGTCCCTAATGGTAAGAAAACATCGACTCTCGATCCAAACTTTATAAAACCAAGTTCATCTCCCTGGAGTACATCCGCATTTTCCTTCGCATAAGTAACAATCCTCCGTGCTACAGCCCCCGCAATCTGCCTTATCATTACCTCGGTTCCATTACTGGCTTTAAGGACAATTGTGCTCCTTTCGTTCAGCTCTGAAGACTTAGGGTGCCAGGCAACCATATTCTGACCCGGATGATAACATACATATGTTACTTTCCCGGAAACAGGGTACCTGTTACTGTGCATATTGAACGGGGACATAAAAATTGAAACCTGCAAACGCATGTCTTTAAAATATTCATTTTCCATTGTCTCTTCAATAACCACAACTTTCCCATCAGCAGGAGCATAAATAAGTCCCGGGTCGGTTTCGAATGATCGCGTGGGGAGCCTGAAGAAAAAGAGCAGGAATATATAAAGCATAAACGAGCAGATAAAAAATGCCCATTTCACAATTCCTGAATCTGCCCAGATAATATTGACAATTATATTCAGAATCAGCAATGTTATTAAGCCAAAACCTAATATCTTATATCCTTCTTTATGAATATGAATCCTCATCTATTTAAAATTTGCACAAAACTAATCAAGTCCGGTCAATCATCCAACAAGTGATATAAAAAGATATACAAGCGGAAAAGATATCATTGCACTATCGAACCTGTCGAGAAATCCCCCGTGACCCGGCATTATTGTTCCTGAATCTTTTACTCCTGTGCTTCTTTTGAGCATTGATTCTACCAGGTCACCAAACGTACCTGCCACTGAAACAATAAGGGAAATAATAACCCAATGGATTTTATCCACGATTCCCAGCCAGTGAGAAAGGAACCAGGCAGCCAGAGCTGCTATAATGATACCTCCGATCAGTCCTTCCCAGGTTTTCTTCGGAGAAATACGCTCCATCAGTTTATGACGTCCGAAAGACATCCCGGTCAGGTATGCACCCGTATCGTTTGCCCATAAAAGAATAAAAAAGCCAATAATTATTCCGGGTGAGAAAATTATATTGGCATGAGGAAGCAATGAATTAAGCCCTGTTCTTGAGAATGCTGCAAATGGAAACATCGAAAACGGTATTGCAGTATAAAGTACTGAAAAAAATGTATGCGACAGTGAATCAAATGGTTTATCCTCCTTCCTGTATAACTCAATGACCATTATTATCAACATCAACGGAATAAGAACAAGGAAATATTTTTTTGGAATCATTCCTGAAGCAATCAATGTTGAAATAGTATATGCAGCAGTCCCTGTAATAATTCCGGATACCATTTGTGGCCTCACACCAGTGTTCCTTATCATCAGGTAATACTCATACTGTGTTCCGACAAGCATCACCAGTCCGGTAATAAAAAAAGAGAATGGATGAAGCCAAAACCCTCCCATTACGAATATTACTATCCATGCTCCGGTTAAGGTCCGTCTGAAAAAAATATTCAAAACTGCAGTATTTTATTCTTTACCTTTCGACTTAGCCTTTTTCACAGTTTTCTCAGGAGATGGATTTTCTGTGACAGTTTCATTTTTCGCTGATGCGACTTTTGTTTTCTCAGGTGATGACTTGGCTGATTTTTGTCCATTTTTACCTTCTGTGCTGTTTTCCTTTTTATCTGGTAATAGTGCCGATTTGGCCTCAGCTTCTCTCTCCTCCTTTAATAAGTCAGCTTTTCTCTTGCCAAATATCCTTTCAAGATCTTCGGAGAAAATTACCTCTTTTTCCAGAAGCAGCTCTGCAAGCTCGGTAAGGCCTTTCATATTATTTTTAAGAACTTCTTTAGCCCTCAGATACGATTCTGCAATTATCAGGTTAACCTCCTGATCAATAAGTTCAGCCGTCTTTTCACTATATGGCTTCGTGAATCCAAAATCGGATTGCCCCGATGAATCGTAAAAACTTATATTACCAACTTTATCACTCATCCCGAAAAACGAGACCATAGCATAAGCCTGTTTTGTGATTTTCTCCAGATCGCTGAGTGCCCCGGTTGAAATTCTTCCGAAGACAAGTTCTTCAGATGCTCTGCCTCCCAGTGCATAGGCCATTTCATCGAGAATCTGTTCGCGTGTGGTAAGCTGACGTTCTTCAGGAAGATACCATGCTGCTCCGAGAGCCCTCCCACGAGGTATAATAGTCACTTTTAGCAAAGGGCTGGCATATTCAAGCAACCAGCTTACTGTTGCATGCCCTGCCTCGTGATACGCAATTGTCTTTTTCTCCACGGGCGAGATTATCTTGGTTTTTCGTTCCAGTCCCCCTACAATACGGTCGACAGCATCGAGAAAGTCTTGTTTCTCAACAACTGTCTTGTTTTTCCTTGCTGCAATAAGGGCCGCTTCGTTACAGACATTTGCAATATCAGCGCCAGAGAAGCCAGGAGTCTGTTTGGCCATGAATCCTATATCAAAACTTTTTTCAAGTTTAATAGGGCGAAGATGAACTTTAAATATAGCTTCCCTTTCGACAAGGTCAGGAAGCTCGACATGTATCTGACGGTCAAAACGGCCGGCACGCATTAGTGCCCTGTCAAGAATATCTGCCCTGTTTGTGGCAGCAAGAATTATTACTCCCATGTTTGTACCGAAACCGTCCATCTCTGTAAGAAGCTGGTTAAGGGTATTTTCTCTTTCGTCGTTCGATCCAAAATTTGCATTGCGGCCTCTGGCACGTCCCACGGCATCAATCTCATCTATAAAGACAATACATGGTGCCTTTTCCTTTGCCTGTTTAAACAGATCTCTGACCCTCGAAGCGCCGACGCCGACAAACATTTCAACGAAATCTGAACCTGATATTGAAAAGAATGGAACGTTTGCCTCTCCCGCAACTGCCTTTGCAAGCATTGTTTTTCCTGTTCCGGGAGGACCTATCAAAAGTGCACCTTTGGGAATTTTACCCCCAAGGTTGGTATATTTCTTGGGATTCTTAAGAAAATCAACAATTTCCATAACTTCCGTTTTGGCCTCTTCAAGACCGGCTACATCATTGAAATTTAACTTGACATTTGTATCCTTATCGAATATCTGGGCTCGTGATTTGCCAACACTGAAAATACCTCCTGCTCCGCCTGCCCCGCCACCCGACATACGTTTCATCATGAAAAGCCAAAAAGCAATCAAAAGAACAGGCAGTAACAGCCATGAAAGTATATCGCCAAACCAGTTTTTACGTGTTTGATAATCAGGATAAATAAGATCCCTATCAGCGTAATCTGCATCCTTTTGAGCTTTCAGGAGGAAAGGTTCAAAACTGCTGATATCGCCTATATTATAAGTGAAGTTTGGTTTGGGCAGGGATATGCCAAAACCAGTTCCCGGTTTTGACAGTTTAGGATATCTTCCCGATTCAAGCGCATCCTTTTTAAGGTAAATTTCTGCTACCTCTTTATTAACCACAACTATTTTTTCAATATCATGATTCGCGATCATTCCCTTTATTTCGCTTGTCGTTGTCTGCTGTACAGTTTTCCCGTTGTTGAATAATGAAAATATAATCACTGATGCGGCAAGAATTGCAAAAATCCAGTTGGTATTAAAACGTGGTTTCCCACCTTTATCAGGCTTTTTCTCCGGGGCCTGGTTATTATTTGTATTATCTGTCATATGTCTTACTTACTGTATTTTATCTTTCATTGCTTCAATTGCTGCATCAGCCAAGAGCGATTCCAGACTGTAAAAATTCCTGTACTCTTCAAGAAAAACATGAACAATCACGTTTCCATAATCAAGAAGTACCCAGAAACAATTGTCAAGCCCTTCAATATGCAATGGTTTTTCAAATGCTTCCTTTCTCACCGTATCATCAACAGAATCACAAATGGCACTAACCTGTGTTACGGAAGAGGCGTGACATATTATAAAATAATCTGTAATCCTGTTTTCTAGTTTTCTCAAATCAATTTTCAGAACATTTTGCCCTTTCTTTTCAAAAATACCTTTTAATACACTCCCTAAAAGGACATCAGTTCCGTCAGATTTTTTCTTCATCAATATTTATCGGTCTTATATTAAGTCGCAAAATTACCACTTTAATCTGTATTTTTGTTACTGTAATGCTCTTTTGCAATTTCAATGCCAATATTAACGGTATGGAAAAAACCGGTCATTAAAATGATCTGTTTTTAGTTAATTCATTATTAATCATGATAATAGGCTCAAATTTATTATTTTTTGAAAACCTGCCATCCACAAATACTCATATAGCTGACCTCTTAAAAGAGAATAACCTGCCTGAGGGTACAATTGTTTACACCAATTATCAATCGGAAGGCAGAGGCTATTCCGGGAACAAATGGGAAAGTGAAAATGGCAAAAACCTACTATTCAGTATTTTACTATTCCCTTCATTTATAAACACGGAAGATCAATTCCTTATCTCAATGACAATATCTCTTGGGATTTGCGATTTTTTAATGAGATTTATTCCTGATTGTTCTATAAAATGGCCTAATGACATTTACGTAAACAATGACAAAATAGCAGGTATTTTAATTGAGAGTTCTGTTATTGGAAATAAGATTGAATCCACCATTGCAGGTATAGGTCTGAATATTAATCAGGAAAAGTTCATAAGTACTGCACCAAATCCCGTTTCTCTGCGTATGCTGACAGGTATGAGTTATGATCTTTCTGCCTGTATGAATAAGCTGGGAACTGATCTTGATAAGAGATATAAACAATTGATTGCGGGAAATTCCGGCCTTATAAAAAAGGAGTATGTGTCGAAATTATACCGTTTGAATAAATGGTGTGAGTTCAGAGATATTAAAGGTATTTGCACAGGAAGAATTTTGGCCGTTGGTGACACTGGCCTGATAAAGATTGAGAAGAGGAACAGGAAAATTTGCGAATATGCTTTTAAAGAGATAGAATTTATTCTTTAGTCTCCTTCCATCCTCTGAAACTTTCCATTTCATTTATAAGTATTTCCAGAAACTGGCCAATTGGTCGTGATGTCATCATCTTCACCATCGGGTCAAGATCAGCGCTCAACATAATCTTCACATCCGCATTGTTTTTGACATTATCTGAGATGTACAACGTAAGTGAAAAATCATTTTTCTTCAGCGCATCTCCATTAAAAACCACTTTATTGAATTTCTCTTTTTCAGCAAGCCTTACAGTTACTGCTCCAATCATTGATACATTGAAACTGCATGATTCTCTTTCAGCATACCAGTTATTGATGGTTCCGTTCGGTACGAATTGTTCGAAATTCCTGATGTCAGTTACAAAAGTAAAAACTTCTTCGGCATTGCAGGTTAACCTTCCGGATCTGCTTTCAAAATATGATAGATCTGTCATAATAAGATATTCAATATTCAAAAGTAATTTATCTAAATTCTACTGTTTTATCGCCCCTTCAGGGGAGATGCCGCGTAGCGGTAGAGGGGTCCTTACCGGAGTGCGGTGATTTATTTGACTCCCCAGTTTGCCGGATCCAATCTCCAGTTTTTCAAAGTTTCAACTTCTTTCTGACCAATAAAACCTGTCTTCAGAGCTGTTTCAACCAGGACGGAATAGTTGCTTAAAGTATTCAGTTTGCAATTATCAGAGGCAAAGGCATCTTCGGCTTTTTTAAATTCGTAAGTGAATATTGCTACCATTCCCAGAACATCGCAGTGTGATTCCCTTAGAGCATTCACAGCACTCAGGCTGCTTCCACCTGTAGATATAAGATCCTCAATAACAACAATCTTTTGACCTTCTTCAAAATAACCCTCAATCTGGTTTCCAAGTCCATGTTCCTTAGCTCCCGATCTGACATAAATAAATGGTAATCCAAGCTTGTCTGCGACAAGAACACCATGTGCAACTGCACCTGTTGCGACACCTGCTATCACTTCTGCCTGAGGATAAAGATCTTTTATCAAATCAGAAAAGGAATCTCGGATATAAGATCTCACTTCCGGGAAGGAAAGGGTTTTACGATTATCACAATATATAGGTGATTTCCATCCTGAAGCCCATGTAAAAGGATTTGATGGTTGCAATTTTATTGCTTTAATTTGTAAAAGATATTCAGCTGTTTTTTTTTCAAAATTGCCCATAAGAGTATGTATAAAGTTCATTTCGAGAACAGATTTATCATGATAAGCTCTGAACCCGACAGGTTACAAAAATACGGCTTATTCCATAAATTCTATGATACAAAAGAGCTTTATAAGATAATCTCTGATTTTCAATCAGATAAGACCATTACCGCAATTAATGTCTATGGGCCCGACATCAAGCATATCTGGAAGATATTCAGAATTTATTTTACGGAAGTTGGCGCTGCCGGCGGATTGGTAAAACATACATCAGGCAGATACCTTTTTATAGAAAAGAAGGGAAAGCTCGATTTGCCCAAAGGGCATATTGAACAGGGGGAAGAACCGGAAGCATGTGCTTTAAGGGAAGTTTGTGAAGAGTGCGGTATAACTGGTCATAACATCGTAAAACCATTATCTCCCAGTTACCATACATACAGCTGGGAAGGCATTTCATACCTCAAGAAAACAAGCTGGTTTCTGATGAATTATGATGGGGAGATGTTAATTGAACCACCAAAATCCGAGGGTATAACAAAAGTTGAATGGCTATTCGCTGATGAATTGAATTCTATTAAAAGCAGTGCATGGTTATCGTTGATGGATCTCATCAACAATTCAGTTCTCAGGTGATGAAGTGTTAAGCGTCGATACCCTTATAATCTTTAAGATTAATTGCTGCAGGAACAAATTTGGAAGCGTCACCTCCGTTTCTGATTATATCTCTGACGATGGAAGAATTAATAAATGAATGCTCCGGAACGGTAAGAAGAAATACCGATTCGATACACGGGGCGATTGATTTATTTACCTGACCGATTGCTCTTTCAAACTCAAAATCAGCAGCTGTTCTCAGGCCGCGAAGGAGATATCCGGCCCCGTTTTTTTTACAATAATCTACCGTAAGTCCCTCATAATGATCTACTCTTACTCTGGGCTCATTTTCAAAAACCCTGGTAATCATTTCTTTCCTTGTCTCAAGGGAATAGAAGTTTTTTTTCAGGGCATTTGCACCTACGGCGATTATGATCTCATCAAAAAGGCTCATTGCACGCCTTATGATTGCTTCATGCCCGATTGTGAAAGGATCAAATGATCCGGGAAAAACAGCTATTTTCTTCATTCGAATGTTATTTTTTTGGGATTCTTTACCTTTTGTTGAAGCAAGGCAAGTTCAAGCACACCCATGATTGTCTCCACATAATGGAATTTTAGTCCCTTTATATATATTTCCTTAATGTTTTCAACATCTTTCCTGTTTTCTTCCGAAACGATTATCTCCTTTATACTGGCACGTTTTGCTGCAAGTATTTTTTCCTTGATCCCTCCAACCGGAAGTACCTTCCCTCTCAGTGTTATCTCACCGGTCATTGCCAGGTATTTTTTTACTTTCCTCTGGGTGAATGCTGAAGCTATCGAAGCAGCCATTGTAATTCCTGCGGATGGTCCGTCTTTTGGAATCGCTCCTTCAGGAACATGTATATGAATATTCCATTTTTCAGAAAAATTATCTGGAAGGTCGAGCATTTCTGCATTTGATTTAAGGTACTCCAGAGCTATGATTGCTGATTCCTTCATAACCTCACCAAGATTACCCGTAAGGGTCAGTTTCCCGGCACCTTTGCTCAGGCTGGTTTCCACAAATAAAATCTCTCCGCCTGCTGCTGTCCATGCAAGTCCTGTAACCACCCCCGCCTGTTCATTTCCTGAATAAAGATCACGTGTATATTTTGGCGGGCCAAGCATTTCACTCAGTGTTTTTTCGGAAAGGTCAGTGTCATATTTTGTATCAGATGCTATATTTTTGGCAGTCACCCTTATTATTTTTGCCAGCCGTTTATCAAGTTCACGAACACCCGATTCTCTGGTATATTTATCAATAAGCATCTCTATCACCTTATCGTCAATAGTGATCTGATCTTGCTTTACACCATGATTTTCAAGCTGTTTAGGGAAGAGATGCCGTTTTGCAATCTCAAGTTTCTCTTCAACCAGGTAACCGGTAATTTCAATCAGTTCCATTCTGTCTATCAGAGCCGGGCTGATCGTAGCAAGATTATTTGCTGTAGCTATGAATAAAACTTTTGAGAGATCATATTCCATTTCAAGGAAGTTGTCGAAAAAGGTACTGTTCTGTTCCGGATCAAGTACCTCCAGCAGGGCTGAAGAGGGATCTCCCCTGAAATCCTGACCGACTTTGTCAATTTCATCAAGGATAAAAACAGGATTTGAGGAGCCGGCTCTTTTTATATTCTGGACTATTCTCCCGGGCATCGCTCCGATGTAAGTTTTTCTGTGGCCTCTAATCTCTGCTTCATCATGCAATCCACCAAGTGACATTCTGACATATTTTCTGTTCAGCGCTTTGGCGACGGACCTGCCAAGAGAAGTCTTTCCGACGCCCGGAGGACCATAAAGGCATAGAATAGGTGATTTCAGATCACCTTTAAGTTTAAGAACCGCAAGATGTTCGAGGATCCTTTCCTTAACCTCATCCAGACCAAAATGATCTGAATCAAGAACGTGCCGGGCATTAATCAGATCGAGATTATCCTCGGTATAAAAATCCCAGGGCAGATCAAGCAGGGTTTGAATATAGTTTACCTGAACTGAATATTCAGCTGCCGCAGGATTAAGACGGTGTAGTTTATCGAGCTCTTTATCGAATATCTTTTTGACTTCAATATTCCACTTTTTGGTCTCCGCTTTTTTGGTGTATTCCTCAATCTCTTTTTCAATAGGATTCCCCCCCAGCTCATTCTGTATGGTCTTCATCTGCTGATGCAGCAGAAATTCCCTTTGCTGCTGATCAAGGTCACTCTTTACCTTTGACTGTAATTCATTCTTAAGTTCCAGCACCTGGATCTCCTGAACGAGGAATTCAAGCAACATAAAACCTCTGTCGCGCAAGCTGTTCATTTCCAGAAGCTTTTGCTTATCCTGAACTTTTATATCAGTATTGGAACAGATGAAATTTATAAGGTAGGTATTATTCTCAATATTTTTAATTGCAAATGAGGCTTCCGGGCTTATATTGGGATTGATTTTTATAATCTTAAGCGACAAATCTTTCAGGGAACCAACAATTGCATCAAAATCTTTGCTCAGGATTTCAGGTCTCATTTCAGGAGTTGTCTTCACCTTTGCAATAAAATAGGGATCGTCGGAAACAAGCTCCTGCAAAATCATTCTTTTCCGTCCCTGTATAATTGCGGTTGTCGATCCATCGGGCATCTCGAGAAGCTTAACTATCTGACCAATCGCTCCAACAGTGTGAAGGTCCTGAAATTCGGGATTTTCAATATCGGGATCTTTTTGCGCTACAGTACCTACGATTTTATTGTTACGGTAGGCATCTTTAATTAACTGAATCGATTTTGGACGACCTATGGAAATTGGAAGAACCACACCGGGGAAAAGTACTGTATTCCTTAGTGAAAGAATAGGAATTGCCTCCGGAACCTCAACATCCTCAAGCTCACCATCGTCTCCGTCGGCAATTATAGGTATTATATCTCCTTCTCCATCAAGAATATCCGGAAGTAATATCTCATTGACAGGTTTCCTGAACTTCTTTTCCATCTGTTACTTTACTCCTAGCTTTCGATTTGCGGTACGTGGTATTCGGTTCGCGGTAATTACTACTTTTATCCTTTTACGTTTGTCTTTTAACTTTTGTTCTTCCCGGAAGTGCCAAATTTACATAATATTTTTACAAGTGGGGTGAAATTGATCATTGCAATGATTGTGCCACAGAATAAATAAAAACAAAAAAGTAGGGACATGCCATGACATGTCCCTACTTTAAAACTGTATAATCTGACAATTATTTCTTTTTCCCGATATGATCCTTGTAACGGTTCATATACTTATCAACCCTACCTGCTGTATCAACAAGTTTCATTTTACCGGTATAGAAAGGATGAGATGTATTAGAAATCTCAAGTTTGATAAGAGGATATTCATTCCCATCTTCCCATTTAATGTTCTCTCTTGATGGTGCAGTTGATTTACTCAGAAAAGAAGTTCCGTTTGACATATCCTGAAAAACTACGAATCTGTAGTTGCCTGGATGAATACCATTTTTCATTGCTCAATATTTTTTATTCTAATTAATCCTGATAAATTCCCCCTGATAAGGGCTTGCAAAATTAGTTAACATTCTTTAAAATACAATAGCAATTGAGAAATTATTGATCATATCATGACCTGCCCTTCTTAAATCCTTGTTTATAAGACATTTCGTCTTTGAATCTCACGAACGGGAGTTTGGCATTTATCATGTAACGGTAGGTGATATGAGTTTTCACCTTCGTTGCACCTAAAGCTTCATAAATTGCAATCATTTTGGGATTATAATCGCCTACCCATGAGAGCTCCAGCTCTTTATACCATGGTTTCAGCTTAAACACATTATAAAGCTGCAGAAAGATGGCAGATTCCACTCCGCTGTTCTGATAAGTGGGATGAATTCCTCCGACAACGGCCCGAATTCTGGTCATTTCGTGAGTTGCTCTATAATATACGAAGCGCAAAAGATTCCGGAGATTCAGTTTCCCGTCAAAATGCTTAAGTATTTGGTTAAGATCAGGAAAAAGAACATAAAAACCAATCGGTTTTTGATTAAAATAAGCAAACCAGATAAGCTTCTTATCTATAATTAATTTTGCCTTTTCAAACGACTCTTCCAGAATTAGAGGATCAAGAGGAGTAAAATCTTCTTTAAAAACCGACCAGGTGGTGTTATAAATTTCCGTAATGTCATTTATATACTTTTTTTTATTCCTGAATTCGAAATGTTGAAAAGTATACCCTGGTCTTCCTGAGAGCCATTCAGCTATTTTCATGATCCGTTCAGGAAACTGAACAATCTTATTGTCTTCACTTCTTATTTCCCTGTGACATGAGAATTGTTCAAAATAGTTTTTAAAGCCAAATTCCTCAAAAAAGGACCTGTAATACTTTTTATTGTATGGCATTCCGAAACCCTGCTGCATGAATCCCTCCACCAGTAATCCCCAGTTATTGTCGTTCTCACCAAAATTAATCGGCCCATCCATTGCCTGCATTCCATGTAAAATGTGCCATTCAAGGGCTGTATTGAATAAGATAAACGCAGCCTCTTTGTTTTCAATGACTTCAAAAAAACCAATACCTCCTGTAGGCTGCCTGTTAGCTGATGACCTTACCAAATCGATAAAAGCCGCAATTCTTCCAATAGTATGATCGTTATCATCCTTAAGAATCCACCGGATTGCTTCACCATGTTTAAAATTATGGTTCTTTGACGGATCAAAAACAGATTCAATAGCAGAATCAAGCTGACAAACCCAACATGGGTCTGCTTTATATAATTCTTTTGGAAAATCTATAAATTCCTTTTTATCTTGTTTTGTTTTGACCTCAACTACCTTCATAATATTGGTTATATGAGACTAAGCTATTTGCCGGTCTTCAATCTTTTTAACGGTATCAGATACAAATATAATCAGATTTTTATAGCATGAAGCCAGCTACTGGAAGCCGGAAGTCAATGGTCAGAAGCCGGAATACTTTTAGCTTTTGCCTTTAACCTTTTTAATGTATATCAATTATTCTGTGGTCAATCAGGATAAACAATATTCCGATAAGAAATGAATAGAGTATATAAACTCTGACAGGAATATAATCTGAAGGCTTGATTTTCATTTTAATCCACAGGTAACCAACCAGATACGCTTTTCCAATTACATATACAATAAAGGTCGAAAGGGCAACTCCGACGATATTATATCCTAATTTAATCATTAAAAGACTTAAGGGTATATTTACTGCAAGTTCCAGTATAGCTGCAACTAGTGTCACATTTGTTTTTTTTCTCCCCACTATGATTGTCTGGGGAAAGACAAGCCTTGGTATGATAAGCAGAGAATAAATAAGGAATACGTCAGCACTCTTTTGAAAATCGGGATTGAACATACGAGGGTATATCCATCTCGAAAACAACATCATCACCATTGCAGTCGGGAACAATAGATGCATAAGCCGTTTTGACTTTACCTTTATTTTTGCGAGAGATTCTTTCATTCTTTCGCGTGTCGAAAACTCCGGAAGCATGGCATTGCTTAGTCCATTAGCAAGCATCAGGACAAGAGGAAATTCTTTGGCTCCGTATCGGAACCATGCAAACATTCCGGGATCCCTGTAAACAGCAGAAACAATAACACCATCACTATACTGAGCTGATCCACTGATCAGTGATGTAAGTATTAAAGGGACTCCCAGATAAAGATGTTCCTTCATAAACTCAACTGAAATTTTCATTTCAGTGTAGCGTCTTAACAATATGATCAACCACACCCATCTTATGCCGGTTATTGCCAGT
The DNA here is from genome assembly GCA_050014255.1 of Bacteroidales bacterium. Lineage (GTDB taxonomy): Bacteria > Bacteroidota > Bacteroidia > Bacteroidales > VadinHA17 > LD21. Next base: position 4,607 of record JBEKDR010000068.1, on the reverse strand, counting down.
AACCCATATATTGACCAGATTATGTCTTTCCCAAATAATAAAGGAGTTACTATGAAGATAAGCTGAGCTGCGAATGTATAAAGGCCATATTGAAAAATACGATATGACCTGTTATTCAGCAGATAAATATATTCGATCAGGCAAACCGGACTGCTCAACAGAATGTACAGCAGGAGGAGGTTTATATAGGGAACATTACCCTTAAAATGAAAAACTGAAAAATTGTTTTTCAGAGAATGACCCAGTATGAAAAAGAATACGCTGAAAATACAGAGCAACAGGAATGCGTTAAAAATTTCGGGCGATTTTGTTGTGCCGTTATCTCCTATTTTCCTATAGGTTTTATTCCTGTGATAGAGAGGCAACAGCGACTGGATAATACCCGTCACCCAGAAAAAAGTTATCAGACCGGCAATGAACATGAACATTTCCCATTGACCAATCGCTGCACGTGTCAGATGAGTTAGATGGCTTTTTGTAAAAACTATGCTTATAATGAGAAAGATAACCGGCTTCATCAACTGGAAAAGTTGCAGCCCCGATATGTTGTCTATTAATTTTAGTTTTCTCAAACCTGAAGAATTCTTATACAAATACCTCCTGATAACAATTAAAGGGATAATAAATTGTACAGGAAAGTTCATTTTTTATTGAACCGTGCAAAGATAGTAATTGACTTCAGTATGAGAAAATAAATTTAAAATTTTGTGAAATAGAATTTTTGATCTTATTTTGCACTCCAGAAACGGTGGATGTAGTTCAGTCGGTTAGAACGTCGGATTGTGGTTCCGAAGGTCGTGGGTTCGAGCCCCATCTTCCACCCCACTAACAAAAAACAATAAAGGCAATTATCTGAAAATAAGATAGTTGCCTTTCGTTTTTTTTGAATAAATTTTTCTTCTAACCATATTCTAATTAACCGTTGTAAAAAGTACTTTTTTTATTTAAAAATAGTTTATAGTATCTCCCCATTACTAACTTCCTTAACTACAAAGCTTTTCAGCATTCGAAAATACCTTACTTATTATATCATCTATTCTTGAACCCAATTTCTGGAAAAGCATAATGTGTATTCCAATATGCGGTGGATGGGCTTTATCTCTAATTGTTTCAATTATAGGAGCACGTATGGGGAAACGGAAAGCCATTACTAACAGCCACTGACCATGTCAGCAGCTTGCCTCATCAGTTTTCATCAGATGATATAGTAATATAATATGGGGTGGATTTTTCTAAATCGCCAACTCCCAGTATTTTAGTTTTTTAAACAACATCTTATAATAGTATAAATTCCACATCATTTGTGTGCACCAAGATTTAACTTTTTAGGGCATAATTGATGGGTATAAAGTATTAAATTGCTGATTGTTTACCTCAATAAAGGATGATGAAAATGATTAGTGAATTATTTCAGAGAATACCACATAAAAATTGGAGAACTGCTTTGTTTCTTTTTATCTTAATATTATTGGTTCATATCACTGCAGCTTTCCTCAAATCACTGTCTCTCAATTTTATTGGAATGTCATTATATATTATTCTACCTCTAATATGTATTAAACGAGACCTCTGGAAAGAGATTAGAATAAAAAAACCAATTAACTCACATTATATTTTATTGGGGATTCTGTTAATAACGTTTTTGGTTGTAATTACTTCAACAATTTACTATCTCCTTTGGGGATTTACAACTTCGAATTACATGGTTATTATTGCGAAACAACAAATGGGATACGGAGTAATTAATAGAGCAAATGAATGGAAGTATTTTCCTATCGCTGCACTTGGTTTTTGTCTCATCAGTCCGTTTACCGAAGAATTCTTTTATAGGGGTCTTCTTTTAAAAGCGTTGGAATCTCGATTTAACTTAGGTATAGCAAATATAATTCATGCATTTCTCTTTGGAATAGTCCATATGTTCTATTTTGGTCTTGTAGAGTTTAATTGGGGATTATTACTTTTTATTCCTATAGGACTTCCTGGCAGCTACCTATTTGGATGGACAGTCCAAAAAACGGAATCAGTATATTCATCAGTTATTCTTCATATTGTACATAACTTCTTAGTGATTCTTTTTGTATATGTATTTATTATTCCATCAATTGGTACATTCAGTTGAGCAAATAAATAAGAGAAAATCAGATGATGTTAATCCATATTTAGCTGCATTTGATAATTTACAAAGGTTTCAGATGTTGCTATAAGTTAAAATGTGGTGAATTAAAATCATCCTATTTTCCCCTATAACTATCCTGCCGACAGCATAGCAAATTAATGAAAACCATAAGTTTTCAATGTTCAATCTTCCAACTTAAAAATTTATTTGACTTAGCCTTTTTCTTGTCATAATTTTCATCAATTATAATTTAAATTACCTGAATTATGGAAACAAAAAGAAGCAAGTCATTTTTAACGACAGTCCCCAGTGTGGTATTAGCAATATTAACCTTGATTGGAGCAAATATTGTTTTATTTGGTATTGGTGAAGGATTAGGTTCATTCATTAAAATCAAGGGAGATATAGGAGAAGCAATTCCCTATATTCTATATGATTTAGTGATTGCCTTATGTTGCTACTTCATAGTAAAGCAAAACCCCAAAAGCATTTGGTATGTTCCCATTATTTGTAATGTACTTGGTATTATATCAGCCATCGTAGAACCAACTTTTTGGATAACCTCGTTGTGGATTCTTATTTGTGGTGGATGGGTGATATCAATAATTGTTTCAATAATTGGAGCACGAGCAGGGAAAAGTACAGCCATTTCTGACAATCCCTAAATCATATCATTTTAAAAGTTTTATTGACTTTGCCTTTTTGTGGGTGTAACTTGCATCATATTTCTGACTTACAGTTATTTATTTCATCAATTGACAAAATCCTAATCAAATGAAAAAGATTTGTTTAACAATCACAATTGCTGTACTCCTTTTATTCTGTTTAAATGGATTACAGGCTCAAACCACTCAAACAAAACTCAACCAGGTTGAGTTGATGAAGCAGTTAATTGGTACTTGGCAATCTGAAGCATTTCAAGATACAATCTGGACAGGAGAAATTAAATCTTACGGGAATGGACTGGAATGGTCTGTAAAAATTGAACTAAATGGGAAGATAATAAGGGAAGGAAAGGCATTTACAGGTTATGACAAAAAAAACGACAAACTTATTCAATGCGACCTTTACAAGGATAGTCCAAATATTGTACTAAATTTAATATGGTTCACATCGGCAAATAAATATCAGGAAGTTTCATTTGAAGATAGTTCCAATCCCGGAAAAGCTTCTTTTGTATCAAAATTTGAGTTAAAATCCCCTGATTTGGTTATCGAGAATGATTTTTTAAATGACAAATTAATTAATACTTATACTGCTCATCGAATAAAGAAATGATTTTATATATTTATAATACAGGTTTTTAATTTCAATATGCCCCAAGACTTAACATTTTGGGGCATTTTTTTCAATACATTAATATACAGAGATATAACCGTCTTTTTACCGCATCACTATTCTTCAGATGTTGCTATAAGTTAAAATGTGGTGAATAAAGATTTATTTGACTTTGCCTTTTGGCTGGTGTAACTTGCATCATATTTCTGACTTACAGGCATATAATTAATCCTTTAACTTAATCCTGCTATATGAAAAAATTTTACTTGACAACTTCAATTGCTGTATTCCTGTTACTGTGTACAAATGGAATACAGGCACAAACCACGCAGACAAAACTCAATCAGGTTGAACTGATGAAGCAATTTATAGCCTTATGGAAGTGTGATGTTGCCAAAGACACGACTCTGTTTGCAGAAGACAAATCTTATGGAACAGGACAGGATTGTTATTTTAAGTTTGTTACTAAAGGGAAAATAGTTATGGAAGAAAGACAACTTAGGGGGTACGACAAAAAACTTGATAAATATATTGTTGCTGCAATTAGTAAAGGAAATGATATTGAACTTTATGCAGTTTGGTTCGTATCAAAAAACAAATACGAATGGATTCCTTTAAGTGATATTTCCAATCCAGAAGGAGCATCTTTTAAATATGAGGGGGAATTTAAATCACCTGATACTCTTATAGAGACTACTATAGAAAATAACAAACCTGTTAAGATAGATAATTGGACACGGGTAAAATAGAGATTTATAATCAAAATCCAATCATGTGAAAAAACTCTGCTTCCCAGCAATAATTGCTGCATTCCTGCTTTTCTGTACAAACGTAATACAGGCGCAAACCACACAAATGAAACTCAATCAAGTTGAGTTAATGAAGCAGTTTTTAGGCTCATGGAAGTGTGATGTGGATAAAGACACCACTGCTTTTTGGGATACGAAATCTTATGGAACTGGACTTGAAAACAAATATAATTATGTTACAAATGGAAAAATAGTTGAGGAAGGAAAACAACTTTGGGGGTATGACAAAAGAATTGATAAATACTATGCTACTACACTACCTAAAGGAATGGATATTTACATTGATGTATATTGCTTTATATCAAAAAATAAATGTAAAATATTTTCACTTTATGATATTGAAAATCCCGATAAAGCACCAGTAAGATGGGAAATAGAATTTAAATCACCTGATATGTTTACAG
>JBEKDR010000067.1:0-21469 GCA_050014255.1 Bacteroidales bacterium | reverse complement strand
AGGGGGTTTGTTTTTTCAAGTGTAGGCGAAAATTTTAATAATTTCTATTTTAACAACCTACCTTTTACTCTTACCGATGCTCAGAAAAGAGTAATGAAAGAGATAAGGAAAGATCTTGGTTCAGGAAAACAGATGAACCGTTTGCTTCAGGGCGATGTAGGCAGCGGGAAAACACTTGTGGCACTGATGAGTATGCTCATTGCCATCGACAATGGATTTCAGGCATGCATAATGGCTCCGACCGAAATTCTTTCAAACCAGCATTATCAGACTATATGCAAATTACTTGAGGGAATTGATATTAAAGTACGTTTGCTTACCGGTTCCTCAAAAAAGTCCTCGCGTAAATCAATAGCTGAATCGCTGCTCGACAGATCGCTGAATATACTGATCGGTACTCATGCTCTCCTTGAAGAAAATGTTCAATTTGCCAATCTGGGATTGGTAATTATCGATGAACAGCACCGGTTCGGAGTTGCACAGAGAGCAAGACTTTGGCAGAAAAACCTCAATCCACCACACATTCTTGTAATGACGGCCACTCCTATTCCAAGAACTCTCGCAATGACACTTTACGGAGATCTTGATGTATCAGTAATAGATGAACTGCCACCTGGAAGAGTTCCAATAAAAACAATGCATTTTACTGATTCAGAAAGAAATAAGGTCTATGGATTCATCAGGAACCAGATAGCCGAACGACGTCAGATATATATCGTATACCCTCTTATTAAGGAATCTGAAACGATGGATTATAAAGATCTTGAGGATGGATGGGATACTATTTCAAGAGTTTTCCCTGCACCGAAATATTGCATAAGCATTGTTCATGGAAAGATGACACCCGCCGAAAAGGAGATATCTATGAAGCTTTTTAAGGATGGAGTAGCTAATATTCTTATTGCAACTACCGTTATCGAGGTAGGAGTTGATATACCAAATGCAACTGTAATGATTATTGAAAGTGCTGAACGATTTGGCCTTTCGCAGTTGCACCAGTTAAGAGGACGTGTAGGCAGAGGCGCTGATCAGTCATATTGCATCCTGATGAGCTCAGATAAACTTTCAAGAGAAGCTGCAAAAAGAATTGAAGTAATGATCAGGACAAATGATGGATTTGAAATTGCGGAGACGGATCTTCAGCTCAGGGGTCCGGGCGATATTGAAGGTACAATTCAGAGCGGTATACCATTCGATCTGAAGATTGCCGACCTGGGTAAAGACGGGCAATTAATTGAATATGTAAGACATATAGCTGAAGAGATACTTAACCTTGATCCTTTACTTGAAAATACCCAGAATCTGATCTTCAGATCCGAACTTAAAAGACTTTTCAGTCAGAAACAATCATGGAGTAATATAAGCTGAAATTATGACCATAACCGATTATTATGAAATATTAGGCCTGCAGTCAAACTCCACTATCGAGGAGATAAAGAAGGCTTACAGGAAAAAAGCCCGTCTCTACCACCCTGATATCAATCCAGCCCCTGATGCAAAGGATCATTTTATAAGCATAACCGAAGCCTATGATTTCTTAATTGCAAATCACGAAAAGATTAATACTGATGATCAGGCTTACCAGCAGGCAATGGAAGACTGGAGAAAATACAGGCAGGACCGGTCACGAAAAAGAGCCACAGTATATGCCCGGTCATCCTATGGAACATTTAAGAGCACAAATTTTTACAAAACCACCAGGATCTTTGATGGAACAACAATAATTTTCAGTTTTGTTATTTCCATAATGGTACTGAGTTATACTGTTTACGGATATATCTTCAGATTGAGGCACCCGATCCCCGGACTGGAAAAACCATCAGTTTTTGCTTTCATTATGCTTCTGTCTATCGGTATGCTCTTTTTTGTCGTTTCATTTATCTATCTGAGGGCTTATCAGGAGACTGCCAAAAAGCGGAAAAAGAAATCTTAGTCAAATGGCATGGTTTTTGATTAAATTATGTCATAACCAGGACTGCACTAAATTGGATAATTTTAATTCTACTTTATTAGTCCTCCTAATAACCGGATCATGAAAAACTATTTTCTCAAAGCCGCAATTGCAATTTCATTGGTAATTTCTCTGACTTTTTTATCATGTAAAAAAGAATCAGATAAGACTTTACCAACAGAGCCCGTTCAAATAAATCTTAGCACAAACCAGATTTCACTCATAGAATCAGCGAACTCGTTTTCTTTTGATATTTTCAGGAAAGTTGCTGAAAGTGCTGGAGCTTCTGAAAACATCATGATCTCTCCTCTTAGCATATCCTCCGCTCTTTCAATGACGCTCAACGGCGCAAACGGAGCAACGCGCGATTCAATGCTGAAAGCTCTGGGAGTGAACGGATTAACACCTGATATAATTAATATCTCAAATAAAGATCTTACTTCAGCGCTCCTTAAAGTTGATAGCCGGGTATTGATCTCAATAGCAAATTCAGTATGGACAGAAAATAATTTTGTTGTAAAAAAACCTTTCATTGATATCCTTACTCAGTTTTATGATGCTGAATCAAAGTCATTTGACATCACCGATCCCCAGGTTCCCACACTTATTAATAACTGGATCGAGACCAAGACAAACGGCTTAATAAAAAATATGGTTGATAAACTTGATCCAAGCACTGTTATGCTTCTGATTGACGCAATCTATTTTAAAGGAAAATGGAAATCTCAGTTCGATAAGGATAATACTGTGCAGGGGACATTTTATAAACCAGATGGATCAACAGAACAGGTTCCGATGATGAAACAGACTTCAGACTTTAAAATATTTAGCGGACAAGGTTTTACTTTAGCTGAATTCCCTTACGGTCAGGGCAATTTTGTGATGGATGTTATCCTTCCTGACGATAATAATGGAATTAATAACGTCTTGGCATTGATGAATGACAATAGTTTTAAAGGCTGGCTCGATCAGATGTATGATAGAAAGACCGAACTTTCATTTCCGCAATTCAAATATGGGTATAAGAAGGAACTTAAGGATATTTTAACCGATATGGGTATGGGAATCGCATTTACCGATAATGCCGATTTTTCAAATTTATCTGATATCAGGACACAAATGAGCTTTGTCCTTCACCAGGCATTTATTGAAACTAATGAAGAAGGCACTGAAGCTGCTGCTGCCACAATAGTTGGTATAATAGCTACTGCAGCTCCTTCTGGTCCTTTTATCCTAAATGTTGACCATTCATTCCTTTATATCATCCGGGAGACAACAACCAATTCGATCCTTTTTATGGGCAGAGTGGTGGATCCGCTCGCAAATTAAAAGATAAATTGAGATATGGTCTTTACAAAAGGCCATGGCATAATCATTTAACCTTAACGTACTTTGCGGTTAATTGTATTTACCAGATCCTGTCATTTCCAATTTTTAATTACATTTAGACCAATAATTATTGACCAGAATGTTCCTGATGATTGACAATTACATCTAATTCCTCCTGCAATATTTCCCATGACGAAACTAGCGAAAGAACTCACTCTGTACGGTTTGATAATGGTTGCCATCGGCTCCTGTATCGGATCAGGTATCTTTGTTACACCTTCACAAATTGCGGGTTTGATACCATCCCCTGTATTAATACTCGCTGTATGGACTATTGGTGGAGTAATCACCCTGACCGGAGCTCTGACTTTCGGAGAGCTTGGCTCAATTTTTCCAAAAGCCGGGGGAATCTATGTTTTTCTCAAAGAGGCCTATGGCGGTTGGCTTGGCTTTCTTTATGGATGGGCCTACCTTCTTATAATTACATCGGGTTCAATTGCAATTTTATCACTTGCATTCTCCTATTATTTAAGTTTTTTTATTCCAATGAATGAAGCCGGGAAAATAATGACAAGTATAATTGCGATTAGTATCCTGACTACACTTAATGTCATAAGAGCAAAGTTCGGAGAAATGTTCTCAAATATTTTTACCGGATTGAAAATTATTGGTATCCTTATAATTATTTGTGTAGGAATTTTTTATGGCAAGAGCGATATTTCATTCAAAGCTTCAAGTTTATCCTTATCGGGAAACAGCAGCTTATCTGGTTTTGGTGTTGCACTCGTCGGTGTTCTGTTTTCATACGGTGGCTGGCAGCATGCTTCATTTCTTGCAGGTGAGACAAAGAATCCATCAAGAAATGTACCTGTCGCTATGATTACCGGCGCAATTGTTGTGACTATTATTTATCTGCTCGTAAATATAAGCTACATGCTTTTGCTCCCTGTAAGTGCAATTACTTCGTCGCAAAAGGTAGCTGCCGAAGCTGTGAGCACGATTCTTCCGTTCGGAGGCAGGCTTGTGGCTGCAATTATTGCCGTAAGTACATTGGGAACGATTGGTATTTACACCCTATCTGCTCCAAGAATATATTATGCAATGGCAGAGGATGGACTGTTTTTTAAAAACATAGCGAAAGTTCATCCTGTTTTCAAAACACCTGTGAATGCAATTATTGTCCAGTCCGTTTGGGCAATTGTTCTGCTTCTGTTCTGGCGGACTTTCGAAAATCTTATTACTTATACGGTTTCCGTTGAATGGATTTTCTTCACCCTCGCTGCAGCAGGAATTTTTATATTCAGAAAGAAGCTTAAACACATTGAGAGACCATATAAGACATTCGGCTACCCGGCAACTCCTTTAATTTTCATTTCAATTTGTACATGGTTTGTTCTTAATATTACAATAAGGAAACCATTGCATATGGGATTAGGAATCGCTTTCCTGCTTCTTGGTTTACCGGTTTATTTTTTCTTTAGGAAAAAGAATAAAGGTATAATATAATGATATTTTTGGCTATATATAAAGTCCTTTGTGGACCTTAGCGTTAACACACAAAGTTTTTCACTAAGTAACGCAAAGGAAAAAACCAATTAAGATTCAGATGAAAGATATCTCCTACATAATCAACCACCTTGGAGAAGAACGGGAAAAATACTCCTATGCCATCACTCCTCCGTTGTTCCAGACAAGCAATTTTGCTTTCAGAAATGTTGAGGAACTGAAAAATGCAATAGCTGATGAAAAAAATAGTTTTGTTTACTCGCGTGGAAATAATCCTACGGTTGAGATCCTGTGTAAAAAAATCGCAGCACTGGAGGATACTGAAGAGGCTCTTGCTTTTGCCAGCGGCATGGCTGCAATCTCTGCTGCAATAATATCATTTGTAAAAAGCGGTGACCATATTGTCTGCGTCCGAAACAACTACAGCTGGACAAATATGCTGATGACCAGATTCCTGACGAGGTTTGGTGTTGAGACTACATTTGTTGATGGTCGTAATGCCGAAAACTTTAAAAAGGCAATCAGGAATAACACTCGGATTATTTATCTTGAAAGCCCTAATTCATTAACATTTGAACTTCAGGACATAGAAGCAGTTGCAACAATAGCAAAGGATGCAGGAATTACCACTTTGATAGACAATAGTTATTCTTCTCCCCTCACACAATCTCCAGCTGCCATGGGAATTGATATAATACTCCATTCGGCAAGCAAGTACCTGGGTGGACACAGTGATATTGTTGCAGGAATGGTCTGTGGTTCATCTGAGAATATTTTAAGAATTTTTAAAAATGAATATATGGGACTGGGAGGAATTATTTCTCCATTTAATGCATGGCTCATGCTCAGAGGATTACGAACTCTTCAGGCAAGAATTGACAGGATTGCATTGACAACGACTAAGGTCGTGGAATATCTTGAAAATCATCCATTGGTAACTGATGTATTGCATCCTCTCTCAAAAAGACATCCACAGTACAACCTGGCAGTCAGACAGATGTTAAAACCAACCGGCCTGTTTTCCATAAGGTTAGCGGTTTCTGATAAGAATAAGATAGAGCTTTTTGTCAACAGCCTCAGGCAATTCATTATCGGCGTCTCATGGGGAGGACATGAATCGCTGGTTTTTCCTGCGTTGTCGTTTGATGATCAGCGTTCAAAAGATGGGTATTCAAATAATCTTATAAGACTCTATATTGGGCTGGATGAACCTGAATCATTAGTCAGGGATCTTGATCAGGCATTCAACAGGATCACTTAAGTTTGATAAAATTAAACCTGACATCCAGTATTGAAGCAAAGTATTCTCCACGTTCGAGGATGTCATCATCACCATCTTCGTAATACCAGTTGAATATGAATTTCTTATGCTTTAAAGTGACATAAGTAATCTTTTGTAAAATATGTATAAATACTTTTGCACTGGCACTGTTAAAATATTCAAGATTCAGATCCACACTGGTAATGTCTGCCGGAACCGTTATATAAGTACTAATCCAATCTTCTACAGGTTCAAAGAAATCAGCAACATTCTCATGTATTGACCGGCCTTTGATACGAATTATCCCCTCGGGATTTAATATAATCTCAGGTGTATTCTTTGTTGGCGAAATCCTCAATTCCTCCATCTTATATAATTTGCTCCGAAATTACGAAAAAAAAATAAGATAATAATTAATACCTGGCCATAGGAGAAATATCATGCGCTGAAAACTCACCTCTCAGGTACTTATAGTAACCGGTAATGCCTATCATTGCAGCATTATCTGTAGTGTACCTGAATTCAGGAATGAACAGGTTCCATTTTCTCTTTTCAGCCTCTTTTTTCATCTCGTTCCTTAAGCCCGAATTTGCAGAAACTCCACCGGCAATTCCTATCTCCCTAATTCCTGTTTGCATAGAAGCATTTACTACTTTCCCGATTAGAATACTGATTATTGTATGCTGAAGAGAAGCACACAGATCAGCTTTGTTATGTTCTATGAAATCAGGGTCTTCTTTTAACCTGTCTCTAAGGAAATAGAGGAAGCTTGTTTTTAATCCGCTAAAACTGAAATCAAGGCCTTTAACATGAGGTTTTGAAAATCTGAAAGCATGAATATTCCCTTCACTGGCCAGTTTATCGATCAGGGGACCCGCAGGATAAGGAAAACCCATTAATTTTCCACATTTATCAAAAGCCTCGCCTGCTGCATCATCAATTGTGTTTCCGATAACCTCCATTTCGAGCTGGCTTTTCATAACAATTATCCGTGTATGTCCTCCTGATACAAGGAGACATAAGAAAGGGAAGGAAGGTAACCGGTTATGCCTGTCTTTATCAAGAATAAAGTGCGCCAGCACATGTGCCTGAAGATGGTTTACTTCAATTAAAGGAATATTTTGAGCAAGAGCAAACCCTTTTGCAAAAGATGTCCCTACCAGTAACGAACCGAGGAGTCCGGGTCCGCGAGTAAAGGCGACAGCATCAATATCTTCAGTTTTTACCCCGGCTTTTACAATGGCCTGTTGTGTTACAGGTACTATGTTGATCTGGTGAGCCCTTGATGCGAGTTCCGGAACAACACCACCATACGACATATGAACATCCTGGTTAGCAATGAGATTAGAAAGGACGTAACCATCCCGGATAATTGCAACTGAGGTATCATCACATGAAGATTCTATTGCTAAGATTGTAACTGCCATAAATAAATCTGTTTCAAGGTGCAAATTTCAAAAAAAATATTCTGCTAAAACCATATTAATAATAAAATATAATGTTTAGGAATCGGCCGCGACCGATCCCTAAACCGCCAATTGCTAATTCACTCAGAATAAATCCTTTGAAACAATATCCATCTCTTGCTTTGACTCTTATTAATCTCGGTAATTTCAATATCTTTCTTCTTATATCCTTTTATCTGACAATACTGATAAACACGCTCATACGCCAAAGATTTTTGAACTGATGGAATTGACAGAATATGAAGAATTTCAGTTTTATAAAACACAGTGAATGAAACCCATCCAAACCAGGTTTTTACTTTTGTTTCATAAAATGAAGTATCACCTTTAATGTAGCTTATTATTCTGAACCTCTGTTTTTTCATGGCCTGCTCCGGATTAGCTTTATACTGAAAATTTCTAATTATTAAAGGGACATATTCTGATTGTTCTATAAAGTCATAATGTTCTGTCAAAATATTGTAAAAGGAAGTAATAATTCTCTTCCCAATTTAGAAAGTTTATTATTGTTATACAAAAATAAGAATTGAACTTGTAACTTTGGTTATGCAATTGAACTAATTCGTGTATATGAACTTTATAAATGCAGAACCAACTATAAGTGTATTTATTTGAAATAAGATATCAGACTAAACAGAATAAATAAATCCCGAAAATTAATCTGAGTTTCACTATCTTTAATGTTGTGAATTTTGACGAATCAGGAAATTAATATTTTAAGACCTTTTTAATCTGTATGCTCAAAAAAATTAAAAGATCATTAAAGTATTTTATTATAGTTATAGGGGTCATAATTTTGTTCCCTACAGTCCTTTATCTCCTGTTGCAGACTTCTGAAGTTCAGACTTTCATGGTAAAAAGGATAACTAATCATTTTTCAGGCAAACTCAAATCTACGATATCAATTGGCTCAATTGAATACAAATTTTTTAATAAATTGTCTGTCAATGACGTAATCATTAAAGACAAAAATAATGATACCCTGCTGTATTCTAAGGAAATTACAGTCGGCATAAGGAGAATGGATTTTAAAAATAAATCATTCAGGTTTGGAAGAGTAGGTCTTATCGACCCTGTAATTGCATTTATAACTGACTCCACCGGATTGATGAACCTTACATGGTATCTTGACCTGATTAGAAATCCATCTGACTCTACAAAAAAAGGAAGCAGCAGATTCCAAATCGATCAGATTGATATACGTAATGCCAGATTTTCTCTTATTAACCGGACAGCTCTCAAAGTAAAGACAAGGATAGACTTTAATAATCTTAACCTGTCAGGGATTAATGGGATCATTGAAGACCTGAAGACACTTAATGATACGACTACTTTTAATATCTACAAACTGGGATTTAAGGAATCAAGTGGTTTCACTGTCAGGAACTTTAGTAGCTCTGTAATCCTGGCCAGACAGAACATTCTCCTTAATTCTGCTTTTATCAGGTGTGACAGCAGTATATTTAATATTCCCAAATTCGGAATGATTGCTGATTCAGCAAGTTCATATAAAAATTTTACAGAAAAGGTAAAACTCGATATTCAGCTCGATAAATCATTAATCAATACTTCTGATCTGCAATATTTTATACCTTCTGCTGATAGCATAAATGAGTCAGCATGGTTATCAGGGAAAATTATGGGAACTATCTCAGAACTTAGAGGTCGCAATATTAAACTGTCATACAGGAACTATACTTCTCTAGATTGTGACTTTGATTTCTCAGGACTCCCGAAAATAGAAAATTCCTACTTATATATTGGAGTTAACAGCCTTAAAACTAATGCAAAGGATCTTGAGCAGATCGGTAAATCCGGAAAAGAGTTTTTAGAAATCCCTGAAGCTATCAAAAAGCTTGGAACAATCTCATTTAATGGTAGTTTTACAGGATTTACAACAGATTTTGTAACATATGGAGAAATCAGAACCAGCCAGGGAAACATCAGGACTGATATATCGGTAAGACCAGGTGAATCCAAAAAATACATGGTAAAAGGACTGCTGAAAGGAAGTGATATTAATATCGGGGAACTGACCGGTAAAACTGAATTTTTAGGTAACCTCAGTATGCAGGCAAATGTCGATGGATATGCATATTCTTTGAAAAAATTCGCCGCTAATCTTACAGGGAAAATTGACAGTATAGAAATAAACAAATACATATATAGAAACATTACTTTGAACGGGTCTTTTACAGAAAAGACCTGGGACGGAAGTATAAATATTACCGACAGGAATATTAAACTTGACCTTCTGGGATTGCTGAATTTTAATAATAAGCTGCCGGAATTTGATTTTACACTTAATATCGCTGATGCAAATCTTTATAAGTTGAATTTTGATAAACTTGACACTTCTTCTTCTGTTACAATGTTGCTGACATCTAATTTTAAAGGAAATAATATAGATAACCTTGACGGCGAAATAAAACTTCTTAATTCAAAGTTCAGAAAATATGGCAATAATCTGGAACTTTATGATTTTTCCATCAGGACGTACAAAGAAAATGATGAACCCGTTTTAAGTCTGAGGACAGATTTTGTGAATGCAGATATAAAGGGTTATTATAATTTTGCCGGACTTGGGAGTCTCGTAAGATCGACTCTTGGATCCCTTATGCCTTCTCAGTTTCAAGTAAGTGGCAAGCAGGACAATCTCACTAAGAATATGTTCACTTTTGAAATTAATTTCAAGAATACTGATAAGATCAATAATTTTTTCAGAACAGGGATATCAATAGCTGATAAAAGTTATATAAAGGGAGCTATTTTTACCGATAGTATTATAAACATGGGGGGCAAGGCAGATTTACTGACAATTAAAAATAGTGCCTTTAAAGATTTCTCATTTAATACCACAGTTTCAGGATCTGAATTATCATTGGGTATTAATAGTACTTCTCTAAGTCTGCTGGGACAATCTGAACTCAAGGATTTCTCAATCGGACTTAAGACAAAACCTGATAGTTTCATTTTCAAAGTTAATTGGGATAATAAAGATACAATCCTCAATCAGGGCAGTTTTATTGCACGGGGCACAGTAATGAAAAATACGACTGGAAAGCGCAACGCGATTTTAAAGGTTGATATAGATTCATCCCATTTTTACTCAGATAATAACCTCTGGAAATTAACCAATTCATCCATTCTTATTGATTCAAATGCAATTAATATAAATAAACTCTATATCACAAGTGCAGACAGGGACTACCTTGTTAATGGTTCTGTTTCGGAAAACACTGCAGATACTTTGCGTCTCGAGTTTAAGGGAATTGATATTTCTCCTCTGAACTATTGGATTGACAGGAAAAGGAATAATGATCCGGGAATGATTCCGTTGGATTTTAAGGGTCGCCTTAACGGAAAAATTCTTTTAACAAATGTCTACAAAAGTTTACTCCTGGTAGGCAATGTAAACGTTGACAATTTCTCTGTGCTTGGCAGCGGGTTTGGAAATATATCAATTAACTCGACGTTGGACAATGTCAAAAAGGTTGTAAATGTTGAAGCCAGCAATAACCTGAATTCTGTAAAAACGTTTGACGTTTCAGGAATCTATGACCCGGCAACAAAAAAAATAGATCTTAACGCCAGAGCTACAAAATTACCAATAGATTTTCTTAATCCTTTACTTAAAGTGTTTGCATCGGAAATAACCGGTTTTGCATCAGGAAAGTTAAATTTATCAGGTACAACAGACAATCTTTTTCTCAAGGGAGCAGCGAAAGTTGAAAATGCGTCTATGAAAATAAATTATCTTCAGACAAAATACTCACTAAATGATACTATAAGATTCGATAAAGAAGGGATTAAATTTAATAATGTCAGGATTACCGATGTTGAAGGAAACGCTGCGACTCTCTCAGGATCGGTTAAGCATAAAAATTTCAAGGAATATGCTGCCAATCTTATAATCAATATTACTTCAAACGGATTCCTGGTATTAAATACACTACCAAAGGATAATCAAATGTTCTATGGCACTGCATATGTTTCAAAGAACGATGTAGCAAAAATAAAAAGCGATCAGAATTCTCTCTCATTTGATATATCTGCCAAATCAAGCAAATCGGCCAAAACAGGAAAAACCTCGAAACTCTTTGTTCCAATAAGCAAAGGCCTTTCGGTGTCAGAATATTCATACATCTCTTTTGTGGACTCTAGTAAGGGTATGAAAGCGTTGCAAAGTGAAGGCTCCCTGATACCTCCTGCTTCTGCAAAGCAAATTGCAATGGATCTAAACATGAATCTTGAAGTGACACCGGATGCCGAGATCCAGATTATTTTTGATGCAAAGGCAGGGGATGTTATGAAGGGTCACGGATCCAGCGAAAACTTGAATGTAACTCTTAATAAAAAAGGTGACTTCTCAATATCGGGTGACTATGTGATTGAAAGCGGGACCTATAATTTTACTCTTGGCCCAATTATAAACAAACCCTTTGATGTGGAAAGCGGCGGTAAGATATTGTTTAACGGAAATCTTAAGGATGCAGAAATTGATTTGAAGGCTTCCTATTTAAACCTGAAAGCATCACTCTCCTCAATACTTGAAGATCCGAACTTAACTGAACGAATACGCGTTGAACCTCAGCTGAATTTATCCGGTAAACTTTTCAATCCCGTAGTCGGATTCGACATTTATCTTCCGGATGCAGATGAAGAGACCAGAACACGATTGAAAAATGCAATTTCAACTCAGGAAGAAATGACCCGGCAGGTTACTGCTCTCCTCTTAATAAACAATTTTATTGCAAGCGGAAATTCAACAACCACAACTGCCACATCGGCGATGGCAGCCACATCTTTTGAGATGATCTCAAACCAGGTCAGCAACATGTTATCACAATTATCCAAAAATGTTGATATCGGGCTGAATATAAGGCCCGGATCCAATGCTATCAGCCCCCAGGAGGCCGAACTTGCATTGTCCACGCAGGTCCTGAATAATAAAGTGGTGCTTAACGGCAATTTTGATGTAAGGGGAAACGGCTATGCAACCACCACAAGTGCAAGTCAGTTAGCAGGAAATACTAATCAATTGACAGGAGATTTTGATGCAGAAATTAAGCTTACGGAAAAACTGCGATTCAAAGTATTTAACCGGTTTAACGATACATATTCTACTTCCGGACTTAGCCCGTATACTCAGGGTGTAGGGATCCAATACAAACAGGATTTTAACAGGTTTTCTGATTTGTTCAGGAAAAAAGTTAAAGCTGATATGAAGAAAGAGGATGAGACTAAAATAAAAAATAAACAGTCCGGAATTAATTCACCTTAACAGGTATCTTAGTTAATAAATTTTCCATCATTGTTCCTAACAGAGCATAATAGAACCGCATATTATTTCGTTTATTCTTAACTTTGCACGGTTAAGATCTTGTGAAAGCCGGGAACAAATTATTTTAATCATATAATTGCAGCCTAATTTAAATAGAGATTTGAGGAGTTCCGCATCAGGAATAAAGAAAGGGTTACTCGGTACAACATTAGTACATTTAATGCTGTTTGGTTTCCTCATACTGGTAGGTTTTTCAACTCCTCCTCCTCCTGAAACGGAAGAGGGTATTCTCGTTAATTTCGGGACAGGAGAAACCGGTATTGGTGAAATTGAACCTTCACCGCCTGCATTAAAGGAAAAGAGTTCAGCTCCGCCGGTCAGGGAAGTAACGTCTCCCCTGCCTTCTTCTCCGAAAGCCGCTGCAAAAACTAAAGAAGAACCGCTTTTAGCTCAAAGTACTGAAGAAGCTCCCGCAGTGAAGAAAGCCGACCCCGAAGTTGCAAAGAAAAAACTTGAGAAGATTGAAGCAGACAAAAAGATTAAAGAAGAGAGAGAAGCTGAAAGAATCCGGATCAGACAGGAAGAAGCAGAAAAAAAGAGAATTGCAGATGAACAAAAGCGCGAATCAGATATCATGAACCGGACAAAAAATGCCCTGGCTAATTCGAAGAATACAGGAACAAACTCCACAGGCGAGGGCATTGCAGGGGGACCCGGGAACCAGGGTGACCCTAACGGATCGGTTAATTCGAAAGTCCGCGGTGTGGGCAGCGGTCTTGGGGATAAAGGTTCAGGTACAGGTGATAAGGGCATATCATATAATCTTCAGGGCCGTGGATTCCAGGCATTGCCTCCTCCCAAATACGATTATCAGGGTGAAGGCAGAGTTGTAGTCGAGGTAAGTGTCGACAGGTCAGGAATAGTTGTCCAGGCAATCCCTGGTACAAAAGGTTCAACCACACTTGATGAATATTTGCTGAAAGTTGCAAAAGAAGCTGCTCTCGGGGCCCGGTTCGAAGTTAAACACGATGCACCGGCAATCCAGAAGGGTACGATCACTTATAATTTTATACTGAAATAATATCGTGTTGTAGTGTAGGGAATAGTCGCGACTATTCCCTACACTATCCATCATTTTTATTTTCTATCAAACAGTTCGCCGATAGCAATATTGAGATTATCAATGAGATTATTGTCTTTAATAATATAATCATCAATACCTTTCCTTGCGAGCTCAAGAACAATCTCTCCTTTATCCTGTCCGGATAACATTATTACAGGAGTATCAGGCTTTAACTCTTTTATCTTGTCAAGGACTTCCATCCCATCCATTACTTTCCGGTCGTTATTGACAAAATAGTAGTCGAGTATAATCAGATCGGGGTTTCTGTTTAGTGCACTAAGACATTCTTCGCCATACAGGAAGGCTTCCAGACGAAAACCTTCAGATGTAAATCGTTTAACAACCAACATGTTAATAAAAGGATCATCGTCAACAATAAAAATAAGTTTCTGGTTATTCATCGATGATAGATTGAAAATAGATATGTACAAAGTTAAAATAAAAATCTATATCAGATAAGTTTAAATAGAGCCGTTCTTTTTAGTTAAGATCACATTGAAAAGAGAGGATATGATTTCATCATTTTAACGACTTTCTCTCCAACCCTTGCAATAATAGCCTCATTATCAATATTCGATATGACTTCATCAATAAAATCGACGATTATTCCCATGTGTTCTTCTTTAAGGCCGCGGGTAGTAATAGCCGGTGTACCAACTCTCAAACCAGAAGTCAGAAACGGAGAACGGGTGTCAAAAGGTACCATGTTTTTATTTACTGTAATATGTGATCGCACGAGAGTATTTTCGACCTTTTTCCCGGATATCTCCGGGAATCTGGTCCTCAGATCAATTAACATCAAATGATTGTCAGTACCATCAGAGATTACTTTATATCCCTTATCCATAAAAGCTTTAGCCATAACAAACGCATTTTTTTTAACCCTTGCCTGGTATTCATTGAACCCCGGAGAGAGTGCCTCACCAAAAGAGACTGCTTTTGAAGCAATAATATGCTCGAGAGGACCGCCCTGTATGCCAGGAAATAAAGCGGAGTTCAGAAGAGAAGACATCATTTTTACTTCACCTTTTGGAGTAGTAATGCCCCATGGGTTTACAAAATCCTTACCCATCAGAATAATTCCTCCCCTTGGTCCCCTTAGCGTTTTATGGGTTGTCGAAGTAACAATATGGGCGTATTTTAACGGATTCCTGAGCAGTCCGGCTGCAATTAAACCTGCCGGATGAGCCATATCAACCACAAAAATAGCACTGATCATATCAGCAATTTTTCTCATTCTTTCATAATCCCATTCACGGGAATATGCCGATGCCCCTCCAATTATCATCTTAGGCTTTTCTTGCAGGGCAATCTTTTCCATCATATCATAATCGACTAATCCGTCATCCTCCCTTACGCTGTAGGCAACCGGTCTGTAAAAAAGACCCGATGAATTGACAGGAGAACCATGTGAAAGATGCCCGCCATGCGCAAGATTTAATCCCATAAAAGTATCTCCCGGCTTAAGCAATGTCATAAATACGGCCATATTTGCCTGGGCGCCGGAATGCGGCTGAACGTTGGCATATTCAGCATCAAAAAGTTTTTTTAGCCTGTCAATCGCTATCTGTTCAGTCTGATCGACAATTTCGCATCCACCATAATAGCGATTCCCCGGATACCCTTCAGCATACTTGTTTGTCATTACTGATCCCATTGCTTCAAGCACTTGCGGACTGACAAAGTTTTCGGAGGCAATTAGCTCAATTCCGTTTATCTGGCGTTGACGCTCCTTTTCAATAAGGTCAAAAATCAAAGTATCTCTTTTCATAATTTATAATTTATTTAAACACAGTATTCTATATAAATTTATTTTAAGGTTATTACCCCCTTCCCAACCTTCCCCGCCAGCTGGCGGGGGAAGGAGTTAGCTTTCATTTCCCCCCTGGGGGAAACAGGAAAGGGGGTAAAAACTTCAAAAAAACATTTCTCACTTATACTCATTTTTAATTTTATTCTTCTGATAATTCGACAAGCAATTCGCGATAAGTTGTATAAATCCTTGATTTGGAGATAAATCCAACATAATATCCGTTATCTAGTACAGGAAGGTTCCATGCACCTGTTTCCCTGAATGTATCCATAACTGTTTCAATATTCTCCTTTTTATCAATGTATGAAGGCGGGATGGTCATCAAGTCCTTTATATAGGTAGTACTGTACAATTCCTGTTGAAACATTATCTCTCTTACATCATCAAGCGATACCACTCCCTCTAAAATATTGTGCTCATCCACAACAGGGAAAAGGTTCCTTTTTGATCTGGCAATTATTTTTACCAATTCACCCAGAGTATCCGTTGGCTTTACTTTTAACAGATCAGTCTCAATCTCCTTCTTCCAGTTCATCCTGGTCAATACGGCTTTATTTTTATCATGTGTAATAAGATCTCCACTTTCTGCCAGTTGAACATGATATATTGAATGTTTTTCAAAACTCCTGGTTGTAATATATGCAGCTGTAGATGTGATTATCAATGGGATAAGCAGATTATAACCTCCGGTAATCTCTGCTATAAGAAATATTGCTGTAAGCGGCGCATGCATAACGCCAGCCATCATGCCCGCCATACCAACGAGAACAAACCTGTTATCCGGTAGTTCCAAACTTGTGATTTTTTTTAGAATGCTTGCAACCAGAAACCCATTAATGCCTCCGATGAATAAAACGGGCGCAAATATTCCACCGACTCCTCCCGCACCGTTTGTTGAGCTGCTGGCGATTACTTTAAGCAAAACAAGGCCCGACATAAAAAGAATAATCAACAAAAAGCTATTGGAAAAATGACTGAAAATACTGTTATTAAAAACTAAATCAGAATTTCCCTGGAGCAGCAACATTATTGTGTCATAACCTTCACCATAGAACGGAGGAAAAAGATAGATCATACCTCCCAGCACAACTCCTCCCAGAATAAGTCTTAAGTAGGCATTCGTGATTTTATTGTAGCTTCCTTCCAGAAACATAGTCATTTTCGAAAAATAGAGAGAAATCAATCCGGAAATAATGCCCAGTAACAAGTACCAGGGTATATTTGAAATATTAAAAGCACCAATAACAATAAAGCTCAACAGAACTTTATTGCCCATCAGAAAATATGCAACTGTTGCAGCTGTTACAGAAGCAATTAGCAGAGGAACAATTGATGATATAGTAAGATCAAGCATCAGAACCTCCAGCGTAAAAACAATTCCTGCAATAGGTGCCTTAAAAATCCCGGAAATTGCTCCTGCGGCACCACATCCGATTAGCAAAGTAATATTTTTATAATTCAGTTTGAAAAATCTGCCAATGGCAGATCCGATTGAAGATCCTGTTAATACTATCGGGGCTTCAGCACCAACCGAACCCCCAAAGCCGATCGTTAATGTACTTGCAACTATTGAAGTCCAGATATTGTGAGTTTTCAGGTGGCTTTTCTTCCTGGAAATTGAAAAAAGTATACGGCTGATACCATGACTGATGTTATCCCTTACTATATATTTTACAAACAAAAAAGTCAGCAACATACCGATAAGAGGATAAGCAAGATATAAATAGCTGCCCGACTCGGTTGTAATACCTTCAGTCAGGATTTTATGTATATAATGAATCGAATATTTGAGAAAAGCGGCAGCAAGCGCGCTCAATAGTCCTACGACGAGACTAAGAAAGTACACTATTTTAACCTGATCAATTTCAAAAAGGTTTTGATGAAGTATTCTACTGAAAAAACGATTCCGGAACATAATGATGCAAATATAAAAACAATACTAAACCTTCACTGTTTTTTAGTTAAGTTTGTCAATATGTATTATTCCGGTATGCTTATATCCATTTCTGATAATTGAAGTTAAGAGGTATGATAAACTACAAAAGATTTTCACTTGAAAATGGATTAAGGGTTCTTGTACACGAGGATAAATCAACTCCGCTTATTGCGATGAACATCCTTTATGATGTCGGATCAAGGGATGAGGATCCGGCAATGACCGGACTGGCACACCTCTTTGAGCATCTTATGTTTGGAGGTTCCATTAATATTCCTGATTATGATACACCTCTGCAACTTGTTGGCGGGGAGAATAATGCATTTACAAATAATGATATTACCAATTATTATCTTACAATTCCATCAGAAAATATTGAAACAGGTTTTTGGCTGGAATCCGACAGAATGCTCGAACTGGATTTTTCCCTGAAGAATCTTGATACCCAGAAAAATGTTGTCATTGAGGAATTCCACCAGCGATATCTTAATCAACCATATGGAGATGCCATATTGAAACTGCGACCATTGGCATATAAAGTGCATCCTTACAGGTGGCCTACAATCGGAATGGATATGGATCACATTAAAAATACTGACCTCGGACAGGTTAAGAATTTTTTCTTTTCGCATTATGCCCCAAATAATGCAATACTTGCCCTTACTGGTAATCTTGGATATGACCTGGCATTTAGACTTTCCCAGAAATGGTTTGGCCCCATAGAAAAAAGGGCAATTCAGGTGAGAAACCTGCCTTCCGAACCTGAACAGACAGAGCAACGAATCATTACAATTGAAAGAGATGTTCCATCAACAGCATTATACAAAGTCTGGCATATCGGTCCAAGGAATAGTAAAGATTTTTATACACTCGACCTTATTACAGACCTTCTGTCGGGAGGAGAATCAGGCAGATTGCATACAAAACTTGTGAGGGAGAAGAAATTATTCAGCGAAATTAATGCTTACCTGACTGCAGATATTGACCCTGGACTATTAATAGTGCAGGGCAAGTTAATGAAAGAAGTTGATATTCAGAACGCTGATGAATCAATAAATGAGGTAATCAAAGGTTTAATGAAAGATAATGAAATAAAGGATGAGATGGAAAAAGTCAAGAACAAGTTCGAATCTTCAACAGTCTTTTCCAATACCAGCATTCTCAATAAAGCCGCGAATCTTTCATTCTTTGAACTACTGGGAGACCCCGGATTAATTAATAATGAGGTAAAATCATACAGAAATGTCAGTCACGGGATGGTGATCGAAGCTTTAGAAAGATATCTTATTCCGACTCATTGCAGTACAATTAATTATATATCAACACGAAAGGAGAAATGATGAACATACTGCAAAGAATCCAGCCACCGGTATTCCCTGTCGAAAAGGTAGTTATTCCTGAAGCAAAGTCATTCAGACTGAATAACGGTGTACCGGTTTATTTGATCGAAGCCGGAACTGAGGATATAATGCGCCTTGAATTTGTTTTCAGAGCAGGCCAGGTTAAGGAATATTTACCGCTTATAGCTTCGACATGCAATATGATGCTTTCAGAAGGATCGCAGAATTACAGTTCTGAAGAACTGAACAGGGTGCTCGATTATTATGGAGTTTTCTTAAACCAGTCAGCGGAGAAAGATTACGCTGGTATTATTCTGTTTTTCCTGAACAAACACATTGAAAAAGTGCTGGAACTCAGCCGTGAGATATTATTTCGGCCGGTTTTTCCTGAAGAGGAACTAAATTCACTAATGAAAAAACGGCTTAGGTGGTACATGGTAAACAGGGAAAAAGTTCAGAACCTTGCTATAGATCAGTTTTTTGAATCTATATTTGGAAAGAGTCACCAATATGGTTACCAGATTCGTGAACAGGATTTTGAAAATATAACTCCTTCAATTTTATCAGATTTTCACACCAGATATTATACTCCGGAAAATATGGCAGTCATAATATCGGGTAAAATACACTGTAAAACTGCTGAACTTCTTAATTCGTACCTTGGCAATATCAGTTCAAATGAAAATAATAAAGAAGCTTCTGTGAATCTCATAAAAGGCGAGAAATCAAAAAAAATTCATGTTAATAAAGCCGGAACAGTCCAGAATGCTATCCGGATAGGCTCAGCAACAATCAACAAACGTCATTCTGATTACCCCGGTCTGAAGATTCTTGATTCTGTTCTTGGGGGATATTTTGGTTCACGTCTGATGAAAAATATTCGTGAAGAAAAAGGGTACACTTATGGGATAAGTTCATCAATCACTTCACTTGATCTTGCAGGTTATAAAGTTATTTCAACAGAGGTCAGTCAGAAAAACTGTCAGAAAGCGATCGATGAGATTTACAGGGAGATAAAGCTTCTTCAGGATGTCCCGGTGAAGAAAGAAGAGATGGCAGTTGTACGTAATTATATGTCGGGAGAGATGTTAAGAATGTTCGATGGACCATTTGCACTTGCCGAAAGCTTCAGATCAGCATGGGAATTCGGACTTGACAATAGTTATTATTACAGGCTGGCTGAGAAGATAAAAACAATTGATCCCGATGAAATAATTGAACTGGCAAGGACGTATTACAATATTGATGACCTTTATGAAATAACAGTCGGCTCTGAATGAAAAACCGGCATTTTTATATTATCATTATTATCTTAAGTTTTTGGTCAGGTGGTGCTTATTCCCAAACTAATTGCATTACAGATCCTCCGTTGCCTCCTGTACTTACATCAGTTTCTGTTCAGTCAGAAACTGGTAATACCATACTTACATGGACTTTGAGCCCATCGACTGATATTGCTGCCTATATTCTGTATTCTTATAAAAACGGAGATGGAATGCCAATCGACACAGTATGGGATCCCGCAGCAACAAGTTATACGCTGTCAAGTACTGCTTCAAAATATTTTAGTGTCTCTTATGTTGTTGCAGCTATGAGACTTCCAAGATGTACGAGCATTTTTTCAAATGTAATTAATTCAATTTTTGAGCAGGTTTCTATCGATACCTGTATGAAAAAGATTGTGGTAACGTGGAACAGCTATCCATCTTATCCTGAAAAAGTTACAGGTTATACTGTTTTGTTGTCAGTAGATGGTGGAAATTATACTGAGACAGGAAATGTAAGCGTCGGGGATACCAGCTTTACTCTGAATGATTTTACCATTGATGCGGAATACTGTTTCGTGGTCCGTGCAAATCTGGAAGCAGGAACAATTTCCACCTCAAACAAAATCTGCTTATCGACAAAGATGCAGCGTCCTCCGCAATGGATCAACGCTGACCAGGCAACTTTAAATTCTGAAGGTAATGTGGCACTTTCATTTACAATTGATCCGTTATCAGAGATACGTAATTTCAGCCTCGAGAGGAAGACAGGATCAGACAGCACTTTTCAGGAGATTTCAAGACCTGTTTCAGTCAATGGGTCAGTCAATTATACTGACACTCAGGCAAAAACGAACATAATTAACTATTACAGGCTTTCGGCTGTCAACAGTTGCAACCTTCCGGTGACTGTATCAAATCTGGCTTCTAATATAGTGCTTTCATTAGAGAGGTCAGGAAATAATATTGTTCTTTCATGGAATCCATATAAAAACTGGCTGGGAACGATATCATCATACAAGTTATTTATTAACAGCGGTAAAGGATTTGAGGAAAAAGAGGTTCTCCCGGCTTCTGATACAGTTTTCGTGCAGGGATATCAGCAAATCATGTATGAAGTCTCAGGAAATGAAGTTTGTTTCTACATCAGTGCATCTGAGACATCTAATCCTTATGGTATTTCAGGTGAAAGCAT
>JBEKDR010000066.1:0-24462 GCA_050014255.1 Bacteroidales bacterium | reverse complement strand
ATAAGATCAGTTATAGCCGGATCGCTTGCAGTAATAAGGTAGGCAAAGGGAAATCTGACATTTTTTGTCGGATAATAATCAATATAATAAGGTACTGTTACATCCTTCTGTCTATCAGTCCTCCTGTAATTCTTCCTTCCGTTAACATCGTTAATCAACTCTGCCTCATATGTTCTGATAGTGACTTTGTTTGGAGATGGCCGCACTTTATAATCAATTGCAAAAGAGTCTGATACTGCAGGATCAGCTCCACGCAATATTGTCCTTTTATCCGCATCGTTCAACATATCTTCAATTTCTGATTTATGAACTGATGTGTACTCAAGCAAAGAATGTATCAGATAATAGCATCCCATAACCCTCGATTTGAAATCAGCATAAACATAGTTTTCATTAAGAATACCCAGCCTGTTCCTTAAACCGAAATAGTTAACAATGTAACGTGGTTCGGAAGCATCAAGCACCCATCCTTTTTCCGGCTCCATCATATCTATGAACTCCCCATAGAAACAGTTCTCTATCTTATACTTACCGGATAAGGTTTTTGACATTTCCGGCATCATTTTTTCGCGCATATAAGTAATTAAGGAATTATCACCATCAGGGTTGACCATCCAGGTAAAAGTTGTTGGTTCCACATGGTAGGATCCGTCTGTTGTGTGGCAATCCATAAATATAGCGGGGTCCCATTTATTGAAAACGTTGGTCAACACTCCTTTTACTTCGGGAGATTCAGCTTTCATTGCATCACGGTTCAGATCAAGGAACTGGCCATTATACCGTACTCCGACACCATTCACCGGCCCATTCTGATAGGTTCTGTTAAGAGGGCTTATCTTCTCATTACCATCAGGATTAAACAAAGGACATACAAGCAGTATAACATTTTTAAGGATCTCAGGGCTTTTCTCACTTAGTAAATCCCTGACGTACATCAGAGAGGCCTCTTTGCCTTCAACTTCACCAGCATGAATATTTGCCTGGATATACACCACAATCCTTTTGTCCTTTGCCAGGTCCTTTGAGGATCGAGGTAAAGGATTTCCAATAATTAAAAGTGGGATTTCTCTTCCTTCAGTTGTTGTGGCCAGAGTCTCAGCCCTTATATAATGTGAGGATTTTCTTAGCTGATCTATGAAAATTCGCACATCGTTATAATTTGAAGTTGATTTAAAATCAGATTTTTCCGCAACAGTCTGGAATTTAACCTGCCCGAGTAAATTTATACCAGTAAACAATATAGCCGTCAAAATATTTAAAGCCCTTCTCATGATAATTAATTTATTAAATATTAGGCGATAAAAGTAGAAATAATTTTATGGTGATTTATGATTCACTATGTTGTAAGCTTATAATAATTTTTCATACAAGTACGTTTTAATCCGTTAAGTACACTTTTTTCTGAATAAATCAATTAAATATCAGAATATTATAAAATAATGTAGATTATTTCAATTTAATTACGTAGCTTGCGGCCTTAATTTTAAAAATCAGAATAAAATGAACAAAGGAACAGTGAAATTTTTTAATGTATCAAAAGGATTCGGATTCATTAAAGATGCAGATTCGGATAATGAATATTTTGTACACGTATCTGGTCTGAAAGATCAGATTAAAGAGAATGATGAAGTCACGTTTGAACTTCAGGAAGGTAAAAAAGGAATTAATGCAGTAGACGTTAGACTAGCTTAGTTTATCCATACAAAGATTTATTATTCAAAGTCCCGCCGTGTGCGGGACTTTTTTTATTCAGTTAAAATAAGCACAAAAAGACTCTAAAACACCCAGACATCAAGACATTTTTTACTGCCTTTTCTTTTCTTCTTTTTTAGCTTTTTTTGCGAGGCGCTTCTCTTTAAGAGTCTTAGTAGGCTCTTTTTTGTTCTTTGTCTGTTCTTTAGCTTTTTCGTGTGACATGGCTATTTATTTTAAGTTAATAAAAAGTTACTCCAAATATAAAAAAAAACATCAACACTCCTGGCAGAATTCACATTTTGCCAACAATCACCTGTTACAACAACTTCCCGGCTTCCTTATCAATGAACCAGTCAAGCCGGCCATAAACAGGAACAATATAAGAGGCAGGATAGTTTGATGCAGATGGATCTTTTTTAAATATATTTTTAACAATTTTCTCTTTCTTCTTTCCTGTCACTAAAAATGTTACGGCTTCTGCATTATTAATGACCTTTCCAGTAAGAGATATTCTCTTTTGCTTAGTGACAGGATGAATAGTCACCTCGCATATTTTATCAGAATAAAACAATTCCGGATGTCCGGGAAATATGGACGCCGTGTGTCCATCTTCACCCAAACCCAGAAGAACAAGATCAAACAACGGCATTCCGTCTCTTTTGCCGGTATGGAGTGATATTTCTTCCGAATAGCGTGATGCTTCCTTTTCAGGATCATCTTCTCCATGTATTCTGTGAATATTCAGGGAAGGAATTTCAATTTTGCTGAGAAATTTCCTCCAGGCCATTCCAAAATTGCTTTCAGCATTATCAGACGGGACGCATCTCTCATCACCCCAGAATATGTGCACATTTTTCCATGAAACAGATCGTGCAAAATTTTCGCTCAGGATTGTAAATAATAATTCAGGAGTGGAACCACCGGATAGAGCAACGGTAAAAATTTTCTTTTTATTAGCTGATTCCTTTATCATACATACCATCTCCTCAGCAAATTTCATTGCTAATTCATGAGGTGAAGGAAATATTTTTATAATCTTATCCACTTTACTTTTTTCCTGTTTTACCTACCCCTGACCTCCCGCCTAGGCGTGGCAAGCTCTCTGGTGAAGGGAATCCTTTCATTCAAGACTCAACTCTGAACGCTGAATTTTGAACTCTTAACTCTAAGTGCTCTAGGCACTTTAGGCACTTCAAACTTTCACAATTCACAGTACAGCTCCTCATCCGCAAGGTTTTTACATGGATATCTCCAGGTAAGTCCGTCGCCTTCAATGAGGTCGTTGGCATGCTCTGGTCCCCAAGTACCTGCCGGGTAACCAAATACCTTGATTGATTTGTTATTTGCCCAGGCTTTCTGAATCGGTTCAAGAAATTTCCAGGCTGTTTCAACTTCATCATCACGCGAGAAAAGGGTTGAATCGCCAAGCATAACGTCATTAAGTAATCTTTCATATGCAGAAGGTACTCTTATGTCTGCCAGATCCTTATAATGGAAATCCATATTTACGTTTTTCACATTAAATCCGGCTCCGGGTTCTTTCATATCAAATTTCAGCAAAATTCCCTCATCAGGCTGAATACGTATTATAAGCTGATTAGCAGATACTTTACCGCATTCTCTCTGAAAGAGGTGATGAGGTGTTTGCTTAAAATGTACGACAATTTCAGTAACACGCGTAGGAAGCCTTTTGCCTGTACGCATATAAAATGGCACACCTCCCCATCTCCAGTTGTTGATAAAAAACTTTATCGCGACATAAGTTTCTGTACGGGAATCAACCGCAACTCCTTTCTCATACCTGTAACCTGTAATACACTCCCCCCGGATAAGAGATCCTGTATACTGGCCTCTGATAACCTGAGAAGGAACATCTTCTACCCTGATTGGCTGCAACGACTGGAAAACCTTTAATACTTCATTGCGGATAGCATCAGCATCGAGCGATGAAGGGGGTTCCATTGCAGTTAATCCGACCATCTGAAGCAAATGGTTCTGGACCATATCTCTCAAAGCTCCTGAAGTGTCGTAATAACCACCTCTATCCCCAACTCCCAAATTTTCAGCAGAAGTAATTTCTATCCGGTGTATATAATTTCTGTTCCAAAGAGGTTCGAACATACCATTTGCAAATCTTGTAACCAGCAGATTCTGAACCGTTTCCTTTCCAAGATAGTGATCAATCCTGAAGATTTGATTTTCTGAAATCAGTTCATGCAGAGTTATGTTGAGTTTCCGGCCCGATTCAAGATCATATCCAAAAGGTTTCTCAATAATTAATCTTCGGAACCCATTTTCCTGATTAGTCAGACCAGATTTCGCAAGGTTAACAGCAATGATTTCGTACATACTCGGGGGAGTTGCCATGTAAAAAATAATATTTCCGTCAATGGAATATTTATTATCAATCTCCTTCAATACTGTTTTAAGTTCTGAATATCCAATCTCAGAAGAGTTATCCATAGAATGATAATAGAGATCCCTGGTAAAGTCTTCAATAAGGTTTTTATCAGTGACTTTTTCTTCTGAATATGAGGAGATTGCCTCGCTCATTCTTACTCTGAAATCATCATTCGAGAATTTTGTCCTGCCAACGCCCAGAATTACATATTTCTCAGGCATAAGCTTTTGAGTCTTCAATGAAAATAAAGCTGGCATCAGCTTCCTTGAAGTCAGGTCTCCTGATGCTCCAAAAATTACAATTATAAGGTTCTTAGAATTTTCCATATATATCTGATAATCTTGGAAATCAAAATAAGAATAACATAATACTTAAATATATACAAAGTAACAAATAATTGTATGAAATGGTTAATGATATTCGGGAAACTTGGAACGACCTTTTTTACATTTTGTTAATTATTAGGTTAACAACTTTTTAAATATTTTACAGTTTTTTATTAATTTTTTTATTGATATTCGCGATAATCTGAAAGAATAAACTGTATATTTGTCGGTAAATATTAAAGTAAATGAATAATTTTAGATCCATTATATCACTCCTCATTAAAAGGTTAATTGGAACTGACTGAGAATGGTGTTTGGTATCGGATTAGGGATGACCGTTCTCTCAAACACAGAGAACGGTTTTTTTGTAAAAAACAGAAATAAATTAAGGTATTCATTATGAAAAAAGAACGTCCAAAGCAGCAGGGATTGTATCGTCAGGAGTTTGAGCATGAGAATTGCGGGATTGGATTTGTTGCACATCTGAAAGGGAAAAAGTCTCACTCAATTATCAGGCAGGGGCTTGACATTCTTACTAATATGACACACAGGGGTGCGGAAGGGGCAGATAGTAAAACCGGTGATGGAGCAGGAGTACTTATACAGGTTCCCAGGGACTTCTACCTTATCCAGGGCTATTCACTTCCGCCGGAGGGGCAGTTTGGAACGGGTCTGATATTCTTTCCACAGGATAGATCTGATGCATCTAAATGCCAGGAGATACTTGTCAATATAATCAGGGAGGAAGGTGTCAATCTGATAGGTTTCCGTGAAGTCCCGCGCAATAACTCCATTATTGGTGAAATAGCACGGGCAGCGGAGCCCGAAATCCTTCAGATTCTTCTTGGAGCTGATGTTATTCAGGAGGAACTGGAACGCAAATTATATATTATACGTAAACGGACGGAAATTGCAATCCGTAACTCGGACCTCAGACAAAAGAATTTCTTTTATATACCAAGTCTTTCCACAAAAGTGCTCGTCTATAAAGGTATGCTTACCTCCATTCAGCTTGGGGAGTACTTTCTCGACCTTAATGATGAGAGGTTACATAGCGCAATAGCACTGGTACACTCAAGATTCAGTACAAATACATTTCCAAGCTGGGACCTGGCTCAGCCATTCAGGATGCTGGGACATAATGGCGAGATAAATACTATTAAAGGAAACCGATTCTGGATGGAAGCAAGAGAATCAATTCTTAAATCTGATAAATTGGGTGATCTTACACGACTGTACCCAATTATAGAACCCGATAAAAGCGATTCCGCATCTCTTGATAACGTACTGGAGTTTCTTATAATGAGCGGTAAATCATTGCCTTATGCTATGTCCGTTCTGATTCCTGAATCAATAAATGATAAGAATCCCATCTCGCCTGAACTGAAGGCTTTTTATAAGTATCATTCTACTTTTCTTGAGCCATGGGACGGCCCTGCTTCCCTTATTTTCTCTGATGGACGTTATATTGGCGGGATGCTCGACAGAAACGGGCTTCGTCCTTCAAGATATGTTATTACTACAAATGATCTGATTGTTATGGGATCAGAAGCAGGTGTTCAGACATTTGCCCCTGAAGAGATAAGGGAGAAAGGTCGTTTAAAGGCCGGGAAAATGTTACTTGTCGATACGGAAGCCGGCAAAATCTTCTATGATAAAGAGCTAAAGGCTGAACTGGCAGCAGAATATCCTTATGGACAATGGATCCAGCAGAATATGGTCAAACTCGAAAAGATTGAGACCGGTCATCAGGAGACAACTGACATGGGAGATGAGTACAATAAGTATATAACGGCCTTCAATTACTCAATGGAAGATACTGACAGGATTATCAAGGAGATGGCTGCCACAGGTAAAGAACCAATTGGTTCGATGGGCAATGATGTTCCTGTTGCGGTACTTTCGAGAAAGCCATACAGGTTATTTAACTATTTCAAACAGCTTTTTGCACAGGTTACCAACCCGCCTATAGATCCAATAAGGGAGGAACTTGTGATGACACTGTCGGGTTACCTTGGATCCTTGCAGCAAAATCTTCTTGAGACATCTCCTGATCACGTAAAAATGGTACGCTTCAGGAATCCAGTTATATCCAATACTTACTTTCAGGTAGTCAAAAACCTGAGATACAAAGGATTTTCCGCGGCAAACCTTCTGTTGCATTTCGACGCCGGAAAGGGAGCTGAAGGTTTACAGAGTGCCGTCGAACAATTATGTAAAGATGCTGAAAAAGCAGTTGATGAGGGGAAAAATTATATCATACTTTCCGACCGTGGGATAAGTGAAAAAGCCGCACCAATACCATCCTTAATGGCTGTTTCAGCTGTTCATCACCACCTGATTGAAACTCGTAAAAGGATGCAGATTGATATTGTGGTGGAATCGGCTGAACCGCGTGAGGTAATGCATTTTGCCCTGCTTTTTGGTTATGGGGCAAGTATTATCAATCCATATATGAGCCTTGCCGTGATAGACAAGCTTATTAAAGACAAGGCAATCCAGCTCGATTATCAAAAGGCAGAGGCAAATTATGTTAATGCAATCAACAAAGGAATCCTGAAGATAATGTCTAAAATGGGAATCAGCACTCTCAGAAGTTACAGATCGTCCCAGATATTTGAAGCGGTCGGTATTCACCCCGATGTCATAAACAAATATTTTGCCGGTACAATTTCAAGGATTGGTGGCATAGGAATGAATGAAATTGCCGAAGAGGTACTTATCCCGCATAGAAAAGCATTTAATACGGAACAGCAACCCGAAGAAATACTTACCGAGGGTGTATACTCCTACCGGAAACATGGTGAGCATCATGCGTGGAACCCTGAAACCATCTCATTGTTGCAATGGAGCACCGGCACAGGTGATTATAAAAAGTTCAAAGAATATACAAGCCGTGTCAATGCTGATACAGCAAGCCCTGGATTCATAAGAGGATTATTGAGAATGAAATATAATCCTATCGCTATCGAAGAGGTCGAACCAGTTGAACAGATCATGAAAAGGTTTGTTACCGGGGCAATGTCTTATGGTTCAATCAGTCGTGAAGCACACGAAACAATGGCTATTGCGATGAACCGTATTGGCGGTCGCAGTAACACCGGGGAAGGTGGTGAAGACCCTGTACGCTTCAAACCCCTGGAAAACGGGGATAGTGTAAGAAGCGCCATAAAGCAAGTCGCTAGCGGTCGGTTTGGTGTTACGACCGAATACCTTGTTAATGCTGATGAGATCCAGATCAAAATTGCCCAGGGAGCTAAACCAGGTGAAGGTGGTCAGCTGCCGGGGCACAAGGTTGATAAAATTATTGCGAGGACAAGGTATTCAATACCCGGAATAACTCTTATTTCTCCTCCACCACATCATGATATTTATTCTATTGAGGATCTTTCCCAGCTTATCTTCGACCTGAAAAATGTCAATCCAAAGGCTAAAATCAGCGTAAAACTGGTTTCCGAAAGCGGAGTGGGTACTATAGCAGCAGGTGTTACCAAGGCCGGTGCAGACCTGATAACAATAAGCGGATACGAGGGAGGAACCGGAGCAAGTCCATCTTCATCAATTAAACACGCTGGATTGCCTCTTGAACTCGGCCTTGCAGAATCACAACAAACGCTGGTGATGAATAACCTTAGAAGGAAAGTTATCCTGCAGGCTGATGGACAGTTAAAAAGCGGAAGGGATATAATTATTGCTTCCCTGCTGGGTGCCGAGGAATACGGTTTCTCAACAGCTGCTCTTATTGTTATGGGTTGTGTAATGATGCGCAAATGCCATCTTAATACTTGTCCTGTAGGTGTGGCAACTCAGAATGCCGAATTGCGAAAGCGATTCAGAGGAAAAGCCGATAATCTTGTAACATTTTTCCGGTTCCTGGCAGAAGAGGTACGTGAGGAGCTTGCGCAGCTTGGCTATAGAAAGATGGATGACATCATTGGTCATTTTGATCTGCTTGAGAGAAATCCTGAGGTTAATCACTGGAAAATTAAAAACCTGGATCTTTCGGGGTTCCTTTCATTACCTGTGGAATCGAAAGAAAATGCCATGCATTGTGTCGATATTCAAGATCATAAAATTGATAACGTCCTTGATAGAGAGTTGATTCATGAGGCTGAAAAAGCTATATCAGATAAACAACCGGTTGTTATTGAAAGGCCTATCCATAACACGGACAGGACGACAGGCGCTATGCTTTCAGGGAAGATTGCAACGTTGTTTGGTTCCGAGGGGTTGCCAGACGGAACAATCAAATGCAGGTTTAAAGGATCGGCAGGGCAGAGTTTTGGTGCCTTTCTTTCACCTGGCATTGAACTTTACCTTGAGGGTGATTCAAATGATTATCTGGGGAAGGGCCTTTCCGGCGGAAGGATTATTGTCGTTCCGCCTACCGGGTCTACTTTTGAGCCAGATAAAAACATCATAATTGGGAATACTGTTCTATATGGCGCAACAAGGGGTGAGATATATATTTCAGGTGTAGCAGGTGAACGATTCGGTGTGCGTAACAGTGGAGCAAATGCTGTTGTTGAAGGAGTGGGAAACCATTGCTGCGAGTATATGACAGGAGGACGCGTAGTTGTTCTGGGAACTACCGGAAGCAATTTTGCAGCAGGTATGAGCGGTGGTATTGGATATGTATTTAATGAAAACGGCGATTTTGATTTTTACTGTAATATGGGAATGGTCGAGCTATCGCTGGTTGAAGACTATGGTGATGTAAATGAACTTACTGAGCTAATCTCCAGGCATTATCAATTTACCAAAAGCAAGAAAGCAAAGATGATACTCGATGATATTTACAAATATATACCGATGTTCATTAAAGTTATACCTTATGACTTCAAAAAGGTACTTCAGGAACAGAAACTTGAAGAGCTTAAAAAGAAAATTGCGGATGTTGAGCTTGATCTGGAGATAAGTGCGAGTTAAATTAGCACAGGGCTCAGGGCGCAGAGCGCAGGGCAAAATGAAATTAGAGTGACGAGAAACGCGAAACAATAAAGAATTTATAAAAAGATAATATGGCTGATGTAAGCGGATTTCTGAAGATAAAAAGAAAGGAAGCGGGAAACAGACCTCTTAATGAAAGGATCTGCGACCACAGTGAGGTTGAACAGGTACTGAACAGTGAAGACAGGATGCTTCAGGCATCCAGATGCATGGATTGCGGTATTCCATTTTGCCACTGGAGTTGCCCGGTAGATAATTTAATCCCTGAATGGAATGACCTGCTATACAAGGGTGACTGGAAAGCTGCCTATATGAGACTGGCAGAAACAAATAATTTTCCGGAATTTACAGGAAGGATTTGTCCGGCAAGTTGCGAACACGCCTGCGTTTTGAATATAAATATGGAACCGGTCACAATCAGGGAAAATGAAGTTGCAATTGTTGAAAAAGCCTTTTCTGAAGGATATATAAAGCCTCAGCCTCCAAAAATCAGGACAGGAAAAAAAGTTGCAGTAATTGGAAGTGGTCCTGCGGGACTGGCTGCTTCCGACCTTTTAAATAAGTCAGGTCATCTTGTAACTCTCTTTGAGAAAGATGAAAAAGCAGGCGGATTATTGAGATATGGTATTCCTGATTTTAAATTAAGCAAAGCCGTAGTAGATCGTCGTCTCGACCTGATGATGAAGGAAGGACTTATAATCAGAACCGGAATAAACATCGGTAAAGACATTTCAGGGAAAGAGCTTCTTGATCAGTTTGATGCGATCTGTATTGCCATAGGTGCGACGCATCCACGCAACCTGGCTGCAGAAGGAAGGGAACTGAACGGTATCCATTTTGCTATGGATTTTCTTTCACTCCAAAATCGTGTGAACTCAGGCCAGATATCCGGCTCAGCCAATCCCATAAATGCTGAGGGTAAAAAGGTTCTCGTGATAGGAGGAGGTGATACCGGTTCTGACTGTGTTGGTACATCAATACGGCAGAGAGCTCTGAATGTTACGCAGATTGAGATTATGCCGAAACCACCGCTTACCAGACAAGATAATAATCCATGGCCCTACTTTGGAAAAGTACTTAAGACATCTACCTCCCATGAAGAGGGTTGTGAAAGATACTGGAGCCTGGCAACCGTGAAATTCCATGGGCAAGAGAACCGTGTTACCGGTGTTGAGGTTGAAGATGTTCTATGGAATCTCAAAGATGACAAGTTTACTATGGAAGCTGTTCCTGATACACGCCGAATTATTGATGCTGATCTTGTTTTACTTGCAATGGGCTTTGTCCATCCGGCTCTTGCAGGGTTGCTTTCCGAACTTGAACTGGAACTTGACCAGAGAAGAAATATAAAGGTCGATCAAAACCAATCGACAAACAGGCAAAAAGTATTCGCTGCAGGTGATTCAGTAAGCGGGGCAACGCTAGTTGTAAATGCTATCGCTTCAGGCAGAAAAGTTGCAAGAGAGATTGACAAATTTCTGAGGAAAAAATAAAAATCGGAGAATGCGAATTCCTCTTCCGCTGCCTCTGGTGCTGAACGATCGGTGAAAAAGTTGCAATTGTACATCCTCCGGGATTGGCTGATCGTTTTTCACAAGGATAATGATCTTATCATTATTATCTTCGACACTGGTTGAAACCATACCATACGCAGGTGTCGCTTCCAATGCATTCTTCAGCAGGTCAATTTATAACTATTTATATCAATCTCTTTCTATCTTTTTTCATTTCACAGATTAAAACGCCAATCTTGCAGATATATTTGGCAAGCGGGTATATCATATTTCCGTATTATCAATGCCGGAAATACTTTTGTCCTTTATACTGAGGACAGAGTAACTCGGCGGAAAAAACCAATACTTAATTCTTATTAAACAAGCCTGATTTTTTGGTAAGTTTGTGAGCAATTGAACAAGAGGGAAATAAATGAGCAAAAAGAGAATCACTTACATTCATATTTTTATCTGGTTGTTTGCAATTTTTGCAAACCTTGCAAATGCAAACTTCAACGGAAATATATCTCTTCAGCAGATTGTCTCATATATCATTGCATTCCTGTACCTTATGTTTGTTTTCTATCTGTTTTACACTGTTCAGGTACCGTATTTTCTCGACAGGAAAATGATCGCAGGCTTTTTTGTTTCTTCATTTCTCATAGTTCTCATAATGCCTTTTTTCGGATATACAATCTTATACTTTGCAAAAGCTGTATTTGAAGGTACATTTCGAGACTTCTACCATGGGTATTCAGTCAGAATGCATATGAACGGATATTTTCCTGTCCTCACTGCGGCAGTATTCGGCTCTTTCTTCAGAGTAATAATAAACTGGTTTATTATACTGAATCAAAAATCTGAGCTCGATAAACAGAAACTGGTTATTGAACTCGATCTCCTTAAAAGTAAACTCAATCCTCATTTTCTTTTCAACACACTCAATAATATAGATTCCCTGATCCATCAGAATTCCGATGAGGCTTCAGCTGCCCTTATAAAGCTTTCGGATATGATGCGTTATCTTACATATGAAACATCATCAGACGTTGTCGGACTGAACAGGGAAGTCGATTATATCCGTAACTTCATTGAATTATACCGGATCAGGATTAAAACTCCTGAAGATATCCGGTTTGAAGTGGAAGGTGACATGAATTTAATGATCTCGCCGGCCCTTTTTGTTCCTCTCATCGAGAATGCTTTCAAATTTGCGAGCTTTCGATCAAGGAAACCATGTGTTGATATAAAACTTGCATCGGCTGTTGGAATTATTGTCTTTGAAATTTCGAATTTTTATGAAAAAAATTCGAATGAATCTGAAACCGGTCAATCAGGATTTGGAATAATTAACCTGAAGAAAAGACTTGCCCTGACATATCCTGACAAGCATCAACTGATTATTGAACAAAAAGATACGATTTATCGCGTAAAACTTACTATCGACACCAATGCAGATTAATTGTATTGCTATAGAAGACGAACCACTGGCTTTATCGAAACTTGAAGGTTTTATCAGTAAAATTCCGGATCTGAAACTGCTAAGAACTTTTGACAGTGCTATTGAAGCTATCGGATGGCTGAAAGAAAACAGTATCGATCTGATTTTTCTCGATATTCAGATGGAAAAGCTGACAGGTATCCAATTCCTTGAGGCGACAGGGCAAACATCGAGGATTATAATAACTTCCGCTTACGATCAGTATGCAATTAAAGGATTTGAGCTTAATGTAACTGATTATCTGTTAAAGCCGTTCTCTTTCCAGCGATTTGTGCAGGCTGTCAATAAAGTGATGGAATACTTTTCACATAAACCGGATGTCCAAAAGAAAACTACTGACAATGGGAGTTTTATCTTCGTAAAAACGGAGTACCGTCTTGAAAGGATTGATCTGGATGATATTTTATATATTGAAGGGATGAAAGATTATCTGAGGATCATCTGTACCGGTAAGAAGATTATGACTTTACAGAGTTTCGCAAAGATTGAAGAGAGTCTGCCGGCAAATAAATTCTGCAGGGTTCATAAATCATTTATTGTTGCGCTGGATAAAATAAAATCAATTGAAAGGGGCGTCATACTGATAGCAGACCAGAGAATTCCGATCAGTAACACTTATAAGGAAAACTTCTTTTCCAAAATCAAATTATAAGAATTTTTCTCTGTGTCCTTTAATTAATTTGAGTTACTGATTTGTTGAAGTAAATTCCTGAGATCATCAAGGTAAGATGATGGAACATTTTCTCTTCTTGCAAAGTTTATTGTCATTTTAATGACATTAGAGGCATTTCGTTTGTCCCCAAGAATAGCATAAGCAATTGCAAGACTTCTTCCGGCAGATATTAGTGTAACCGAATGACTTGCAGTATGAATAAATGCCCTTTCACAAAAATCCCTGCCTTCAGCAATATTTCTTAGTTTTGGATCATTGCATGTTACTAAAAGTGTCCCTAATCTTTCGAGTAAAAAAGGTTCGTTTGGATGATATTCCAAAGCCTTTCTGAAAATTGAAATGGCTTTATCCCACATTTTTTGTCTCACAAGTAAATTGCCAAACAATCGGGATGTTGTCAAGTCTGCCGGATCCCCATTGAATGACAGATTATACATGTATAATGCTTCTTGCAATTTACCATCCTGTTCTAAAACCATACCTTTTAACTTTTGACCTTTTGTATTTGAAGGTGAAATTCTCATCAGTTTGTTTAACCAACTGATTGCTTTTTCTTTCTCCCCCATGTTAAGCAAAAGGGTTACTCCATCGGCCAGAGCATCAGGGTTTGTTTTGTTCTTATCAAGTTTTTCATTTACAAGATCAAGCGCTTGTTGTTTCTTCCCCTCCTTTGTATAACAGATAACCATACATGATTGTACCTGGCTATCAGCTTGTTTGAGCTTTATTGCCTTCGAATAATATTTCATTGCCTGGGAATAAAATGCTTTTTGATACAGGAGATCACCGACCTTCTTCAGTTCATCAAAGTCGTTCTGAAAATAGTTGATATGTCTATCGAGTAAAGGCAAAGCTTTTTTACCCATGTCGCTGATGAGAAAAAGCTGGATCGCTTTGGCAATTAAGTAATTGTTTTCGGGAATATAGGTTAAAGAATGGTTAACCAGTACCATGGCATATTCTGGAAAAACATTTTTTTCAGCTTCATCAATTTTTTTAAGAAGATACATCTCTGATCGTGATATTAGTGAAAGTCTGTCAATGAGAGTATCAACTGGTGAAGGATTTATAGTCAGGTCATTTGCCCTGACCAGATAACGCTTGCTTAATGGTTCATCACCCTTAATGCTATATACATTGCCCAAAAGCCGGTAAGCCGGACCAAATGCTTTCTGATAGTCAATGATTTCCATGAGAGTTTTTTCTGCAATATCCGCATGTTCAGTGGTCATATATATTCTGGCCAGTTCATACATGCTATAAGTAACAAGCGGGAAATAGTCATAACGCGAAGAAGTTCTCATAACAGCATTCTTATCCATCCGGTTGATAATACTTTTAAATGCAATCTCTGCACTATCGTTTAAGCCCATTTTCTGATAACATTCACCCTCATAATACCTGGCAAGGAATATTTTAGGATTTATCTTTGTTACCTCCGTAAAATTCCTTAGGGCAGTATTCGGATCTCCCAATTCCCGGTTTAAATATCCGAGATAATAACTCCATATCCAATTCTTTCTATCTTTCTTTATTGCCAGTTTATAGCATACAACTGCCTTATCATAATATGTACTTGAATGATATACCATTCCCATCATACCTATATTATCAGCAGATGGATTACGCTCTGTTTTCTTATAAGCAGCCAATAACTGCTCTTTAAGTGGGGCAGACAAGGATATCAAATCAGGAAGAGAAGGGATCTGTTTTCTGTATGTATTTCCAATTATTACCTTAGCCAATAATAAAATAATTACCAATATAAAAATAGCTCCTGCAATATAAGTGATAGGAGATTTACCTTTAATCATTCTTCAAATAGTTTATTTTTAGAAAATATTTAATAATACTCAAAGATAGGTGTGATTATTAATACAGAGGATCATTATTTGAAATCAGAATTAAACTTTTCGCCAAAAATGAAGAGTTTTGTCTGTCCCTGATTCAGATCTACATTCAAT
This sequence comes from Bacteroidales bacterium, assembly GCA_050014255.1. Lineage (GTDB taxonomy): Bacteria > Bacteroidota > Bacteroidia > Bacteroidales > VadinHA17 > LD21. The sequence continues at coordinate 9,459 of JBEKDR010000066.1, read as the reverse complement.
CTTTTGTTTCCTGAAATTGTTTTCACTCCACTCCATTTTTCCAGGATCTCAATTGGACTATTGCCAACATATTGGAACGGTAGGTTTAATGTAGTATGCATACTTTTATCTGCAGAGTGGTTAATGCCCTCTTCCAGGTTTCCAGCCATAATTTTATAACTTCCATCCTTCAACTGCCAGACCACTAAACTAACTGGTTGGTACTGAGATATTTCATCGACATATAAGAGGCTGCAATTTTTCATGAGTTCATTAAAAAGTCTTGCAGTAATTACATACGGTGTGGGGCTTCCAAGAATCTGGTCCAACGATTCACCGTAATCACCTGAGCCAATGGGAAGATTATTAGAAAACTCCGGGGGATCCCAGAAGATAAGTTGTTTCCCGTTTGACTTACTTAAACCCAGGCATGGGGAAGTAGCAACTGAATAAATAGTTTCTGTACCTTCAGTAAATCTGGTTTGAGCGAAAGGTTGAAAAACCGGAAATGTATTCGGCAGTGAATTGTAGATTCCCTCAGTCTTGAAATTAATTGTTCCAATGTATTTGACACTGTTTATCATTGTGTCCTGCGTGTTCACTCCTAAAATATCTGAAATGTCCTTATCTAATCCACCAACCGGGCTTCCAAAAACTGCCGCCGGTTTACCGGATTTCAATACTTCAATAATATTTTCTTTTTCAGCAGGTTTCAGATGAACAGGAGTTTGAAACACAAACATATCACTCTCTACGTCGTGCAAATATTCTGAACGCGTTATAGAGAGTATTGGAACGGACCATTTCATTAGCGTACCTGACTGTTCATCAATCCATTCTTTGACAGATTCATCGGGTTTGTTCTTTGTTTGCCATTCCATTGCACTTCTGGAGTAAACCAGGGTGGGACCAAAAATGTTTTTAGTGTTTTTTGCATCATTTATAGCATCATCAGAAGTTTCAGTCAGAAACCTGACATCCTCCTCTGAAAGTAACCTCTTGCCTTGATTACACCACGAAATATAATTTCCTGAAGGCATTTTTAAGCCTGCCGGAGTTTTGACCGCAGCGTGCGAATAGGCCCAAATACCCCATCGCAACCTATCTTTTGCATTGTGGATAATATCCCACGACTCCCATGCGTCGAAGGTCTCAGTAAGAAAATAATGATGAACTTTGGTATCAGCAAGAATTGCTGCATGTACCAGCATATAACTTAATTGATATGTCCAGCCAAGCAATGGCTGATTCCAGAAAATTTCAGGTCGCTGACCTACCTCATTCCATGCACCAGCCCATGTCTGATCTATCCAGCCGTCGAGATAGCCTTCTTTACCGATAACTTCAAGATCAAAACAGTTAATTCGCCAGTCTGCGACAGCACTGGCAGCGTTGGAGTATCCGATAACAAGGGCTCCCGGATTGGCTATCTTGGTCTGCATTACTAAATCTGCAGTCGCCTTGCTCCAGGCTGATACTTCTGCAGGATCTTTAGATGCTTTCAGCCCGAAAGGACCTCTTCGTGCATAAACACCTACTCCCAGGTAACTATCTCTCAATATCAGGACATCCAGATTAATGGCTTTAGATAAATTACCCCATTGTTTACCAAAAAACTCGGTGAAAGGAGTATTTTCAGGAATTCCTGCGGGAAAAGCCCCATATTTCTTTGGATCTGCAGACAGCAGAGCAATGAGGTTTGGAGCATTATTTAGCCAAGCATTTGGATGCTTCGCAGCGAATATCGACTTATCTCCCGAGTAAATACTTTCCCAGCCTAACACCAATGTGCCGACTTTTACATCTGTTATTTTATACTTTTTCCCAGCGACCTCTTTTAGCGTTTGTACCAGTTTTTTTAAATCATTATACGACCATTTATCATAATTGATGACTTCGAATTTGCCTGCATTTTCAAACCGTTTTTTCCATAATTCAATAGTTTCAGGCGTAGTTCCTGAGAATTGCCCTTCATCTTTAAACAACGGATTCTGTCTCATATTTTCCGGCAGTTTTATCTCCTGATTCAAATCGCCTTGCCATTCAAGGATATAATCACTAATCCAGCCAACATTAAGTATTACACCTTTCCATCCGTTTACTTTATTAATAAGAGGAGAAAATCGTGACCAGAAAATATCGGCCGATTGCTCTATATTCTGTTTGTTAAACCAATAAAGATCAATTTCAAGCCAGCGATCAGTTGAAGTCGGAGTTGCACAAGAGCTTCTCGGGTGAAGAATCAGAATAAGAAACAGAAAAATTATTGTTTTTTTCATATGTTTATTCTTTTTTGCAGATGACAAATTTCAGCTTCACCGGGTCCCCCCCATCTATAAATTTGACAGGCTCTTCAATATCTTTGCATTCGATCATTCCAAAATCTGAAAATTCTTTAAAAACTGAATCCGAATCATAAAAGAAGACTTTCAGCCCTTTTAATATCTCGTACCTGTCTTTGCTAAGGTATTTCCCGGTCTTATATAAACTTGTTTGTTTTGAAGCAACGATAAAAATCATCAATCCATTATAAATTAATTGTTTATAACACGACATCAGAAAATTCCGCCGTTCTATGCTATTTAATAAATGAACGAGCGCATAGCAAAAAATCCCTTCATATTGTTGATTATCAAATGGCATTGCAATTACGGAACCGTGATGAATAGTACATTCGATACCGTTTGCTCTGGCTAAATCAATTGCAGATTGTGAAATCTCTATCCCTGTCACTTTGAATCCATTGTCAAGGAATAATCTGGCGTTCCTGCCATACCCAAAACCCGGTATCAATATTTCATCGATCTTCTTATATTTAAAAAGTTCAAGAGCTCTTATTGCAGAATCTGATGGTTCAAACTTCCACATTACTCCTTCATTTTTAAAACGCGATTCCCAGTATTCTGTCATGTCTGATAATATCATTAATTTGGAATTAACATGAATTGAGGGCAATCCTTAATTCTTACATCTCTGCCTATCTTCGTCTAAATAGCTTATAATTTATCGTATTAAGTTCAATGATCTTATAATTTGAATTAAGAGTGTCAGAAAAGTTTTCATTTTTAATCAGCAAGAATCCTCTTTTATTGTTAAGATCGGGATCTAAACTGATATTTTTCAACCTTGCAAAATATGCATGAAGACTCCAGTCTTCGAACATATCCGGACTGATATTTATTATGCTTCCCTGAGGGATCTCTGAAATAATAGTGTACGTGTCTTTAATTTTACTTTTATCACGACTGAAGTGGTTGTAAAAATAAAGAGAAAGTATAAACCCAACGAAAAACAAACAATATCCGGTCCATTTAAAGATTAAAAACCATTTTGATTCATAATTCATTTGAATGAAATAAGAATCAATAAAAGGATATACCAGAATACCAGCGCCAATTGCAAAAAACGGGTAAACTGGAATTATGTAAAATCCACTTTGTTTCATACTTATCATTATGGGCAAAACCCCGGTCAAACCAAGGCACACAAACACCAACGATTTTTTAAAGTATTCTGTCAGTAAAATTTCAGGTGATTTTCTGATCCTTGCCCTGACCAGAATCAGAATGCACAAAACTGCAGCAGGAATTAATTCAGAGAATAGTCTTTTAATAATATAAAAGCGTGAGTCGACAGTTACAGAATTTCTTAAGCTCCCAAGGACCTGATTATCGAAGTATTTATGAAGGCTTAATCTGACTGCCGGGAATAATAAAATTAAAAGGAGCAACGGCGCTATTGTGAAAGTAATCAACTTTGCACTATCCATGGCCATCTTACCAGATGATTTCTGTCTGAGAAAAAGCCACAGCAGGAATGGAAATGTCCATGGGAAGAATGCGACAAATCCCTTTGTAAGAAATCCAAGTGCGAGTACAAATCCGGACAGAAGTATGAAAAACCACTTTTCACTCTTCTGATTTTTCAGATAAAATAAAATGGAAAGAGATGTGAATATAGTCAAAGTATTCTCAAGCAGGTTATTATATGAGGCCCAGAATACAGTTGGAGTTACAACCCATATAAACAATGGGAACCAGCCATACTTGTATCCCAGTGTTTTCCAGATTCGAAGTATGATATAACCAACAATTACAACAGTGACCAGAGAATATATTTTATCAATAAGCCGACTCTCTCCCAGAATTTTGTAAAAGATACTCTGAATTCCAAATGCGAGAGGAGGATGTTCATGAAAGTCAGGGAAACATGTTGCTGTAAAATGGGGATTCCAAAAAGTGCCGAGCCCATTCGCCAAATTCTTTGAAACAGTTGAATAAATCAATCCATCAAGAAACATTCCATTGGAGAAAATGTGCTGACAAACAATAATTAAGAAAACACCTGCTGTAAAAAAATAAAATGGAAGTGTCTGAAAAATTTCAGATGACTTATTCATAGTTACTCTTTAATCCGGGTATCTGATTTGTATCGAATTAATCCTGAATCTGATGTCATAGGTTTGAAGAGAGTCCGTTTAATGGAAGCAGGAGTTTAAAAGTGCTGCCTTTCCCTTCTTCACTCTCAACCCATATCTTTCCTCCATGTTTCTCTACAAATTCTTTACACAAGAACAGTCCAAGTCCTGTTCCTTTCTCATTATCAGTGCCACGGGTCGAGAGGTTGGCATCGATTCTGAAAAGTTTTGTCATGGTTTCTTCTGACATTCCGATACCAGTATCTGATACTGAAATTTCAACTTGATTTTCACTGGTTACGGCATTTACCTGAACCTGACCATTTATATAAGTAAACTTAACAGCATTTGTAATCAGATTCCTCAATATTGTTCTGATCATGTTTTTATCCGCCACAACAGTTAACGTATCCGGGATATAGTTCTTAAGATCAATCCTTTTCCTGGTCGCCATATCCTCCGTCATGATAAATTCTTCCATTACCAGTTCGCTTAAGTTAACCGGTACAGGAATAAATGAAAGTTTTCCACTCTGTGAATTTGCCCATTCCAGCAGATTTTCAAGTAACCGCAATGTTTGAACAGCTGAATTATTTATCATGACTGTATATTCATAAAATGTGGCAGAATCGTTCAGTTTTATAGACTCTTTCATCATTTCGCTAAAACCAATTATGGTATTAAAAGGGTTCTTCAGATCATGAGCAATTATTGAAAAGAATTTATCTTTTGATGCATTAAGATCATGCAACTCAGCAGTCTTAATTGAAACTGATTTTTCAAGAAGAATTTTTTGTTCGTTCAATCTCCGGAAACGCAGCCAGAAAATAAAGATTACTAAAATGGCTACAACAGCCAAAATAATAGGTTTAAACCACCAGGTTTTCCAGAAAGGCGGTAAAATAATGATTTTTACCGATGTCCCCTTTTCATTCCACACTCCGTCATTATTTGAAGCTTTCACTCTAAAAGTATACTTACCAGGGTCAAGATTGGTATAGGTAACATAGCGCCTGGAGGCATCTGTATTGTTCCAGTCCTTTTCAAATCCTTCCAGTTTATAAGAATATTGATTCTTTTTTGGATGGTGGTAATTTATTGCGACAAAGGAGAATGAAAAGACAGATTGGTCCCAATTCAGTTTAACTTCTTTTGCTTCACTTATGTGAGTCGGAAACTGTGCTCCCGGAACTCCATAAACCACCGGTTTATTGAATATCTGAAAATCTGTAATATAAACTGGCGGTATGAAAGTATTATCTTTCAGACTGTCGGGATTGAAAGAGTTAAAACCGCTATATCCTCCAAAATACAATTCTCCTTTTCGTGTTTTAAGAAAAGCCTGCTGATAAAACTGGTCGCCCTGTAAACCATCCTCTTTTGAATAATTTCTGAAACTATTGATTTCAGTATTCAGCCTGGTGAGACCATTGTTGCTCGAAATCCAGATATCGCCTTTATTATCCTGGGTGATTGCCTGAATTCTGTTACTGGGCAAAACATTAGTCACATCATATGTTTTAAGTATTGTCCCATCCTGATTGCATTTAAATAATCCTTTTGTATTGCTCCCAACCCAAATATATCCTGACTTATCTTTATAAAATGATGCGATATCATTATCAGGGAAATGAAATGCTTTAAATGAATTTGTCGGCCTGTCATAGAGATCCAATCCATTCTGTGTACAGATCCACATTTTATTTTCCTGATCTTCAAAAAAGAACCAGCTATTATTTGCACTTATTGAACCCGGATTATCTGCATCGGGCCTGAAACGTTTGGTAACTCCCTTTCCAATCTCAAACAGATCGATTCCAACATTAAAAATACTTATCCACAGAGTATTGTTATGATCTATAAAAAGATTCCAGATAGTTTTATCTGATATACTTAATGGACTTTTATCATCAGGCATATAATGAAAAAACCGCCCTGTTTTCCTGTCATACCGGTTAAGCCCGGCTTCCCAGGTTCCAATCCACATATCATGGTTTTTGTCTTCAGCAAAACCACGTATAACGTTCCCGCTAATGCTGTATGGATTTGCCTGATCGTGTTTAAATACCTTAAAATCCCCTGTTTGTGGATCTAAAATATTTACACCGCCTCCATCTGTACCAATCCAGATTAAGCCAAGATGATCTTCATAAAAATTTTGAGCAAAAAATAATTTAAACCTCTCCTCTCTGGGATTAAAATAATTTATCCCTCCGCCTGAAGTACCAATCCAGAGAATTCCTTCCCTGTCTCTGTAAAAACACCAAATTCCATTGCTATTTAGTCCGTCATCTTTTGTATCCTTATACATTATATAATCAAAGGTTTTGGATAACTTGTCGAAACGGTTTGTCCCCCCCTGATCAACCGCAAGTAATAAAAAGCGGTCATCTTCAGGAATAATGTCAAGCACTAAATTCAGGTTAGTCCCTTTTCCGCCACCATTTAATCCAAAATGTTCAAATTTATTAGTTTCCGGATCATAAGAAAAAAATCCGTTGCCATCTGTTGCGATCCATATCTTATCCTTTCTGTCAATGTATAAGCTTTTATAGCTATAGTTACCTGAATCAAACGGGTCCTCAAATCTGGTAAATAATGCTGTCTTAGGATCAAAGCGTATGATACCGGGTCTTAATGAACCTACCCAGATATATCCTTTTGAGTCGACAGCAGCCATACGGGAAGGGCGAACAGATAAACCATGCCTCTGTGATTCAAACGGATATCTGGTAAAATTCTGATTATCAGCATCCCATTTATTTAAACAGCTTCCATCTGTTACAACCCAAAGGTTTCCATCTTTATCCTCAGCAATACCTGTTATGCAATTACTGCTTAAACTTTTATTATCAGCTCTATTATTTTTAAATACTTTGAAATTATCCCTCGAAGGATCATACAAATTCAAACCATCATAAGTACCAATCCAGAGGTTTTCTTCCCGGTCCTCATAAACACAGGTTAAAATATCGCTACTGATCGATCCGGGTATATTATCAGCATGTCGGTACTTCTTCACCTGGTAGCTGTCAAATTTATCAAGTCCAACGTCAGTACCAATCCAGAGATAATCCTTGCTGTCTTTATAAATACATCTTATCCGGTTGCTTGACAGGCCATCGTCTACGGTCAGGTGATCGAATCTTGAATATTGTCGCTGGGCATACGTATTGTTTATTCCGGAAGAGCATAGCAATAAAATCACAAAGTATCGGCTGAAACTATTAGTTCGCTTTATTTTATGACTTTTAAACACAAACACGTTCTCTATTAGTTTATCGTGTAGAATAGTAGTAAAAACTTTTGAATTTTAAAGATATAGTATTTTAGACAATATTTTCTTCAAACGGAAGAAAATCAGAAGCCAAGGTTAGTTCAATAAGCAAATTCTGGTTGAACCACGATTTATAGTAGTCTCATCCCTAATGGTTTATGGCTGATGGAAGAACCAATTTGAAAACACTTCCTTTACCAGATTCACTCTCAGCCCATATTTTGCCTCCATGTTTTTCAATAAATTCTTTGCATAGGAATAACCCAAGTCCGGTACCCTTTTCATTTTCAGTACCAGGTGTTGAAAGGTTTGCATCTATTCTGAAAAGTTTTGCAATAGTTTCTTTTGTCATTCCGATGCCGCTATCTGATACTGAGATTTCTACCTGATTGTTGATGATCATAGCCTTAACTTCCACTTTACCGTTTTTATGAGTAAACTTTATAGCATTTGATATCAGATTTCGCAATATGGTTTTGATCATATTTTTATCCGCTATAATCGTTAAGTTATCGGAGAAGGAGCTCTTAAGTTCAATATTTTTCCCTCTTGCCATATCATTTAGCACACTGAATTCTTCATTAAAAAGTTCTCTCAATATAATTGGCATTGGATTAAACGATATTTTTCCGCGTTGCGAATTTGCCCATTCCAGAAGGTTTTCAAGTAACCTTAGTGTCTGAACAGTAGAATTATATATCATTCCAGCATATTCACCAATTGTTTTAGGGTTACCTGATTCTATTTCGTCTTTCAGCAATTCGCTTAAACCGAGAATGGTATTAAAAGGATTTTTCAGGTCGTGTGCAATTATAGAGAAGAATTTATCTTTTGAGGCATTAAGTTCGTACAATTTATTATTCATTTCTAAAAGCGCCTCTTTCTGAGACATTAACTCTTCACTTTGATTTTCTATTTGGTTTTGCCGTTCTTCAAGCAGGGTATTTGATTTATTAAGTTCTTCTGCCTGTTTTATTAATGTGTCGTTCTTTTCCTGTAATTCAGTAGTTTTTAATGCTACTAATCTCTCAAGCACGATCTTCTGACTATTCAAACGTCGGATGCGTATGAGAAAAATGGAAACAATTATGAAGATTATTGTTGAAATCAATATAAGTCTGAACCACAATGTCCTCCACCATGGAGGTAAAATGATAATTCGTAATGATACTCCTTTTTCGTTCCAAACTCCATCGTTATTTGATGCTTTAACTCTGAATGTATATTCACCCGGATTCAGATTAGTATAAGTTGCATATCGTCGTGAGACATTAGTATAATTCCACTCTTTCTCAAAGCCTTCCATTATGTAGGCATATTGATTTTTTTCGGGATAGGTATAATTGATAGCTGAAAATGTAAATGAAAAGACTGACTGTCGCCAGTTTAATTTAATTTCTTTCGCTTCACTGATGTGTGTTTGAAATTGAGATCCATTAACGCCAACCGGAACTTCCCTGTTAAATATCTGGAAATCGGTAATATAAACCGGAGGAATGAAGTCATTATCTTTCAGGCTGTCAGGATAAAAGGAGTTAAATCCATTGTATCCGCCAAAATATATTTCCCCTTTACGTGTTATCAGAAATGATTGCTGCTTAAATTGATTGCCTTGTAAACCATCCTCTTTGGAATAATTCCTGAACTTCTTAGTTTTATGATCAAACCGGCTGATACCACCATTGCTTGATATCCAAATATTACCACTATTATCTTCAATAATTGACTGAATTTCATTGCTGGGTAAACCGCTGGAAATATCATAGGTATATAAAATAGTTCCGTC
>JBEKDR010000065.1:0-21900 GCA_050014255.1 Bacteroidales bacterium | reverse complement strand
CCCACCACCTCCTCCTCAAAAACACAATTACCTGTCATTCTGAGCGAAACGAAGTGAAGCGAAGAATCTCATGTCAATTTCACGAATTATTCGTTTAGAAGTATAATAAACAAAATAAAAAACCATGTGCTATAAGCATTAATGGTCACTATTTGCTTGCCCGAACCAGGCAGGCAAGATCGCTTTTGGTAATACAGCAATCCCTGGCAGTGTTCTAATCCAAAAAAAACAATCACTGGGAATCCTGTTTACCTGCTCAGATATTACTTCTATATTTACATATGAATAATAAATTTGTTTTGGTAAACAGATTATTTTGGTTATATTATCTGAAAATATCTGACCGGTTTTTAATCATTTAATGAACCTTTATAGCATCGTAACACACAATAATTCAGAATAAATGGAAGGCGAATCAATCAATATAATTAATGAACAGCTCGAAAAACTGAAACAGCTTTTTCCCGAAACAATATCGGAAGGAAAAATCGACTGGGAGAAACTCCAGGCAACACTCGGGAAAGAAAATATCGAGTTTCTGAATGAACGTTACGTTCTTAACTGGGCAGGGAAATCAGAAGCCTTCAAAGTATTACAGCAATCTACTACTGCAACGCTGAAACCTGTTCCTGAAGAATCTGTAAATTTCGAAAACTCTGAAAATGTTTTTATTGAAGGCGAAAACCTCGAAGTTCTCAAAGTACTCCAGAAATCATATTACGGAAAAATAAAATGTATAATTATCGACCCGCCCTATAATACCGGCAACGACAGTTTTATATATCCCGACAGCTTTAAAGAGAATAAAGAAGATTATCTGAAACGAATAGGTGAAAAAGATGAGGAAGGTTATCTTTTAAAAGAAGGTTTCTTCCGCAAGAACAGCAAAGACAGCGGCCATTATCACAGCAACTGGCTCAGCATGATGTACCCCCGCCTCTTTCTGGCGCGTAACCTTTTAACCGACGATGGTGTAATCTTCGTTCATATCGACGATAACGAGGTTCATAACCTTCGGTTAATGATGAATGAAATTTTTGGAGAGGAAAATTTTGTTGCCCAGATCGTTTGGCAAAAAAAATATGCAGTAGCTAATGATGATGATGGTATTGGCGCTACACATGATTACATTATTGTTTTTCAAAAATCAGATGCTTTTAACAGAGTATTATTACCAAGAACAGATAAGCAGCTAACACGTTATCAGAATTTAGATAAGGATCCACGTGGAGATTGGTCCTCAGATAATTATGTAAGTAATAAATCTAAAACTGAAAGGCCTACATTATGGTATCCTATTAAACACCCTAAGACTGGTGAAGAAGTTTGGCCAGAGGAAGATGCTGTTTGGAGGTATAGTAAGGAAAATCATGAGATAATAGTTAAAGAAAATAGATTGTATTGGGGTCCAAATCAATCATATAAAAAACCTAGACTTAAAAGATTTCTATCGGAAATCCAAGAGGGAGTAGTACCAAGTACATGGTGGCCATTTGAAGAGGTTGGTCATAATGATGAAGGTCAAAAAGAAACAGCTGATATACTGGGAAAGAAAATTTTTAGTACACCAAAACCTGTCAGGCTTGTCAAAAAAATCATTTCAATATCTTCTCTCAAGGATGAGGAAGCTTTTATCCTTGATTTTTTTAGTGGCTCTGGTACTACAGGCCAGGCAGTTCTGGAACTTAACAATAAAGATGGCGGCAACAGAAAATTTATTCTGGTACAGCTACCCGAAAAATGTGATGAAAACAGCGAAGCATTCAACACCGGATATAAAACAATAGCAGATATAGGCAAAGAGAGGATCAGGCGCGTGATTAAAAAACTCGAAAAGGAAGCAGCAGAATTTAAGAAAAAGAAAGCCGGCGAACTGCCTTTAACAGACCAGCCGCTCCCGATAGCTATCGGGACCGCAAGCCGCACGCCGCACGCCGAAATACCCCCGGGTTTTAAAGTCTTCAAGCTCACTCCTTCCAGTTTTAAAATCTGGAGAGGTAACGATATAACAGAAGAGAACCTGGTTACACAGCTCGATGCGTTTACAGATCCTGTAAGAGAAGGAAGCGAAAAAGAGAACATGCTTTATGAACTTATACTAAAAGCCGGGTATTTGCTGACTGACAAGGTTGAGCATCTGAAAGCTCAGGGCTCAGGGCTCAGTACGCAGGGAGAGGGAGGATTCTACACGGTAAATGAGGGTGACCTTATTATTGTACTGGATGAGATTAATCAGAAACTGGTTGATGCAATAATTTCAGCGAAACCAAAAAAAGTCATTATGCTCGATAATCTGTTTACAGGTAACGATCAGCTGAAAACGAATACTGTACTTCAGATGAAGGATGCTGAGATTGATTTTAAAACCATTTGACAATGGCGCATTTTATAACACAACAGGATGCTGACTTTTTTCTCTCTATGGAGAAATTTCCGGAGGAAGAGAAAGAGTACCAATTTCCATTATCAGGTAAAAAGCTGGTTATTCCTTTTAGCTCAGCTGATAAAAGGGAGAACTTCATTTTCGATATTTACCGTGGAACCATAAGAATTACAAAGGTTACTTATCAGAATAGGGTCAGAAAAGCTTATATCCTCAGGAGATTGGATTTTGATGGATCATCTCATACAAATCCTGAAGTAGAAACTGTTCCTTTGCCATTACTCGAACCATATAACGGGAAAGAAATTTCTGCTCCTCATATTCATCTGTATGTAGAGGGTTTCGGGGAAAGATGGGCTGTCCCTGCAGAAATATTCTTAAAAACAGAGGATAAGGATATTTACGAAATAATGATAGAATTTTTCAAGTACTGCAATGTGAAGCAGTTACCAAAGATTACGAAAATATTACTTTTATGAAAGACCTGATTGATTCCTATTTAAGCTGGTTAAAGCAAAAAATCAATTATAAAGAAATAAACGGTTATTATGAAATAACCACTCCGTTTGTAAACCACATAAACGATTACATTCAGTTTTATCTAAAGCGGGATGAAAAAGATCATATTTACATGACCGACGATGGAGAAACTCTTAACAATCTCGAAATGGCGGGCGTTGATCTGAATTCACCTGCACGTAAGAAAGAACTGGACTCAATTCTGAATGGATTTGGTGTAAGATTGAAAGAGAATGAATTGACTACAGTTGCAACACCCGCCACCTTCCCTATGAGAAAACATAATTTTTTACAGGCTATTATGGCTGTTGACGATTTATTTATTGTTGCCTCTCCAAAGGTTGAACAGTTCTTTATCGAGGATGTTACCAATTTCCTTCAGCAAAACAATATTCGCTTTTCTCCGAATATTATACTTCAGGGCAAAAGTTCCTTTCAGCATAAATTTGATTTCCTGATCCCCTCTTCAAGTAAAGCGCCTGAAAGAATTATAAAAGCAGTATCAAGCCCCAAAAAGCAAAATATTATAGCACATCTGTTTGCTTTTGAGGATACTAAACAGGCCAGAAACAATGAAGGAATCATGATTTTAAATGATCTTGAAAAAGATGTGGCACCTGAAGTGTTGCAGGCCATTGAAGAATACGGCATCAATGATTTTTCCTGGAAGGATAGAGATAAATGGCTCGAAAAACTTGTTGCATAATACATGAAACTCCATTTCGACAGCAAACAGGAATTCCAGCTTGAGGCAATAAAAGCCATTACCGGTATATTTGAAGGACAACCCCCTCAGCGGTGGCGATTTTGAATTTTCTATAAATCAGCCCGGATCATACCTTACCGAGAACGGTTTCGGTAACAGGTTAACATTCACCGACCTCGCTCAGTTGTCCGGGAATATTCAGAGATTACAGAAACATTCCGGAGTTAAAATCTCAACGGATGAAGAGATTATTGTAAATGGATGGAATTTTTCGATTGAAATGGAAACCGGTACCGGCAAAACTTATGTTTACCTCCGTACAATTTATGAGCTGAATAAATTATATGGATTTAAAAAATTTGTAATTGTTGTTCCATCGGTCGCCATCCGCGAAGGGGTTATGAAGAATCTTGAAATAACCGAAGAACATTTTCAGAATCTTTATGATAAGGTTCCGGTAACATCAAATGTTTACGACAGCCGGAAAGTTTCAACTCTCAGGGGATTTGCTTCTGCCAATTCAGTTCAGATACTTGTAATAAATATTGATTCGTTTGCCAAGGATGAAAATATAATCAATAAACCAAATGATAAGCTCACAGGGAAGAAGCCGGTAGAATTCATTCAGAGTTGTAAACCCTTCGTCATCGTGGATGAACCACAGAATATGGAAACGGATATCCGTAAGAGAGCAATTGCTAACTTAAATCCTCTTTGTACTCTTCGGTATTCTGCAACTCATACAAATCTTTACAATCTGATGTATTCCCTGAATCCGGTAAAAGCCTACGATCTTGGTCTGGTGAAACAGATTGAGGTCGATTCAGTTGTAAGCGAAAACGATTTTAACTCACCCTATATTCAGCTCGAAAATATCACAAGGACAGGCAATTCTATAAAAGCTAAGATTATTATCGATTCAATAACCACCAATGGAGTAAAAAGGAAATCCGTTACAGCAGGGGGCCGTAGTCTTGATCTATTCCGGTTGTCAGGTCAGAATGAAAGGTACAATGGCCTTAAAATTTATGAAATAGATTTTGGGAATGAGCAGATTGAGCTGAGCAATGGTGTGGTTCTGAAAAAGGGAGAAACGCAGGGAGGAATGAATGATGAAGTTATGCGTTTCATGATCAGCAAAACTGTTGAGGAACATCTTAAAAAAGAAAAAAGTTATAAAGACAGGGGAATTAAAGTTCTCTCGCTCTTTTTTATCGACAGAGTGAGAAACTACAGGGAATATGATACTGAAGGAAATCCTCTGAAAGGAAAGTATGCACAATGGTTCGAAGAAATTTACAGGAAAGAGATCTCGAAACCTGTATATAAGGATCTTTTCCAATACTCTGTAAACGATATTCATAATGGGTATTATTCTAAAGACAATAAAGGCAGGGTAAAAGATACCGGGGGAGAAACCCAACTCGACGATGATACATATAAACTCATTATGCAGGAAAAAGAAAAACTGCTCGATGTTAATGTACCTCTCCGGTTTATTTTCAGTCATTCTGCGCTTCGCGAAGGCTGGGATAATCCAAATGTATTTCAGATCTGCACTCTTAATGAAACTAAATCAGAAATTAAAAAACGTCAGGAAATAGGACGTGGTCTACGCTTATCAGTAAATCAGAACGGTGACAGGATTTTCGACCCCAACATAAACAAGCTTACAGTTATTGCCAATGAGCGTTATGATGATTTTGCCAAAGCCCTTCAGAGAGAAATCCAGGAGGATTGCGGAGTTGATTTTTCAGGCAGGACAAAAAATAAGAACGACAAGAAAAAAGTAAATTACAGAAAAGGATTTGAGGCAGATCCGAAATTTCTGCAAATATGGGAAAAGATCAAATTTCAGACAAAATACAGTGTAAATTTCGATACTGAAAAACTTATTGTCCTTGCTGCGAATGAGGTGAGTAAAATGGACGATACTAAAAAGCCGGCAATACGATCTACAAAGAAAAAAGTTCTTATTACCGATACAGGTGTTGAGGGTCAGTTATTAAGTGATAGTGAGAACGACGGCTATGGCATTGAGTTTGAAATTCCTGAGATGCTTGCTTACATTCAGAACAAAACAGAACTCACCAGGAGTACTATTCTTGAAATACTAAAAAGATCAAAGCGACTAAAAGAATTCCTCATTAATCCGCAACTGTTCATGGACAATGTTGTTCTTAAGATCAGGGAGGAGCTGCATCAGTTGATGATCGAGGGAATTAAGTACGAAAAAATCGGAGGCAGCATATATGAAATGGCACTGTTTGATGATAGTGATCTTGAAATTTATATCGATCAGTTCACACATATGGTTCAGGATGGTTCTAAGACAATCTATGAAAATTATATTCCCCTTGATAGCGGAGTCGAAAATCAGTTTGCAAAAGATTGCGAAAGCAGCGAACAAATAGAATTTTATTTCAAGCTGCCATACTGGTTTGAGATCAAAACTCCAATTGGACAATACCGACCCGATTGGGCAGTAGTCTTCAGAGGCGAAAAGAAAATTTACTTTGTTGCCGAAACCAAATCTGCTGGACAAGAACTGAGAAGTAGCGAGAAATTAAAAATTACTTGCGGAGAAGCACACTTTAGGAATTTTGAGGATGTATCGTACAAAGTAGTTTCATCAGTGACTGAATTAAATAATTAATTTCCAATCCTGGGTCATAAAGCAAAAATCCAAAAACACTTACGGAAGACGATTATGTAGTTGGAACGACTGATTTGCAAATTATTAAATATGAGTGTCGGCAATCAACAGGAATCTCCAGGTGAAAGTTACTGCATCTGTGGTAGTACACGTAAGAGCGAATCAATTTTGAATAGCCATCGCAATTATTTACAAATAGGGTGCAGATATCATTATCCGGTCATTTATCGGATTAGGACAATTTCAAGACAAATTACCTGGTACATGGATAGAAAATCATACATACAAAAACCAGCACTTCAGGATCGAGATAGCAGAAAGCCTGAGAAGAGGAGGAAAGACCTGTCATTTCAGAGTGATCTGAGTTTTATATTATAGTAATTTCTGCAGCTAATATTTAGAGATGGTTTAAATGGTGATAATAATAACATTACAAAATGAATATAAAAATCAAAATTGAGTTGGGAGACATTCAGAAGACTCTGTTTATGCCGGTCTGGGCCAGGGCGGTTGAAACACAAAAAAACAATCCTGTACTGATAGATAAAACGGCGCTGGAGATTATTGATTCAGTTGATTTTGACTTTTCGAAGATGTCAGAAAATGTGCCGGAGATAAGTCAGATATCATGGATCGCCAGGTGCAAAAGATTTGATCTGATCGTGAAAGATTTTATTAATAAATATCCCGGAGGAACAATTGTCAATATTGGTTGTGGTCTTGATACCTCATACGAAAGGATAGATGATCAGTCCGTTCTGTGGTACGATTTGGATCTTCCTGACGTAATTGAGCTTAAAAAGAAATTTTTAAAAGAGACAGAACACAGGAAATTTATTTCAAAATCATTTCTGGATACCAGTTGGTTCGAGGATATTTTAGTTTATGATAAAATTTTATTTATATCAGCAGGCGTCTTCGTCTATTTTGAAGAGAAAGTGATCAGAGAGTTTATCATCAGAGTAGCGAACCGGTTTGAAAATTCTGAAATGTTCTTTGACGTAACATCCCCGAAAGGAGTGGAGATAGCAAACCAGGTTATTCTTAAATCGGGAATGGACTCAGGATCCTTCTTCAAATGGGGATTGACAGATAAGTCTGTTATAACTTCATGGGACAGCAGAATCAATTTGCTCAATACTTTTTACACATTTAAGATTGACGGACTCGAAATGAGTGATGTAACCAGGCAAATAGCTGCCATCTCGGATTCTCTCGATATTCAATATATGGTGCATTTAAAAATAATGAAGTAGCAGGTATTATGACAGATTAATACAAAACTGAATTAATTATAAACTCAGCATATCAATTAATAAAATAATGAAATACAAAGTTTTACATATTACTTTAATCATTTCAATCTTTATGTCAATATCATTATGTGCAAAAGCACAGATTAGAAGTGAAATTGTTGGGAAATGGAGTTTTGAATGTCCCCATGCACCTGCAATATTTGATTCAGGAGTTATTTATATTCAAAGCGATTCTGTATTTACAACTTTTACCAGCATAGCGTATAAATTCCCCTCAATATGGGTCCAGGAAAAAGCTGATACTCTTTTCTACAATATAAATATAAATGGGGATGACCAATTGTATGTGGTGAAAATTGAAAATAGAGACTCACTTAATGGGGTGGCTGTCACAGGTTATGGGGCATCTCCTTTAATTCTTAAAAGGAATTCAGATATAGCTGAAATCATTCAATAAGGAAGATGGAAAATGATTTTTTGCATTGTTTGTGAGTCAGATGGCTATGCACTTACGAAATTTATCCGGCTTAAAATTCAGCCCTTAATCTAACTCTGAAATGGCCTTTCCTATCCTTTTGATTCCTTCTTCAATTTCAGATTCATTTTCTTTTGAAATGCATATCCTTATGTAATTATTGGTTTGAATATTTCTGAAATAATTTCGGCCGTCGCTTATTTTTACTCCATATCTGACGAAATATTCCTCAATATTATCTATCGGTTTTGAAAGTAATTTCAGCCATATAAGAAAGCCTCCTGTTGGTTCTGACCATATTACTTTTTCGGCAGGGATATATTTCTTTACCGAGTTTATGGCAATATTCATCCTTTTTCTGTACACCCTCATAAGTTTCCTTAAATGCAATTCATATGCCCCCGATCTTAAAAATTTCTGAAGAAAGATCTGGTTCAAAGAGCCTGATGAGATCTCAAAAATTGTTTTGACGGCTGTCAGCTGCCTGATACATTCATGATTACCGATTATCCATCCTGTTCTCAACCCGGGAGCCATCACCTTTGAAAAAGTACCAAGATAAAGCACCAGGTCATTATTATCCATCGACTTGAGAGGAAGGTGAGCTTTGCCAAAGTATTTCATCTCCTCCTCCATGCTGTCTTCCATTATAATGCAGTTTTTTTCGCCGCAAAACCGAAGGAGGTCCTCTCTCTCCGCCTGCGGCATAGATATACCTGCAGGGTTTTGATAGGTGGGCATGGTATAGATGAACCTTACTTCTTTTTCACCGATGGTCCGTTTTAAAACATTCAGGTCCATTCCTGACTGATTTAATGGTACCTCAATTATCTCCAGCCTGAAAAACTGCAGAAGAGGGTACAGCATCGAATAGGTCGGAGCCTCCAGGACAATCCGGTCTCCGGGTTTTGAAAAAACCTGTAATATCAGCTGTATCGATTGCTGGGATCCGTTTGTGATCAAAATATTTTTATCTGAAGTATGGATATTATGCAATTTCATATGGTTCACTAACTCCTCCCTCAGAGGCGGATACCCACGTGGATGAATATAGACAAAAGGATCAGGGATTTCATCGGATATCACTTCTCTCATGCAGTTCAATATCTGTCTTTTGTCAAGCAGTCGGGTATCCGGTATAAGATGCCTGAGATCGATGGCGCCATCTTCAGATTTTTCAAGGCTTTTGATAAAATTCTCTGCCATTTCATTATTTACATCAGGGCGGCCCAGAAAAATGACGCCGGTCTTTTTATTTTCACTTTCATCTTTTGCAGCCGGATAAATTACAGGTTTTCTTTTTCTGACATACGTGTAGGAACCGGGTGTGCTTTCGATATAACCCTGCGCCCACAATTCCTCATATAAATGGACTATCGTCGTACGGTTCACCCCGACCGATCTGGCAAGCTCTCTGGAAGATGGCATCCTGAAACCTGCTTTTATTGTTCCATTGTCTATATGAGACTTAATCTGCGCCAGGAGCTGACCGACTATTGTCTCACGGCTTTCTTTGTTTATGGATAGTAACATTTTAAACAAAATTGGTTGGTCAAAAATAGATAATAATTGGTTGTTTCCAATCAGACAATATTTTTTCTACTTTGTTAAAAAAACTATGGAAACTGAATATTCGTGTTGTTCTTCACGCACAAAAAGTTCGGAAATACGGGAACTTCTTAAATATACCAGGATAGAAGAAGTTATTTCTTTTGCGGGAGGGTTGCCCGACCCCATGTTATTTCCCGTTGATGATATAAAACGTCTTTCAACAAAGGTTTTACATGAAAAAGGTATGTGGGCATTGCAGTACGGCCCAACAAAAGGAGAACCGGAGTTCGTTTCATCTCTGATCAATCATATGACCTCCTTTGGAGAACCGGCTGCTGAAGAGAATATCTGCAGATGAACATAACAGACATAGATCCTGTAAAATTCGGGAACTCCTGGGCAGAGCGAAACAGAGCAATATCATACTCAAATCTGGAGTATCCAAATACCTATTACCTGGCATACCGCGACCTGCCATCCATTATTTCCACTCATATACAGGGAAGGAAGGCAATCGATTTTGGTTGTGGAACAGGAAGGTCATCAAGGTTTCTGAAGAACCTTGGCTTCGATGTTACCGGTATAGATATCTCTCCGGAAATGATAAAACTGGCAAAAGAAAGGGATCCGGAAGGTGTCTATGAACTAGTTGAAAATGGAAAGTATGAATATCCTGGTTCAGGAAAATATGATCTTATTCAGTCAGTATTCACCTTTGATAATATTCCGGGCTGGAATAACCGGACAGAAATTCTGAGATCGCTTGCGGAGTTGCTGAATCGCAGAGGGAGAATAATTTGTCTTGACTCATCTCCTGAACTTTATACTCATGAATGGGCCTCCTTTAGTACCGGAGAATTTCCTGAAAACCATTTTGCCAGAACGGGAGAAATTGTTAAGGATATCGTGCTTGATGTGGAGGATAAGAGTCCTGTGACTGACATTTTCTGGACAGAGGAAGACTATAAGGTTCTTTTTGGCCTGGCCGGTCTGAACATAGAAGCAATTTATAAACCCCTGGGATTCGATAATGAACCGTTCACCTGGATAAATGAAAAAGAAATTGCCCCGTGGATTATATTTGTTCTTAACAAGGAAAGGGAACAGAAACATACAAAATGAAGTGAAGCAAAGAACCGAGCTTTGCGAGCTCGCCGACTTCGTCGGACGTAGCCGACTATGTCGGTCGAAGTCCGAAGGCAAACGCTATCTATATTAATATTTGATTCTGCTCCCAAATGTATTATTCTTGCCACAAAGGCGCTAAGGCACTAATCCTGATAGCTATCGGGAACACCAAGAATAAGTAATTAAAGATAAGCTCTTTGTGAACCTTCGTGTCTTTGTGTCTTGGTGGCAATTGCATTTTTTAAAACTTTTCTGAGTAGACTCATTATTTTAACCTTTCAATAGTGAAAAATATTACAATTCAAATAGGGTAAAATCCCGCCTGAAGATCATATATTTGATAATCTCAATTTAACCTAATAGTATTTTTTATGAAGAATAAAATTTCCTCTTTGATAGTTGCTGGTTTCATTTTATTATCAGCCTCAATTTCAAGTAAGTCGAATGCTCAGGCCTCATTCAGCAGAGATACTCTTATTCTTGCTGCCCGCGAGATAATCAAAGAAACTACTTACTGTGGACTTGCCACAATTGATTCCACCGGCCAGCCTCATATTCGTACAATGAATCCTTTTCCCCCCAACGACGAATTTATCACCTGGTTTGCGACTTCAAGAACCAGCAGGAAAGTCAGGGAAATCAAAAGCAACCCTAAAGTTTGTGTTTATTATGCAAATCATATCACAGCTAAAGGTTATGTCAGTATTTCAGGTACAGCTGAAATAATAGACGACAAGGAGTTGTTATTAAAAATGAAACGTGACTACTGGAACGGGATACCAGGCTGGCAGGATAAATTTGTGCTGATAAAAGTGGTACCCAGGATCATGGATGTCATTAATTATAAACACGGACTTAATAATGATCCCAATACATTCAGAGCTCCTTCGATTGAATTTAAATATTGATGGTAAAGCAGATAAAATTAGGAGATTATACTTGTTAAATAAATCATGCTTTTTTTGCCTACCCGGGCTCCGTTGTAAAGACAAATTTATTATAATATGACAACTCCTGCTGCCCGTTTACCTGGATCCTACTATCTTGACAACTTTATCATGGCATAACAACTCCTGCCTGTCTGCAAGCCTTTGTTTATAAAAACCCCAAAATTAATGGAATGAAATATTCGAAGAAAATATCTCAAATAAATAATGCCTTTACCGGGCCAATTACATCATCCTGAATATAATATTAAGTTATATTTGATAAAAAAAATATTATAAGTTATAGAAAAGCTATTTTTAGATTTTCATTGAGTTCACATTATCCTGGGAAAAAATGATTTACAAAATTTGCAAGTTTTTAATACTAAGCATTTTCTTATTAATAAGTAACCCTCTGAAATCCTGTTCTTTAATTCTTAATTTAAAATCGAATGAAGGTGTATTCCACTTATCAGAATTTGGATCAACAGTTAAAAATAATTTCAATGATACTACAAAGTTATTACTTGACTCAAATTTGAACGAACTTCAACAAAAAATAATTATTTTAAAAAGAAACGGGGATGCAAAAGGAGAAGCAAATACTTATGATCAAATTGGAGATTTATATTCTCGTTTTTCATTTAATGATTCAGCTCTGGTATATTTTAAAAAAGCCTTAAAAATCGGGACTAATATAGATTACAAAAATTATTTCCCGGGTATCACACAAAAAATTGCAAATAAATATTGGGACATAGGGGAATATTACCAGGCACTGGAAAGCGCGCTGCTTCTAAAAGAATACTGTGAGAAAGAAAATATTCTGGAGGAAAGGGAATATTTAGTAAACCTGCTCGGAATAATATATCTCCGTCTTAAGGATTATAACGTTGCTAATGAATATTTTCAACATGCAATCAGAATTTCTCAAAGGAAAAAAAACTATGGCTTATCGGGAGTTATTTATTCCAATATCGGAGACCTTTATTTTGAACAGGGAAAATATGCTGAAGCTATAGTAAACTTTGAAAAAGGTGTAGCACTTGAAGTGGAAAATAAACTATACATTAATGCTGGCCGGTCTTTTGAATCAATGGCAAGGGTTTGCCTCGCTTTGGGTGATACAAAAAGGGCTGAAGAACTACTAAATAATGCCATAAAATATAATCAGATTACTGCAGATATAGTTGGCTTCACAAGAACATATCTTGCATATGGAGAACTATTTGATTATCAAAAAAACTACAATATGGCAATTGAATACCTCACTAAGGCCGAGGTTTTAGCTCAAAAAGAAGGATCAAAAGAGTACTATATGAATATCTGTGAACAATTTTCAGTTGTTTATCAAAATATAAATGATTTAAAGAATGCACTTTATTATCAGAATAAATATGTCTCCTTTTACAAACAGATTTTTAATTTTCAGGAGTATGCTGAAATAAAAAATATTGAAAATGATCTTAGGATAGAGAAGCATAATAATGAACTTAATAAATACAAAATAGAAAAACAGCGAGCAATATTGCTCCTTTTAATCATAGTCGTCTTTCTTTCATTACTAATAAGTTTATTGTTCATAGTGTTGTATAATCGGACGCTTAAATCAAAGAAATCTCTACTGGCTAAGAATATCGAGATTAATGAACAGAAAGATAATCTTAATAGAATTAATATTGAGCTCAAAGAAGCAAAAGAAAAAGCTGAAGAAAGCGACAGACTTAAAACGGCCTTTCTCCATAATATCTCTCATGAGATAAGAACCCCCATGAATGCTATAGTAGGATTCTCTGCACTACTTGACGAACCTGATCATACACCAGAG
Organism: Bacteroidales bacterium; assembly: GCA_050014255.1. Lineage (GTDB taxonomy): Bacteria > Bacteroidota > Bacteroidia > Bacteroidales > VadinHA17 > LD21. The sequence goes on along the minus strand of JBEKDR010000065.1, from coordinate 8,472 downwards.
GACCAGCATTCATTAGTGAATACCATCCGGCAGAGCAGTGATCATCTGCTCTCTATTATTACTGACATTGTTAATATTTCCAATATTGAAGCAAACATCATTAAAATAACGGAGAGAGCAACAAACCTTAATTCCGTTCTTAAAAACCTGTACGACAGGTCACTTCCAAGAGTAGTCGAAAATAAAATACTCTTTCGCTATGAGACTTCTCTTGATGACGGGATGTCTTTCATTCAAACTGATCCTGCCAGGTTAGAGGAGATTCTTTCAAATCTTATCGGCAATGCTTTAAAATTTACAAATCAGGGTGAGATTGCTTTTGGCTATGTGCTGAAAGACCAGTTTATAGAATTTTATGTTTCAGACACCGGAATTGGCATTCCTTCTGATCAGCATGAAAAAATCTTTGATCGTTTTTATCAGGTTGAAAACGCTGTTTCAAGAAAGTATGAGGGTACAGGGCTGGGTTTGTCTATTTGTAAGAGCTATGTTGAACTTCTCGGGGGTAAAATATGGTTGACTTCTGAACCAGGCAGAGGTTCTGTTTTCTTTTTTACGATTCCTTATAAACCATCGATGCCATTCAGCGGGACTGGAGGCTAAAGCTTACGGCTTGTGCAGGCTCTTTTGAAAAAAAGTTAAGAGAGTATTGTCCAAAAAAATCATAGTGAATATCCGGTTTTATGCAACTACTTTAAAGAATGATTTACTACTATGTTAAATGCAGGAAACCTATACAAATCCAATAACCTTTTATTTAAGAAGATATAAAGCGAAAAGAATTAATTGCGCTTATAATACTGAATGAGCTCTTTAAATGTTTTTCCTTCAGCAACAAGTTTTATTGCCTTTGTTGAATAAATCCAATCGTCGAAAAACCTTTCAAGATCAACCGGAGCTGATTTTTTACAATGATTTATGAACTCATCAAGAGTTGCACCCTTTGAGTTGTAATTTGAATAGAATGATCCGATGATCTTATTAAAATTATCCTGTCCAACTAAATCATAAAAAACAGCAAACGCAACCATACCTAAAGTGTAGGAATAATATGTCATATCTTTAACACCATAGTCTTTGATTGGAATATTTTGAGATTCCGGTTTCTCAAGAAAATCTTTCCGTGCTTCATCCAGGTAGCCCTGCGCTGCTTGAGAAATGGCGTTTTTCTTATGGTCTAATTTTTCTGATAACAGAAACTCTGAAAACTTAGCCAGGCCTTCACTTTCGAAACGGCAGGGCTGAGGATCAAGGTTTTTCACGTTCCATAAATGAGATGCCTCATGGTATAAAGTAAGCACTTCCCCTGGTTTATTAAAGTTATCGGCTGTGATAAGAATAGATGTTATATCTGCCTGAGAACCATATCCTTCCGGAACTTCAATTATTGTAAATCCCTTGTAGTCCTTAAGAGCTCCGAACCAACTTGTATATAATTCCAAAGATTTATCAAAATCTGTCATCATTAATTTGGCTCCGGCACTGTCGGTCTTAAAATAATAAATTTTGTCCTTGCCCTTTTCCAGAATTTTATAATCTGTCATCGCAATATCCAGACGCCATGATGGTTTTTTACTTCGATATACGAAAGTTGTTTCATCGCCTGTTTTTTTCTGTTCAACCAATTCACCTCCGGTGACTACCATAATTCCATCTGGCACGGTGATGGTTAACAGGAAATCATAACTTTCATTTACAATTGCCATCATATCCTTTTCATTTGGATAACCGATTACCGGATAACCATAACCATCAGTCCGAATAATAGTGAAGTTCCTGTCAATATGATCTTTAACATAGCGCATTCCCTCATCAGAATAACCAAGCAGGTATCCGTCATAGACTAAATTGATTTTTCTTATCTCTCCAGGGGCAAGAGTTTTATTTAATGAAATCTCCACGTAATTAACCTGCAATTTTTCCCAGCCTGATATGCTAATTACATTCTGAGTAAAAGATAATGGATTATGATTCTCATTTTCAACAGATTTTACAGAAAGCAGCCGGTACAACAAAATGGGGACCTTTTCAATTGGCTGATTGGTTCCATTCGAAATGGTCATTTCACATTTACCATATAATTTATCATTGTTGTAATCAATTTTTAAATCGAGTTTGTAGTCAAGTGTTTTAGGTAATTGATTAGCACCGGAGCTGATAGCTGATGATACCGAGGTTAATAATATAACCAATATCATTATTCTTTTGTTAATCATAGTTAAATTCATTTTTTTGGTTTGAAATTAAATCTTGCGCTGTAATTGACGAACAAAAATTGTTCATGCTGCATCTTTAAATAAATTAATTACATGGCTGCTGTGTGGTTTTTAAATTTAATTCTCATTTTTTGTCCCTATATAAATTCTATTTTTCATATCAGAATATAAGCAAATTTACACCATTTCAGATAAATAGTTAATTGCTGAACGGATGTCCTATATGCTAAAATTGCTTGCCGGATTTTTGATTTTTTTTGTAACCTGACTTATATCATCGTCGTCAAAATGGAAATAAAATCTTAATTGAATTTTGCATGGATAAAACTATAAGTCTTTTTAAGCAGGAAGCAAGAATATCGTCCTTAAGATTTGTGATTATAACAATTTAAAACGCATCATATGAAAGTAAAATCATTTCCTCAGTTTTTTATTTCGCTGATTTTATTCTTTATCCTGGAACCTGGAACGAGTCTATCAGAACCACCACATTATTCTACACAAAATACAATTGAAGGGAAATGGCTGGGAGAACTCGAAATACCCAACACAGCTAAATTAAGGATGGGTATTATTATTTCCAAAACAAATGATAATTCTTATAAGGCCGTACTTAACATTATCGATCAGGCAACAGGGGATATACCCTGTGATGAGGTTATTTACAGGTACGATTCGGTTATTATCAGAATTAAAGGGTTGGGTATTGAAATTGTCGGCGTAGCTGATCCTGAATATAAATCTATAAAGAGCGAATTCAGACAAGGGGGTGGAGTATTTACAGTTTTCTTTAATCGTGTAGAAAAATTGCCTGAATTACTACGACCTCAGGAACCTCAAAAACCATATCCCTATAATGAAGAAAATGTTGTCTTTGAAAACAAAAAAGCAGGGATTAAACTTGAAGGAACCTTAACATTTCCAAAATCAAAAGGCAAATTTCCGGCAGTAATTCTCGTCACCGGTTCCGGGCAGCAGGACCGCAATGAAGAAATTGGGAAGCATAAACCATTTTTGGTAATTGCTGATTATTTAACTCGTAATGGAATAGCAGTTTTACGGGTTGATGACCGGGGAATCGGTGGTTCAACAGGGAACTTTGACCAATCCACTTCGGGTGATTTTGCTGAAGATGTTCTTGCAGGACTAACATTTTTAAAAAGCAGGCAGGAAATAAATCCGAAAAAAATCGGAATCATTGGTCATAGTGAAGGAGGAACAGTTGCTGCTATTACAGCTTCAAGATCGTCTGATGTGGCATTCATAGTGTCAATGGCAGGAATGTTTGAAAATTTTGAAGATGTGGTACTGGATCAGATCCGGAATCAACTGAAACTTCAGGGAATAAAAGATGAAGACATTGAGCTGGAGCGTAACTGGCGTAAAAAGATTTTTAGCCTGGCCAGGGAAAACACAGATTCTGCCATGGCTGCAAAAGAACTTTGGGAAATATATGGCGATTTATCTGAAGACGAAATAAAAAGATTGAATTGGCCCAAAGGAAGACAAGATGCTCAAATAAAACAAGTGTTAAATCCCTGGTGGCGTTATATTCTGGGTTTGGATAACGGAGCAATTCTTAAAAAAGTAAAGTGCCCTGTACTGGCAATCTATGGAGAAAAAGATCAACAAGTAAATCCTGAAACGAATATCCCCATTATTGAAGAAGCATTGAAAGAAGGAGGCAATAAAAATTTCATGATAAAAAAACTTCCAGGACTTAATCATCTTTTTCAAACAGCCAAAACAGGTTCAGAATATGAATATATCAGGATTGAGGAGACCATAGCGCCTCAGGCATTACAGGTCATTACCGACTGGATATTAAACCAGACCAGGTAATAAAGGAGGATTCGAATACTTTTTGCGATAAATAAGTTGCTTTGGCTGAGAACATCACCTGTGAATCAGTGCAATTAATTTATTCATAGATGCAGCACGTACAATTTCTGTTCGTCATTAAAAGCAACAAATATAAAATCCGGAAATTATAAAAAAACCGTAAAGAATGCCGTTTAATAATTGGAATAAGATTTATCTGTATATCAGGATTTATAAGAATTGCTTTCAAAAGACCGACTATTAAACTCTCTAACCGGTTGTCATTCTGAGCGAAGCGAAGAATCTCCAAATTTTAGTCGGACACTAGTGATAATTTAAATTAAAGTTCTATATGAAACAAATCTTAAGAAATGAATATTTTATCGGTTACTCAGCCTTGTACATCGTTACTTTGTTTTTGATGGTATTGATTGAGCATTTCCCAGTGAGCCAATCTATAGCAATTCTTTTAATAATTGGAGTATTTTTCTCTCTGTCAGCATATTTCACTTCAAAATCATCCATCCCATTATACGTCGACAGACCTGTTCAGAAACGAGAAGGCCTCGTATTAATTTTGATACTGGTTTTTATCGTATTGATACTTACTGTTGGTCAGGATCAGATAAAATCGCTGTTCCCCCGGCAATTTTTAGAATCGGCCAGGGCAAATGAGATATTTACACTTTTGTACAGACTGTTAATTTTTGTCTTAATACCGTTTTTAGTATATAAGTGCATCTATAAGTTCAGTTTGCGTGAGTTTGGCCTGGTTGTGAAAGCAAAAGAATTCTTTACCATAAAGAATTTTGTAATACTTTTTGTAATGGCCCTCATAATATTCCTTTTTCAGTATTTTATGGGAAACGGGGCAAAACCGATTCGCGAGGGACTGATAACAAATAAACAACTATTAATCGGGTTGCCACTTTTATATATATTTTTGATTTTCAATGTTGGATTAGTCGAAGAATTTATCTTCAGGGCATTGCTGCAATCGCGACTTACGGCCATCACTAAATCAGAAACAGGCGGGATAATTTTAAGCGGATTGTTTTTTGGATTGGCTCATGCTCCCGGATTTTATCTGAGGGGTGGGGGTACTTTAGATAATCTGGGTCAGCATCCAACACTTTTTATGTCTGTTGGTTACAGCATTCTGGTATTATCTGTCGGAGGGTTTTTTCTGTCAATTATATGGAGTAAGACAAAGAATTTGTGGCTGGTTATGGCAATTCACGCTTTCATGGATTTACTTCCCGGATTGCAGGAATTCGTTAAAACATGGGGAATTAATTGAATGAGGCAAATAATTATCAGTTTTACTTTTAACTAAATTGCCAAAGCAGATCCTTCTGGAAAATTTTCATAATCGGGGAATGATTTTTTAGATAATAAAAGTGAAAGTATATTATTTTACCATAATTGTCTTATTGGCTGTTTTTTCTTGCAATGGACAGACTGTCAACCAAACTTACATGATTCGAAAAGGCAATATCGTTTATGATTTTACTTTTGCTGAACTGGCAGTTAAATATCTTGAAACCAATGATTCTGCTTACTTACAAAAAATCGCTGACCTTAGAGCCACTGAGCATATATTTAACCACTCGAAACGTTATAATTATAATGTGCCTAACAATTCTAAACTTGAGCTTGTTACATATTTATTGACTCCAATAAATGAAAAAAAGAAAATTTTGCCTGAGTTTGAAAGAAATCTGCAATTTGCAAAAAACAGCATTGCTTCAAATGATTTTGCACAAAAGATCTGTTTACAATACCTCCCCGATAATTTTCAATATTCAAGTAGTTTGTTTTTTACTTTTGGATACGATATTGGAGTTGTTTACGGAGGTAATGCCAGCATAAATATTGCTAATCCGTACTTTATAAAAAACCCAAATGAAATTAAATACTATTCTGTACATGAGTTGCATCATGCAGGTTTTGTCATGTTAAAAAACAATTTCATGCCATCACTCGACATTCTGAATTACAGGCAAATGTCGCAATTCATAGAGTACTTCACTCAACTGGAAGGCATGGGGACATTTGCTCCGCTTGATGTCAGAAAAAAAGAGAATGCCATGAATACTGATAGGGACTATATTGCACTTCAGGATTCATTGCTGATGAAGGAAGATGAAAAAGAATTCTTTGATATTTATTTTCATTTTAAAAATAATCCGGATAGTTTGATAACTGCAAAAGATTGGAATATGATCTCCACCCTTTCAGATGAAAAGAGACTCTGGTACAGAATAGGTGCAGAGATGGCTCAAACTATTGACAAGAATCTTGGCAGGGGAAAATTAGTCAGCCTGATCTCGATGTCTTCAGAAAATTTTATAAACACTTATTTAATGATTAAGGATAAATATCTTATTCATAACTTAAAGAATATTAATTCAATACAAAAATAAAAATTGGTATAACAATAAACCGGCCAATTATAATGGTGGTCCCTGATTTACCCAATATTGAGTTAACTTGTGTCCGAAGGGAGTATGATTGAAGTCGTTGTCCTATGATTTTTTTAAATACTATTCTGCTGCCAAAAATGAATCGATGGCATTTGAAGCCTCCTTTGGAGCATCAAGAGGAATGGCATGACCGCAATCAGGCAATATAATGACCCTGGAATTCGGCAGAATTCTTGACGCTCTTTCAGCAGCTTTCGCAGGTGAATAAATCATTTCTTCCTTTCCCAAAATCAATAATGTTGGAACTTTGATAGCTTTTAATTCATCATCATTGAATTCTCTGGGATAAACTCTGAGCTGATTGGCTGCAGCCCTGAAGGATATGGTCAGCATTTCTGTCATTTCCTTACTCCACTGGTTCGCTTTTAGAGTACCTGAATTCTTGAATGTTTCAAGAATGATATCTTTTGGAAAAATGGCTGTTCCAAATGATGATAAATAAAACTTAAAGCTAAAAGGTTTTAATCCGGCAGCGGGCGCAAGCAAAATTAACTTTTCAACCCTGTCAGGATTTTGTTGTGCAATAAGCATGGCTTGAAATCCGCCATTGGAATGGCCACAAACAGAAACTTTGTTCAAACTAAGACCATCGATTACCTGATTAAACCATTTAGAAACTTCCATCTCGGATTTTGGCGGATTATAAGCATAACTTTTCCCCATATCTCCAATAATGTCAATAGCATATACACGATATCGTTCCTGCAGAAATGGTGCCATATACTTCCATTCCGTAGAATTAGAATAAAACCAGTGCAAAAGTATTAATGGTTTTCCCTGCGGATTTCCGAAGGAAATGATATGCGTTTTACCAAACTCTGTTTCAATATCCAGTTCTTCAGTCTGCACTGCCCATGATTTTAGTTCTTTTTGATAGTCCGATAAAAATTTTCGCTGGTCATCGATTTTGTTAAAAGTGGGCATAAGTTCACCCCTGACTGGATTTACAGTGGATGTGGGGAACACAGGCGGTTTTGGGGAAGCGAGCCAAAACGTTAACACAATTACTACTATATTGACCAATAGTGCGCCGCGCCGCCGCACGCGACGGATGGTAATAAGGGAAACAATTGCCCAGACAATACCTGCCAGCAGCACGACTGGGATAAAGACAAAAAAGAGGTAGACATCCTCACGCAAGGGTAACACGACCTTCATCAGCACAAAAACAAGTGCAGCTACTCCATAGTAGAGTGCTGCGATTATAAATCCCTGCCAGAAAGGATTCCGTATTTTGTCGAACATCATCATGGATTGGAGTGTTAGATTTTAGTATAAAAATAATTATTCGGTAATTTTAAACCAAATACTTTGATAAATTCATGATGACTCAAGGCTATTATATGTCAGAAATGGTATTAGCAGCTACCCGGAATTTAGTGTCCGGTCTCTAGGACTTATATCATTTGTTTTATTTGCAACTAATTTTATCTTTATCGGGTCTACACTCTGAATCGTTGAACCATTAATAACGCTTTATGAAAAACATGCTTAAAATCGCTGGATTATTTCTATTAATCCTTTCAATCAACTTATTAAAGTTTGTACGAGAGATAAACCCTTCTGTTGTTTTTAAATTAAGTTAATTATGAAGTGTCACCCTGATATTAATACACCCAATGAAGCTAAAAAGAATTGAATTTGCATTTTTATTATTGTTTGCCGTTTTGTTACAATCATGTGAATATAATCCGATGGAGGTATATGAACGTCCTGTTACAAAGGATGTATCGCCTCCGCAAATTCAAACTCTTGTTCTGAATATAAATTATGATACGATTTTTCTATATCCTGAAAAAATCATAAACTTCAGATTTTCCAGCAGCAATCAGGAGATTAAGATGGTAAGATTTGTTATAGACAATGATCCACAATTCACTGTAAATTCAGATAATGGGACATTCGATTTAACTTATGGAACTTTATCGGATGGAATGCATACATTGGTT
>JBEKDR010000064.1:0-21994 GCA_050014255.1 Bacteroidales bacterium | reverse complement strand
AGAAAAGTCTATCTCGGAAAAAACTTTGAACTGCGCAGGTAGCTTAATCAATTTGTTTTCATAATAAATTATTATACTTTTGCGGGGAATTTTACCGCGGATGTGTCGTAATTGGTAGCCGAGCAAGACTTAGGATCTTGTGTCTTCGTGACGTGGGGGTTCGAGTCCCTTCATCCGCACAAAAATGTCAGGCCGCCCGTAACCTCCTTAAAAGTGCGTTTTGGCGGTTTTTTTAACCGGGCAATAAACAACAATAAAAATGAATATTACCAGAGAAAACATCGACGATCTGAATGCTGTTCTAAAGGTTAAGATCGAGAAAACCGATTATGAAGATAAGGTTGAAACAGTACTGAAAGATTACAGGAAGAAAGCAACAATAAAAGGATTTCGACCGGGGATGGTTCCGATAGGACTTGTAAAGAAAATGTACGGCAGGGCCGTCCAGATTGATGAGATCAATAAGGTCGTTACCGAAAACGTTCAGAAATACATCACTGACGAAAAACTTGAAATACTTGGAGATCCGATTCCAAAAGCCGATGAGCAGGAAAAAATTGATTTTGAAACTCAACAGGATTTTACCTTTTCATTTGAATTAGGATTATCACCAACCATAGAACTGAAACTTTCCAAGAAAAATAAAGTCAACCAGTATGAGATCATCATCGATGAAAAGATGCGGAAAGAATATCTCGAAAACTATACCCGCAGGTATGGTGAATTAAAAAAAGTTGACAAGACTGAGGAGAAAGATGTAATCAAAGGAAAAATTGAAGCAATTGATGATAATGGCAGCGTGAAGCCTGACGGTCCTTCTGTTGAAGACACTTCAATTGGCATCGATATAATTAAAGATAAAAAAATAAAAAAAGAGTTTCTCGGTAAGAATATCGGCGATTCGATTGACTTTGATCTGAAAAAAGCATTCCCTAATGATACCGAAATAGCCGGAATATTGCATAAAAAAAAGGAAGAGGTCGCAGATCTTGGTGCAAATTACAGATTTACAATTAATGAAATCAGCCGGTTTTATCCTGCTGAACTGGGGAAAGAGCTGTTCAACAGGATCTTTGGTGAAGGGGTTATAAACTCGGAAGAGGAATTCATGAAAAAGATTGAAGAGGAGATCACGGTTAACCTGAAACGCGAGAGCGATTTTAAACTCATGATGGATATTAAAAACATTGCTATGGAAAAAACCGATTTCCAGCTTCCTGAGGAATTCCTGAAAAGATGGCTTCTCAGAGTTAATGAAAAATCCACTGAGGAACAGATCGAAAAAGAATTTGACAGTTTCAGGAAAGACCTTAAATGGCAACTGATACGGAACAAAGTTGCCCGCGACAATGATGTTAAAATAAGTGAGGAAGAATTGCAGAAAGAAGCTGAGAACATAACCAGATATCAGTTCCAGCAGTACGGCCTGTTCTATTCGACTGAGGAGCAGATTGCCAATTATGCAAAAGAGACTCTGAAAAGAGAAGAAGATGCAAAAAGAATAGCCGACAAAATACTTGAGGAGAAGGCTATATTGCTTATGAAGGAACTTGTAAAACTTGAGAGCAAGAGTGTTACAATAGAAGAATATAACAAGCTTTTTGAATAGTAATCAACGCTTTGCAATGATTTATTTTTATTTTATTATCTTTGCATGTTAATTTTTAATGCAAATAATATGAGTATTCTCGATGATTTTGGAAAGTATGCTAAAAGCAAACGCGGAGTCAGTAGTCTGAGTCTGCACAAGTACACTTCCATTTATGGAAGCTATATATCCCCTACGATTATAGAAGAGAGACAGCTGAATGTGGCATCAATGGATGTCTTTTCCCGTCTTATGATGGACAGGATTATTTTTCTTGGCTTACCTATTGATGATTATGTAGCCAATATTATACAGGCACAGTTACTCTACCTCGATTCAGCAGATCCCGGAAAAGATATACAGATATACTTCAACACTCCGGGCGGATCAGTCAATGCAGGCCTGGGAATCTACGATACAATGCAGTATATCTCCGCAGACATAGCCACAATTTGTACCGGGATGGCAGCTTCTATGGGAGCTGTTCTTCTTACAGCGGGTAAAAAGGGAAAAAGATCTGCGTTGAAGCATTCACGGATAATGATCCATCAACCGGCAGGCGGATTTGAAGGCCAGGCTTCTGACATAGAGATCCAGGCACGAGAAATCATGAAGCTGAAAAGGGAGTTGTATGAAATAATCGCATTCCACTCTGGGAATCCTGTTGAAAAGGTTGAAAAAGATTCTGACAGAGATTATTGGATGACATCCCAGGAAGCAAAAGATTATGGGATGATCGATGAGATTCTCGTGAAAACTCAAAAATTGTCATAATGGATAAATGTTCATTTTGCGGAAGGACCAAGAAAGAGGCCAATATGCTTATTGCAGGCCTCGAAGGCCATATTTGTGATCACTGTATTGAGCAGGCTCACAGCATAATGAACGAAGAGCTCGGCAGTAAAAAAAATGTACCTTTTGATACTATCAACCTTCTTAAACCTGCAGAAATAAAGAAATTTCTGGATCAGTATGTAATTGGCCAGGATATGGCTAAGAAGATCATCGCTGTGGCAGTTTACAACCACTATAAAAGGCTGATGCAAAAGCCTGATGCTGAAGATATTGAAATTGAAAAATCAAATATTATCCTTGTTGGAGAAACAGGTACAGGGAAGACACTTCTTGCCAGGACTGTAGCAAAAATGCTGCATGTTCCATTTACCATTGTCGATGCAACGGTACTGACTGAAGCAGGTTATGTCGGCGAAGATATTGAAAGTTTGCTGACCAGGTTGCTGCAAAATGCTGATTATGATGTTAAAGCAGCTGAAAAAGGAATTGTTTTTATCGATGAAATCGACAAAATTGCACGAAAAGGTGATAATCCTTCAATAACCCGCGATGTATCAGGTGAAGGTGTTCAGCAGGGACTACTTAAATTACTTGAGGGATCGATAGTAAATGTGCCTCCACAGGGCGGACGGAAACATCCTGAGCAGAAAATGATCCCCGTGGATACTAAAAATATTCTTTTTATCTGTGGCGGAGCTTTTGAGGGTATCGAGAAGAAAATTGCACAACGACTCAATACTCAGATCGTTGGTTTCGGCGCTTCAAAGATCCGTGAAAAAGTGGATAAAGACAATCTGCTTCAATATATTGCACCACAGGATCTCAGATCATACGGGCTAATACCTGAAATAATAGGCAGGTTGCCGGTGCTTACACATCTCGATCCTTTGGACAGAGAAGCTCTCAGAGCAATACTTACGGAACCAAAAAACGCCCTGGTGAAACAATATATCAAACTCTTCAGAATGGACAATATTGAGCTCACATTTGAAGAAGGCGTTCTTGAATATATTGTCGATAAGGCTATTGAATTCAAACTCGGGGCCCGCGGATTAAGATCAATATGCGAGACCATCATGCTTGATGCTATGTTCGAAATGCCATCTGTTGATACCAGTGAACTGGAGATAACAATAGACTACGCAAACAGGAAGCTTGAAAGAATAAACCTTAAGATACTTAAGGCATCATAAAAGAAATCTGAATAATGGAACCCTCCGGGGTTCTTTTTTTGATCAAATACTATCAAAGCGATTTGAGATCCCTCGTCCGCCAGGCGGCGGACTCGGGATGACAATGTCCTTGAGGAACACAAGGGGGCAGAAGTGGCGATTCGCAGGTGAATTGCTGACTTAAACAATTGGTTACGCGAATCGCCACTTCTGCCCCCCATAACCACCTAAATTCCATGTCATTCCGAGCGCCAGCGAGGAATCTTCATCTTATTTAATCTTGTCTTTCCTTTCGTAGATAGTATATGTATAAGGAATGCTATTATCTCCTTCGGCTTTAAACTCCTCTTTTTCTTTAACTTCCCAAATGCCCGGATCTATTTCAGGGAAATAGATATCAGCCGGGGCTTTTTCATGAACATGTGTTATATACAGACGGTCCGCAATCGGCATGAACTGACGGTATACGCTCCCTCCTCCGATAATAAATATCTCTTCATCTTGTCCGCATTTGCTTAGTGCGTCCTCAATAGAATATGCAGTAACAGAATTTTCGATTGATTCTTTCGGGTCATCTGTGAGAACAATGTTTTTCCGTCCGGACAGAGGCTTTCGTGGTAATGATTCCCAGGTTTTTTTCCCCATAATAACCGTGTTTCCTGACGTCAACCTTTTAAATCTTTTCAGGTCTTCTGAAATGTGCCATAAAAGCTCATTATCCTTTCCAATACCCCAATCTTCAGAAACAGCAACGATAATTGAGATCATACTTTAAATATTATACTGAAATATCACCTTTAATGTGAGGATGTGCCACATAATCCGACAGTGTGAAATCATCATATTTAAACTTGAGGATATCAGTCACTTCAGGATTAATTAACATTCGAGGCAGCTTATATGGTTTCCTTGTTAGCTGTAGTTTTACCTGGTCTATATGGTTGAGGTAAATATGAGCATCACCAAGCGTATGAACGAAATCCCCGGGTTTAAGTCCGGTTACCTGAGCTGCCATAAGCGTCAGCAGGGCATACGATGCAATATTAAACGGCACTCCAATAAAAATATCAGCACTTCTCTGGTAAAGCTGACATGATAATCTGCCGCCAGCGACATAGAACTGGAACAAAATATGACAAGGTGGAAGAGCCATTTTATCTAATTCACCAACGTTCCAGGCACTTATAATATGCCTGCGTGAATCGGGCGATTTCTTAATTGAACTGATAACATTAACCAGTTGATCGATCTTCTTTCCACCTTCGGAAGGCCATGAACGCCACTGGTATCCATATATCGGTCCGAGGTTTCCATCTTTATCAGCCCACTCGTTCCATATTTTTACTCCATTATCGTTCAGATATTTAGTATTTGTATCACCTGAAATAAACCAGAGTAATTCATGAATAATAGACTTGAGATGGAGCTTTTTTGTTGTAAGAAGTGGAAAACCTTCTTCAAGGCTAAATCTCATCTGATAACCAAATAAGCTTATCGCTCCGGTGTCTGTCCTGTCCTTTTTTTCAGTTCCGGTTTTTAATACATGATCAAGCAGTTCAAGATATTGTCTCATTGCAATTGGCTGGTCTTGCTATTCAGGTGAAATTCTTGCGGCCCATCCTCCACCGGGAGCAAGATGAATTTTCATTTTATCACCCGATTTAACATCAGTTTTCAAATGCTTAAAATCACCTGCATACCTGTCGGCATTAATGCCATCCTGAAATATTTCCATAGAATATTTCCCGGCAGGGAGAAATGAAAGGTCAAGATCCATATCGCGACTGGTCCAGTCTGTCAGCGCTCCGACAAACCACTCTTTCCCCGATCTTCTTGCAAGCAAAATATAATTACCTACTTTACCGTCAATTCCAATAATATCATCCCATACGACCGGTATATTCACTATAAAATTGGTTGTCTCCTGTTCTTTCATATAGTTTGAAGGGCTGTCCGCCAGCATCTGCAAAGGACTTTCATAAATAATATATAATGCCACCTGGTGTGCTCTTGTACCCTGGCTCTCGGGACGAGTAAAATTCGGAGTAAAATTGGCCTTGTCCATATTTACCATGGCCCCTGGAGTATAATCCATCGGACCTGCTACCATCCTGGTAAAAGGTATTGTCACGTCATGGCTGGGATTAATGTCCTTGCTCCATTTATCGTTCTCCATTCCTTTTACACCTTCGCGTGTGAGTGCGTTTGGCCAGGTACGTCCAAGACCATCAGGCTTATATGCACCATGGAAGTCAATAATAAGATGATGCTCTGCAGTTTTCCTTGCAGCCTCCAGATAAAAATTAACAACTTTCTGATCATCTCTCTGCATAAAATCAACCTTAACACCTTTTACTCCCCATTTTTCGTACAATGCAACCGCTTCATCAATCTTGTCCCAGAAAGTCTTCCATACAACCCATAGTATTATACCTACATGCTTGCTTTCAGCATATTTGCACAATTCGGGAATATTAATTTCGGGCACTGATTCAAGAACTGTACCTGATTTATACCAGCCCTCATCAAGAATAATATATTCGATCCCGTTCTTTGAAGCAAAATCAATATAATACTTATATGTTTCGTTGTTTATACCTGCCCTGAAATCAACACCGTACACATTGTTCGCATTCCACCAGTCCCATGCTACATGGCCGGGTTTTATCCATTTTGTATCTGCTATCTTATTTGGCGGAGCAAGCTTTAATACAAGGTCGCTTTCAATTAATTTAACATCATTTTGAGCGATAACAAATACCCTCCACGGAAACGTCCTTGCCCCTTTAGTTTTTGCAATATAGTCTTTAGTACTTGTCACAAACAGGTCACGGTCACGGGTAAGCTTTTCAGTCTCCGGATATTTTGACCATATTCCTGAAATTTTCCCCGATCCGGCGCCAGTAATCCACATTCCCGGATAATCCTCAATATCTGATTCAGTAACCAGTACATCAACTCCGTTTACCTGGAAAAGTGTTGGAAGGCTTGCAAGATGTTTAGTGGACAGCGTATCGAGAGATGAATAGATAAATGTTCTTTCGTTATGTGACATAAAACCGGTTTCCAGCGGATACCATGAATGGGATCCTGAAGGGAAAATAAATTCGGAAATTTCATTTTTAACTGTAATCTCTTCTTTTAATGAAGTTTCAAATCTGTACGCGGCACCATCGTTGTACGCTCTGAACTGAAGAGAAAAACCTGATTTGAAATAGATTGTCAGAATATTGCAGTTATCTATGATCTCAGATCTTTTGTTTGCAATAACCGGTCTGATAACATCATTAAGCTGGCTGATCGCTGCTTTTTTGACTTTTTCATTTTCTCCCAGTACCTTGCCATTTGCCAGGATCATTTCAATTTTCGAATTGTTTATTATCTCTTTACCCTCATATGTGGCAGACCATTTTATAATTTCGCCGACATTGACTGTTACTGAAATTTTGTTGTCAGGTGAAGTAACCTTATATTCTTTCGCAAAGGAATAAAATGCAGAAAATATAGCTAAAAGAGTAATTAATAATGTCTTTTTCATTATAATAAGTCTATGATTATTTATTTAAAAATCAGGTGGAATGGGTTATTTCTTTTTTTTCTTTCTTTTCTCAATCTCATCCCTTAAAGTTGCAGCACGTTCATAATCTTCAGTCTTGATGGCCTCATCAATCATCTTATAGAGATCCTCATCGGAATATGTGTTATATTTTGTTTTTTCTGGTTCGAAGAAATTGTCAACTTCATTTACAGAAGATATCTCACTGTCGGCTGGATTAACTGTTATTCCTGCTTTATTAAGGATTTCTTCGGTGATATATATCGGACAGCCGAATCTCAAAGCCAATGCCACTGCGTCGGATGTTCTGCTGTCGATTGAATATTCTTTTTCTCCATTGTTGCAAACAAGCTTTGAGAAGAATACACCTTCTTCGAGTTTGTAAATCATAACTTCGATTATAGATATGTTAAACTCATCTGCAAATTTTTTAAAAAGGTCGTGAGTTAATGGACGGGGAGGATCTAAATTTTCTAGTTTTATTACTATTGCCTGCGCTTCAAAGCCACCGATTATGATAGGAATCCTTCGCTCTCCGTTTTCTTCGATCAATATCAGCGCATAAGCTCCGGATTGAGTCTGACTGTATGATATCCCCATTACTTTTAGCTTTACTCTCTTCATATCAATTGTTTATGCGCCAAAGAAATAACCGGATTTTTGTTGTATCTGACAAATATAAAGATATTAGAACTAACACTTGGATTGAGAATAGTTTTTTTTTCAACATCCTTACAATAAAAGCCCTCTCCTGGTTCATTCATCATCAACAGAATTACATCAGGTTCATACTATCTGATCTCTTATTGGCATTTGACTATAAAAAATTAGCCTGATTGATTTGTAAATAATCTAATTTTTATATCTTTGCAGTCCAATTTTGGATAAATCCGAAGGGGCAAACTAAAGTTATAAGGTCGTATGATTTTATACGCCTCACGGAGTAACGTAAAAAAATGATAAGATGTACGCAATCGTAGAAATTGCAGGTCAGCAGTTTAAAGTTGAGAACGGCAAAAAAATCTTTGTTCACAGGCTCGAATTTGAAGAGGGAAAAGAAGTAGAATTTGACAAAGTCCTTTTAATTGAGGATGAAGGCAAAATTATTATCGGAGAGCCTACAATTAAAGGTGCAGTTATCGGAGGAAAAGTTCTTAATGATAAAGTGAGGGGTGATAAAGTAATTGTTTTCAAGAAGAAAAGGAAAAAGGGTTACAGGGTTAAAAACGGACACCGTCAGAACTTTACCCAGGTTGAAATTATTAGTATTAACGGTATAGGCACACCCAAAAAAGCAGCACCAAAAAAAGCGGAGACAAAGGTAGCTGATGTTGGGGTTGCTGAAGAACCTGTTAAGGTGAAGAAAACCGCTAAAAAACCAGCTGCAAAAAAAGAAGAAGCACCTGTAAAGAAAACTGCATCTAAAAAAGTTGCAGAGAAAAAACCGGTTGAAAAAAAGCCTGGTGCTAAGAAAACTCCAAAAAGCAAAGAATAATTAATTTAAAATTTAAGCAAATAAAAATATAGAATTATGGCACATAAGAAAGGAGCAGGTAGTTCACGTAACGGTCGCGACTCTGAAAGTAAACGATTGGGAGTGAAGCTCTTCGGCGGCCAGACAGCCAAGGCAGGCAACATTATAGTCCGCCAGAGAGGGACCAGGCATAATCCGGGTTTAAACGTTGGCCTCGGAAAAGACCACACTCTTTTTGCACTCACCGACGGAGAAGTTGAGTTCAAAAGGAAAAAAGATAACAAAACTTACGTATCGATTAAGAGTGTTAAATAGTTAAACACTTTAATTACTGAACCTATTTATCGATAGGTTATTTCACACTCTAAACCGGTAACTGAATAGACAATTATTTTAAAAGAATCAGGCTCCCGAAATTCTTTTCTGCAACAGGAAAGCATTATCGGGAGTTTTTTGATATTTTTACAGCAAGCGAATTCGCTTGCTTTTTTTTAATTCATAATTGAATATGTTAACGATAAACCTTATTCGTGAAAAGAAAGAATTTATAATTGAACGGCTGAAAGTTAAAAACTTCGAAGCAGAAGAAATAATCAGCAGGATTCTGTTACTCGATTCTTCACGCCGGGAAATACAATCCAAAACTGATACGATGCAGGGAGAAATGAATCGTATCTCCAAAGAAATAGGCTCCCTGATGAAGCAAGGAAAAAGAGATGAAGCTGAAGCTGCAAAGGAAAAAACATATTCTCTTAAAGAAGAAATCAAAACTCTTGCTGACAAACTGATACCTATCGACAATGATCTGAGGAGTGAGATCATTCGGTTGCCGAATCTTCCTCACCAATCTGTTGCACCGGGTCACGGGGCTGATGATAATGTTAAAGTCCGTGAGGGTGGAATTATGCCACTTGTATCTGAAACTGCCCTTCCTCACTGGGATCTTATTAAGAAATATGATATTATCGATTTTGATCTGGGCATTAAAATTACCGGAGCAGGTTTTCCTGTTTACAAAGGCAAAGGAGCAAAATTGCAAAGAGCCCTCATCAGCTTTTTCCTTGATGAAGGTGAAAAAGCAGGTTATTCAGAAGTGATGCCTCCAATAATGGTTAATGAAGAATCCGGGTTTGGCACCGGTCAGCTGCCTGATAAAGAGGGACAAATGTATCATGCCACACTCGATAACTTTTACCTGGTGCCTACAGCTGAAGTCCCGGTTACAAATATTTACAGGGATGTAATACTTAATGCCGAGATGCTTCCAATTAAAAACATTGCATATACTCCTTGTTTCAGAAGGGAAGCAGGTTCATGGGGAGCTCATGTAAGGGGGCTCAACCGCCTTCATCAGTTTGATAAAGTTGAAATAGTCAGGATTGCTCACCCCGATCATTCTTATGAGTCGCTCGAGGAGATGGTAAGCCATGTTGAGGGACTGGTTTCCAAACTTGATCTTCCGTATCGTATCCTCAGGCTATGTGGCGGTGATATGTCATTTACTTCTTCGCTCACCTACGATTTTGAAGTCTGGTCAGCCGCACAGAAGCGCTGGCTGGAAGTGAGTTCAGTGTCGAATTTTGAATCGTTTCAGGCAAACAGGCTAAAATGCAGATTTAAAGAAAAAGGAGATAAACAAACCCGCCTGGTGCATACACTTAATGGCAGTGCACTTGCCTTGCCAAGAATTGTTGCCGCAATGCTTGAAAACAACCAGACCGAATCAGGCATCAGGATACCTAAGGTGCTGATTCCTTATACAGGATTTGAGATGATTAATTAGGCCCCCCTGCCCCCCTAAAGGGGGGTTAATTCACAGAAAGTAAGAGCAATATGGACCGATCCAAACAGTCATATATCTATGCCGGTCTGGCTATTTTGTTCTGGTCGACCGTTCCGACCGCTTTTAAAATAGGCCTTCGGGAGCTTGACATTCTTCCTATGCTTACAATTGCGTCTCTCACCTCAGCGATAATATTATTTATTATTGTTTTAGCCGGGGGAAAAACGCATCTTATCAGAATAACCAAAAGGAAAGAACTATTAAACTCAGCAATTCTCGGATTCATAAATCCATTTCTATATTACCTCATCCTGCTTAAAGCATACCAGCTGCTTCCTGCACAGGTAGCGCAACCTCTTAATATGATATGGCCGATAATACTTGTCTTCCTTTCTGTTCCCATTCTCGGACAAAAAATTGAAAGAAAAAGTTTTGTCGCTTTGCTCATCAGCTTTGCAGGAGTCTATTTCATTTCATCCCAGGGCAGACTTTTCAAACCTGGCCATTCAGATCTTGCGGGGGTACTCCTTGCTACAGGGAGTTCAGTATTCTGGGCCTTCTATTTTATCCTTAATGTAAAAGATAAAAGGGATGAAGGAGTTAAACTTCTTCTTAATTTTGTTTTTGGCTCAATTTATCTTATTGCTGCAATGATTATTACCGGAAGATGGCAGATTGAAACAGGTTTCAGGGGAATGGCTTCATCAATCTATGTTGGCATATTTGAGATGGGAATAACCTTCTTTTTCTGGCTGAAAGCTCTTCAGATGTCTTCCACTACAGCAAAAGTAAGTAACCTGGTTTATCTTGCTCCATTTCTTTCTCTGGTTTTTGTACACTATTTTCTTCATGAGCCCGTTTATTATACCACCCCTTTGGGTTTAGTACTTATCATATCTGGAATCTTTATTCAAAACAGAAGATCAAAAATCATGGTTTAATTGTTATATGCTTAATATTATATAATCAGAAATATGAAAAAGCTCGTTATTCTTCTTTCTTTTCTAGTACTTGGATTCAGTTCGTGCAAAAAAAAAGATGTTACTCCTGCAGTAACTTCTCCGACAGTGGATCAGGAGGCAAGGGATTATCTGTATGATACAATGAATCAATATTATTTTTGGTATAACCTTATGCCTGTTGTTGTTAAAACTGATTACCAGGATCCTTATGAACTTATGGACGCAATGATGTATAAAACTCTTGACAGGTGGAGTTTTGTGGAAACTTATGAAGAATACCTGAATATGGATCAGGGTGCCTTTGTCGGACATGGGATCAGCATGGGTCTTGATCAATTCAATCAGGTGAGAATTGCTGAGATCTACAATCTTTCACCGCTGTATAGTCTGGGAGTCCGCAGGGGATGGATTGTTAAAAAGCTCAATGGAACCGATCTGGCTCCCATATTTATTGCAAATGATGGCGCTGCTTATAGTCAGCTGATTGGTGCAGCAACGGTAGGTTTAACAAACACTTTTCTTTTTCAGACCCCGGCAGGAAAAGATTCCACAATTACTTCTGCTAAGGCATCTTTTACATTAAATACCGTAATTGTTGCTGATACGTTGCAACTGAAATCGGGAATAACGGGGCACCTCGTTTTTGACCAGTTTATTCCTCCGTCAAATGATGAATTGCAGACTGCATTTACATATTTCAGTCAGAACAATGTAAAAGATATTATTGTAGATTTAAGATATAACGGAGGAGGAGATCTTAGTGTGCTCACAAATATGGCGAGTTATGTTGCAGGTGCAGCACAAGTTAATAACCCGTTTCTTATAGCGACCTTCAATGACAAAAATACTGCTTATAACACCACCTTTAACTTCACTACTGTACCTTCTCCTCTGAGTGTCTCAAAAGTAATTGTAATCACTACCAGAGGAACTGCTTCTGCCAGTGAAGACTTTATAAATGGATTGAAACCTATTCTTGATGTCAGAACCCTGGGGGATACAACAAACGGGAAACCCGTTGGAATGGTCGGATTTCCTTATCAAACCAGTTACATGTTCTGGCCAATAACTTTCTCACTGGTTAATTCTGCAGGCCAGGGAGGCTTTTATAACGGCTTTGCGCCTGATAAATATGTCATAGATGATATTACCCATGATTGGAGTGACAGAAATGAAGCTTGCCTAAAGGAAGCTATTTATTATCTCGAACATGGAAGTGTTTCATCAAAAGGATTGTATATAGGCGGTAAACCATCAGTTAAGTTTGATGAAAAATCTGCAAAGAATAATAATGCATATATAATAAAGAAATAACTTCAAGTTTTGATAGTTTTTACCTCCTTTCCTGTTTCCCCCATAGGGGAAATGATTAAGTTTGCCCCTTCCCCCGTGGGGGAAGGTTAGGAAGGGGGTATCCTTTATAGTTATTAATAGGAGTTGTTATTAAATAACACATTACCAACAGATAGACAAAATTGAAAGTTAAACCAAAGGAGAGGATAATTCTGGGTATCGATCCAGGTACGAGTATAACCGGGTATGGAGTTATAAAAGCTTCGGGTACGATCCCTGAGCTTATAACGATCGGATCGATTGACCTTTCAAAATACGATGATCACTACCTCAAATTGAAACACATTTTTGAGAGAACTATCGGTATTATCGATGAATATCATCCCGACGAGCTTGCTATAGAGGCTCCTTTCTATGGTAAAAATGTTCAGTCGATGTTAAAACTTGGCAGGGCCCAGGGTGCCGCCATTGCAGCAGCGCTTACCCGCTCATTGCCAATATTTGAATATGCTCCCAGGAAGATCAAAATGTCAATTACCGGCCAGGGTGCAGCATCAAAGGAGCAGGTAGCCGCGATGCTGATGAATATACTGAAATTCAATCTGACAGAAATAAAATTGGATGCCACCGATGGACTTGCTGCTGCCCTTTGCCACTTTTACCAGACAAATAATCCGACACAGGAAAAATCCTATAACAGCTGGAAAGACTTCATGAATAAAAATCCCAAAAGAGTGAAAAAGAAGGGTGAATAGACCGGTTATACTACAGCAAATGCCAGTGCCACAACACTGACCTTTACCCCTTTAATCTTAAGAAGCTCATTTGTACACGATTCAATAGTCGATCCGGTTGTAATAACATCATCAACAAGCAAAACATGCTTACCTGCCACAGGTTGAGGATCAATGACCTGAAAAATACCTTCAACATTTGTCCATCTTTCATAGCGTGAACGTTTCGTTTGTGTCGCTGAAACCAAAATTCTTGCAAGTGATTTTAAATCAACCGGTAAATGAGTTGCATCGGCAATTCCCATTGAAATAGTTTCACTCTGATTGAAGCCCCGGATCTTTTTTTTCATGGGATGAAGAGGAACCGGCATTATCAAATCAATATCGTTTGTAAAACCTGATGTTTTGAGAGATGAACCATATATTCTGCCTAGTTCATAACCTATATTTCTGATCCCCTTATACTTCAGATTATGAATAAGCTTTTTGATACGACTGCCTTTATTGTAATATGAAAATGCTGCTGCTTTTTCAATCATACATCTTCCCCAGAAGAGTTGTGCAACAGGATTATCTTCTTCAAGATGATAGTTGGTCCGCGGAATAATAATATAACATTCCGTACATATAAGGTTTTCATTCCTCAACAGATGGTTGCCACATGCATAGCACAGCCGTGGGAATAAAAGACTTATAAAATCGTCCCATAAATCATAAAAGTAATTCATGCAGCGGGTTCAATCTTACCTATTAAAGAATGACCTTACGACTAATTTTGGCAGCAATATCTTTAAACTCCTCAACTGTAAACTTTAGTTTAGGATTTTTGAAGTTAATATCTTCCATCGTATCCATTGGGACCAGGTGTATATGGGCATGAGGTACCTCAAGACCCAGAATTGCAACCCCAATACGGTTGCATGGAATCACACTTTTAATTGCTACAGCAATTTTCTTTGAAAAAATAATCATTCCGGCTAAATAAACATCTTCCAGATCAAAAACATAATCTGTCTCCCTTTTGGGAACAACAAGCGTATGTCCCGCTCTTAGAGGGTTTATGTCGAGAAATGCAAAATAATCTTCATTCTCGGCTATCTTATAGCAAGGAATCTCCCCCTTAATGATTTTAGTAAAAACTGTTGCCATAAGGCTTATGAAATGATTTATTAAATTGAAATGGAAATTATTTCAAACGGGATAGTTCCTGAAGGTACTTTTATCTGAACTATGTCTCCTACTTTTTTCCCGATAAGACCCTGGGCAATAGGAGAACTGACAGCAATCTTACCCAGTTTGAAATTTGCTTCACTTTCAGGAACAATAAGGTACTCCATTACAGAATTATTTGATTTGTTCCTGATCTTTACCCTGTTAAGCAATCTGACAGATGAGATATCAATTTTTGATTCGTCAAGAATTCTTGAGCGAGTCACAATATCCTCAAGCTTGGATATTCTTAACTCAAGCATGCCCTGAGCCTCCTTGGCAGCAGCATACTCGGCATTTTCAGAAAGGTCGCCCTTATCCCTTGCATCAGCTATCAGCCTGGATATTGAAGGTCTCTCAACATTCCTTAATTGGTCGAGTTCCTCTTTCAGCTTCTGAAGACCTTCTGCAGTCACGTAAATAACCTCTGACATTTTTCTCTATTATATTAAAAAAATAAGAAGAATTCCGGGGTTGCCGGAACTCTTCACCAACAAATATATAATTTTTTTTAATTATTTGCAAATAATAATCTTGTGAACAGGTGTTTTACAAGTAATTATCCTCAAATTTAATCATTCTTTATATTTTTCCCCTGCTCTCTTCGTGCTTGCTTTTACTTTTTTCCTCTTTTCTTTATCCCGTACTGTATATTCTTTTTTGTTTTGTTTCATACGCTTCTGTACTTCAGGCGATTGGATATCAATTGTTCTTTTTTGAGATCGTCTCACCGATTTTTCATAATCTTTATTAAGCTTACGCTCATGTGCTTCCTGTTTCCTTTTAGCTCTGATTACAGTTCTGGATTCTTTAACTTTTGGTTCTTTCTTTCTTCCAAGCGTTTTGCCGAATAATTGTTTCTCGGGATTCTTATGAAATATCTGTGCATTAACCGATCCGACTGACAATAATAAAATAAAAATGAAAAGAATAAGCTTCCTCAATGATATATTATTCATTCTCAGATATTACAATAAAAAATTCCCAATTCCGTTAATTTAATTACAGAGGTAATAGTAATTTTGCAATATTAATTATTTCCTGATGGCTTCAGATTCAAAAATAAGACTTTTTTTAATTACAGTGGCACTTGCCATCACTTTAGTTTCATGTAATAAAAAGAATGACGTAATCCCCGATACTTATGTGAATTTTACTCTTGATCTCAACGACCCGGAGTTTGTTAACCTGAGCGGATTTGGTGGTTCAGTTGTAGTTGGTTCCAGCACAAATAACTGGGGACCAAGTGCTGCAGGATATGATGGCAATGGTATTATAATTTGCTATGGAGTCGATGAATTTTACGCTTATGACCGCACTTGTCCTAACGATTACGTTGTTAATAATCTGAGTGTTAAAGTAAATATTGATCCGGGAAATTCCACGATTGCTGTCTGTCCAAAATGCGGAACTAAATACGGACTCACGGAGGGAGGCACTCCAGCTTCCGGTGTGGGAAGATATCCTTTAAAAAACTACAAAACGAGACAACAGGGTAATTATGTTACAGTCTGGAATTAAAAAATTTTAATACCTGTAATGATCCGGTTTATAAGGCCCTGTTGCAGGGACTCCAATATATTCTGATTGTTCCTTTGTAAGTTTTGTGAGCTTAACTCCAAGCTGATCGAGGTGTAAACGTGCAACTTCCTCGTCGAGATATTTAGGAAGCCTGTAAACACCTATTTCATAGTTGTTTTTCCAGAGATCAATCTGTGCAAGTGTCTGATTGCTGAATGAGTTACTCATAACAAATGAAGGATGGCCCGTAGCACAACCTAGATTAACCAGTCTTCCTTCAGCAAGAATAAAAATTGCATGTCCGTCGGGAAAAAGATATTTATCGACCTGCGGCTTAATATTGATTTTTACAATTCCTTTTAGCTCATTAAGATTGTCAACCTGTATCTCATTATCGAAATGACCTATATTACATACGATTGACTGATCTTTCATTTTTAACATATGATCAAGGGTTATTATATCCCTGTTACCTGTAGCTGTTACAAATATATTTCCTTCATTAAGCGTGTCATCGACTGTTTTAACTTCAAATCCTTCCATTGAGGCCTGCAAAGCACAAATCGGGTCAATTTCTGTCACAATAACTCTGGCTCCGTAGGACTTCATCGACCTGGCACAACCCTTTCCTACATCTCCATAACCGCATACAATAACCACCTTCCCTGCCAGCATAACGTCAGTTGCTCTTTTTATTCCGTCTGCCAGCGATTCACGACATCCATACAGGTTATCGAATTTTGACTTTGTAACAGAATCATTAACATTAATTGACGGTACAAGCAATTCTCCATTTTCCATCATCTGGTACAATCTGTGGACACCCGTTGTAGTCTCTTCTGATATTCCCTTGAGTTCACTTACGGTACGGTGCCATCTTCCCGGATCTTTAGAAAGAATATCTTTTAGAGTGGAGAGAATAATTGCTTCTTCTCTGTTCTCAGGCTTCCTGTTAAGTATCTCCGGCGTTTTTTCCGCTTTATATCCAAGGTGAACCATCAGCGATGCATCTCCGCCGTCATCAACTATAAGATGAGGACCTTTCCCTCCGGGAAATGAAAGCGCCTGCGCTGTACACCACCAATATTCTTCCAGTGTTTCCCCTTTCCAGGCGAAAACAGGTATGCCTCTGGCGGCTATCGCTGCTGCAGCATGATCCTGTGTTGAAAAAATATTACAACTTGCCCATCTTACATCAGCGCCAAGTTCAGCTAGAGTCTCAATAAGCACAGCCGTCTGAATTGTCATATGCAACGAACCTGTGATCCGTGCTCCCTTTAAAGGTTGTTCAGAATAGTACTTCTTCCTGATTGCCAGCAAGCCCGGCATCTCTTTTTCTGCAATTTCTATCTCTTTTCTGCCAAAATCAGCAAGCGATATATCTTTTACCTGGTATTGCATTTTATCAAATGTTACATTCATAATTCAGATTATTTTTAAGTGGTCAAAGTTAACAAAAACAATTGTTATTTTTCAGGTTAACAACTGCAGTGTATCTTGTTTATCTTTAGTCATTTGCTCTGTCAGGTGTTTTAAATTGTCAAATTTTTTCTCATCCCTGAGTCTTTTCCTGAAAATAACAGAAATATTTCTTCCATAAATGTCCTTATCAAAGTTTAATATATGGACTTCTATACTCCGGAATCTGATATCTTCATTCACAGTCGGGTTGGAACCGATGTTTAGCATTCCAGGATAGATTTTGTCATCAAGCTGAACTTCAACAGCATATACTCCATTACCCGGGATTAATTTATATTGAGAATCGGGTTTAATATTTGCTGTTGGAAATCCAATAGCGTGCCCGATCTTTCGTCCTTCAATAACAGTTCCACTGACAGAATAAGAGTATCCAAGCCACCTGTTTGCCTCATCGAGCTTTCCTTTTAACAGAGCTTCACGAATTGAGGACGAGCTGATTGCACCCTCTTCCGTATGGAACCCCTGTACCTGCTCAACGATGAAATCAAACTTTTCCGAGCATCGTTTTATTGTATTAAAATCGCCTTCGCCACTTCTCCCGAAATGATGATTATATCCTATTATAAGATGCTTTGTTCCAACTTTTTCAACGAGTATATCCTTTATAAAATCACATGCCTGAATTTTACTGAACCGGATATTGAATTCTATTACAATGAGATGGTCAACATTCGCCTTCTCGAGCAATACCTTCTTCTCCTCTATTGTGGACAGGAATGAGAGATTAATATTATTTTGTTCCAGAACCAGCCTCGGGTGAGGTGAAAATGTAATAACAACTGATTCACTTCCAGCCTCTGTTGCGCGCGAAACCAGGCAATCAAGAAGAGCCATATGACCCCTGTGAACTCCGTCAAAAATTCCAAGAGTTGCAACAGGATTAATCAGATTAAGGTTTTCATAACCTTCATGAATTACCATAAAAAACATTTATGTCTGCAAATTTAATAAAGCCCGTCGAAATGAAACAAATTAATGATTTAGTTTTCGTATTTTTATAGAAGATATCCAATTTTGCCAATCATCATGAATACAAACAGTTTCTATATGTCCGATCCCTGGTTGAACCCCTTTACGAGTGTCATTGACAGACGTATGGCGAAATGTTTACTGAAGGAAAAGATGCTTGTCGGGAAAGGCACACTTTGTGATTTCGCAATGGGTCATTATTACTACGGACTTCATCGCAACAACAATTCATGGGTCTTCAGGGAGTGGGCTCCGAATGCAAAAAACATTTTTGTTATCGGAGTTTTTACTGATTGGAAGGAGAAGAAAGAATTCATGATGAAACGGATTAATCAAATGGGAGACTGGGAAATTTTTCTGCCATCAGAAACACTTAATCATGGAGACCTGTACAAGCTTTCAGTTCACTGGGAGGGAGGAAGCGGAGAGCGAATTCCTTCCTATGCTAACAGGGTGGTTCAGGATGATAAGACTAAAATATTCAACGCGCAGGTATGGCAACCAGAGGAAAGCTATGCCTGGGCTTGTAATTATTTTACGTCCGCTGATCCTGCTCCTGTGATCTATGAAGCCCATATCGGGATGGCCACGCAAAAAGAGAAAATCGGAACTTACAGGGAATTTACAGAAAATATACTCCCTGTCATAAGAAAATCCGGATACAATACTATACAACTGATGGCTATCCAGGAACATCCATTTTATGGCTCGTTCGGATATCATGTTTCAAGTTTCTTTGCGGCCTCGTCAAGATTCGGAACTCCTGAGGATCTTAAAGAACTGGTTGATAAAGCCCATCAGGCAGGACTCAGAGTTATAATGGACCTGGTTCACTCACATTCTGTTAAAAATGTCAATGAAGGATTAGGTCTGTTCGACGGATCTATGGGCCAGTATTTCCATTCAAATCAAAGAAGAAATCATGTAGCCTGGGATTCCTTGTGTTTCGACTATGGCAAGGACAATGTAATTCATTTCCTTTTATCAAACTGCCGTTACTGGCTTGAAGAATACAAATTTGACGGATTCAGATTCGATGGAATTACGAGTATGATCTATTATGACCATGGACTCGAGAAGAATTTTACATCATATAATGAATACTTCGACGGCAATCAGGATGAAGACGCACTGGTTTATCTCTTTCTGGCCAATAAATTGATCCATAAGTTTAAGCCGGAAGCTATCACAATTGCGGAGGAAATGAGTGGTATGCCAGGACTGGCATCTAATACAGAAAAAATGGGATATGGTTTTGATTTCAGACTGTCCATGGGAGTTCCTGATTTCTGGATAAAACTTGTAAAAGAGACATTTGATGAAAACTGGGATATGGGAAAGTTATTCTATGAACTGACTCAGCATCGTCCTGAAGAAAAAATAGTATCATACTGTGAATCGCATGACCAGGCCCTTGTCGGCGATAAAACACTTATATTCAGGATGATAGATGCTGAAATGTATTCAGGCATGAACAAATCCTATCACAGCATCACTTTGGACCGTGGTATTGCATTGCATAAAATGATCAGACTGATCACCTTCAGCACTTCCGGAGGAGGATACCTGAACTTTATGGGAAATGAATTTGGTCATCCTGAATGGATAGACTTTCCGCGCGAAGGAAATAACTGGAGCTTTAAGTATGCCAGACGTCAATGGCAGCTTGCAGAAAACAAAGATCTTAAATACCACAACCTGCTTAAATTCGACAGGAAAATGTTGAAGCTTCATACTGACTTTAAAATACTCGATGATCTCGCTGTTAACAGAATTTATGAGAATAATGCCGATAAGGTTATCGCTTATACGAGAGGGGAATTGCTATTTGTTTTTAACTTTCATCCAACTACATCCTTTACTGATTATGGAATACCTGTTATCGGAAAATTCAGGGTTGTACTTGATACTGATGACCCATCTTTTGGAGGATTTGACAGGATAGACAGGAAAACAATCTACTTCTCGATAAGAAAAGCAGAAAGGAACATTATAAATGCTCCTTTATACCTTTACCTGTATCTGCCATCAAGAACAGCCCTAGTATTTAAAAAAGAACCCGTACGCAGGGCAACCGATATTTAATCAATCCATCGCAACAGGTAAAAATCCTGTTTATGCGGAAGATCTTTGTGTTTCGGGTATATACGTATTCCATAGAAAAAAGACCCCGCTTTTTCAGGAACAAGACTAGCCCTGTAAAGACATTTGCCGTTCTTACTGCTGATCAATTTGAACTCTTCACTTGCAACGAATTCATGTTCACCTCTTTTGCTCATATGAGTAACAATAAATTCCACACCAACATTTTCTTTTGGAATTTTCTTTACATCAAGCGCAATTTCTGCTCTGTAGTCATGACCTGAGCGGTAAACATTGTCCCCTGCACGTTCAAAACTATAATTTATGACTTCGATATTATCCCACTCATCTTTTATGTTTTTCTTCCATGCGTCAAGTTCTTTTGCCTTCTCAAAGTTATTATCTATCAGATATTTATTCCGTTTAAAAAGTTTAGTATAGTACTTCTCATAATAGTCGTCAATCATTCTCTTCATAGTAAATTCAGGAGCAATCTTTACCATGGTGTTCTTAATCAGGTTTACCCACTCAGCATGTATCCCCTGTTCGTTAAGAAAATAATAGGCCGGAACTATTTCATATTCAAGCATATTATAAATAGTCTCAGCATCAATATCATCCTGGAGGTCCTGATTTTCATATGTTCTTTTTTTCGGTAAAGCCCAGCCTGCAAATGCCCGGTATCCTTCAACCCACCATCCATCCAGAACGCTGAAGTGAATCGTACCATTCATAACCGCTTTTTCGCCGCTCGTTCCGGAGGCTTCAAGAAGCCTGGTAGGTGTATTAAGCCATATGTCCACACCCCTGGTAAGGTATTTTGCCAACTCAATATCATAATTCTCGAGGAATATTACTTTTCCTGCAAACTCTGGCATCTGTGATATTTCAAAAACCCTTTTTATCAGATCCTTTCCGCCACCATCGTTTGGATGTGCTTTTCCTGCATAAATAAACTGGACAGGTTTTCCCGGATTATTAACTATACGGGCAAGCCTGTCAAGATCCCGAAAGAGAAGGGATGCCCTCTTATATGTGGCAAAGCGCCTTGCAAATCCTATAGTCAGCGCTTTTTCATCGAGATGATTGCTAATACTCAACAGGGTATGAGGGCTCACATGCTTTTCAATCATATCTGACTGGAGCCTTTTCCTGATATTTGTAAACAGGTTCTTTTTAAGGCCCGTTTTTACCTCGTAAATCTTTTTATCTTCCAGGCTATACAGTTTTTCCCAGAGTTTTCTGTCGGTCTGGTCAAAATTTACATTTCCTGTCAATTCCCTGTAAATCTCTCTCCATTCAGGAGCAGTCCAGGTAGGATGGTGAACCCCGTTAGTCACATATCCTATGAAGAGCTCCTCCTTGAGGTATCCC
>JBEKDR010000063.1:0-27982 GCA_050014255.1 Bacteroidales bacterium | reverse complement strand
GGTCCGAAAATATAAAATCCGTCAGAAGAATTTCGTACTTACTAGTGATCTGGATATTAATAGATTTGACTTTTTATCTATGTATCCCATTATTTATACCTCATGAAGTTATTCGAAATACTTATAATTTTTGGCCAATAAATGGTGATGCTTTTAACATAGTGGTTGGAATAATTACTCTTTTGGCTTCGATAAATTATGGAGTACTTCTCTCTGCTTTTGCTTTCTATGTAATATCAATCGTTTTCAATGAAGGAAATTTATTGAAGGAACAAGCTGATTTAACTATTTAAATAATTTCAAATGGCAATAATCGTAAACTTGGATGTAATGCTAGCGAAAAGAAAGATGAGACTAAATGAGCTGTCAAGTTTAGTAGATATTACTATATCTAATTTGTCCATATTGAAACAAGGGAAAGCCAAGGCAATTAAGTTATCTACTCTTGATGCAATTTGCAAAGCATTGAACTGTCAACCTGGTGACATTCTTGAATATAGATAGTTGCCAATTCTGCTTATCATGTGGCTCACTGTGATCGCTAACGGCCCGGCGGTTTAATTATGTTGCCGTCCGTGTCCGGGTTGGCATGCGTTTTTGCAAAGTCCCGATAAGTGGACGAATGTTTGGTGTCACGATAAAACTGTCTAGAAGTTGTGGTCTCGATAAGTGGGCAGGATTTGTCACGTCACGATAAAGTTGTCTAGGTGGCGTGCAAAAACCATGACAACTGCGCGTCGGCTTGCAACCCTATTGATTTTGTCTTGGCAGCAGGAACTGTCCGGGTACCACAAGTTTTAATAAGTTGGTCAATTTTTTCTCTCATAGACTTTGAATGCGAAGATAAAATAGTCCGGGTTGCAAAAGGCAATTAATTAAACCGACCGAGTTATGCTTAGGCTTTTAATTATTTGTCAGAGAATCATCATCTTGATATCTGCAAATTGTCAAGAAACAAGAAGGAAAACTGCGAAAACTACGAAGTCCTTCATCTTTAGTATTTAATCTCGGTATATTCATTTGTCACTTTTAATTTCTTGTAATAGCAATTACCATCTTTATGTGACCACAACGTATGAAATTGTTTCCTGTCCTCACTTTGATAGGACGTAATTATTTTCAGATTCTTTATTATTTCAGGGGGATTTGATTTTTGAAGAATTTTTTTGGATTCAGAGTAAGTCATTTTGCTATTCATTCTTAATTCAAGTTCAAGAGTTTTCGGCGTCTCCAAAGTGATAGGAGTTGAATATTGATTTTGTGCAGAATAAAATAATTCTTTTGTATTGAAATAAGTTTTTGGATAAAATGCAATCGAGGTTGAATTATTTCGTATGATCAGTTTGTACTTTATTTTAAATTCAAAAAAATAAATACCATCTTCTTTTATATCAGTGAAATGTCCATCTTTTTTGGGACTCTCATTTACAAATTTTGGAGCGTACTCAATACTTGAACCACGTACTAATTCATGATCAATAAAGGGTCTAAGATTATCTTTTCTTACAAATTTTGATAAGTACAATATAATTCCGATGAAAGAAACTGACATTAAAATTACTGGTTCGTAGGTCCAATCTGTTGATATTGCCCAAAGTAAACCTCCTAAGAATCCTACTATCTCTATAAGAAGTGCAATTATATTCTCAAAGATTTTATGCATTGTATTTAATCTTGAATTGTCAGGAAAAATCTATTTATAAATGTTTCGGAAATTATACAATGATATTTCTTGTCAAGGTACGAATTGTTTCGAGTGTTGCTGGTGCTTAAGCATAACGGCCCGGCGGTTTAATTGAGTTGGCGTCCGCGTCGCGGTGGCTTGGTTTTTGCCAGTCCTGGTAAGTGGACGAGCACTTGCTGGTCAAGACGTAACTGTCCTGAGGGTACCAAGTCCCGATAGATGGACGAAAGTTGTCTGGTCACGATAAAACTGTCAAGATGAAATAGCAAAAACCATGACACCAGAAGCGTCGGCTGCCAGCCCAATAGAGTCTGTCCCGATAGATGGAACAGTCCAGGTGGTAGTAATTTGATAAGTGGCTATTAAATTTTCTCTCATTGACTCTGGGAGCGGTGATGAAGTAGTCCGGGCTGGCAAAGCCAATTAATTAAACCGTCCGAGTTAGCTGTAGGGTCTATTTTGAAACTGTCATGTTTTATGTTACTTTTAGCTGTTAAGTTACAGTAAACCATGTTTCCACCTTGCCAGACACGCAACCTGCAATCTGTATTATTAAAAAAATCTTAATGGTGATATAACATCTCAACTGGTATTGGGAAGTCATTTATCAATTCGGGTTTTAGATAAATTGGCTGAAGATCTTTACCACCCTTTTTATAATAATATTCAATTCGAATTGGATAATATCCCTTCTCCAAAGGTACTAGAAAATTTTCTCCATCTCCAGATACAAAATTCTTACCGAGTACTAATCTATCTCCAATATATACTTTTGAAAAATCATTACCATCTCCCATTTCAAATATATAGTGGCCTGATTTGCTGATTTCGATATAACCTTCCATATTGCAGACGAAACTATTTTGTTTGGAGAACTTATTGATATCAAAATTTTTATCTGCTAAGCCTGTTCGAGTGGGCTTTAATTTTTTGATATCAGATAGTTTTTCCCATTCACATTCGTAATACATATAATTCAAACCACCTGGATTAATCTCTCTTGGTTTCGGGATTGATGAAAAAACAGTACTTATTTCGAAATAAGCGCTATCAAGTCTATCGTATTCCTTTCTCACACCTAAGGATTTGACGATGATCTTTGAATTAGCAGACAATGTTATTGGGGTTTCTTCTCCAGCAAGTTTTTGAGAAGATGAAGTCGGTATTGTACCATCAGTAGTGTAATACAAGTATTTATCTGCAGCCAAATTATAACATATCAGATTGAACGGTGTGCCTTTGTGCACAATACCCTTCTTTGGCTTAATAGCAATCTTTCTTGATGTCATGTAACCTCCGGTTGAAGCATAGAATCCTCCATAGGAAAACTTGAGACCATCCCAGAAACCTTTGAAGTTTGTAGAATAATGAGTTTCATTGTCATACCCAGTGCATCCCCAATTCAGACCCGAAGGTGCTTTGGTTTGAAGAATCGAGTCCATTTCAGCAATTCCCATATCACGATAGGCGTTCCCCTTTCGACCGGCAATAAAGAGTGTATTATTAAGGGAAGTGAGACTATTAAACTTCTTTAAAGCTATCTTGTTTAAATAGAAATTATCCCACCAAAGACTAGGATCAATTGCAATATAAGATGTGAAAAGCTCCGGCTCATTCAAAAAAATGTACATAACGAACAGGCCACCTAAAGAACCTCCATAGAGAGTATTACCATTAGCTTTTCCATCGTATTTGTTAATCACATATGGTACAAGTTCATTTTTAATAAAGGAAAGAAACTTATCCGCTCCCCCGGATATAGGAGATGTAGCGGTAGGAGTAAAATCTCTATCCCTCATACTAATTCCATTATTTTCCGTATTTTGAATACCAATTACAATCATGTTTTTGGGTACAAATCCTTCTCCCTGGAGTATATCTAATTCTGTTCTTAAAAAATCTGAGATACCATCCAAACAAAATAGTAATTCATATTTATCTTGTGATTTCGAATCAAAATTTTTGGGAAGAATAACATTTATTGGTCTAGACTCTTTTAGAATCGCAGAATAAAGCGAGTCCTTAATGGGAATCTGCATCTGACCAGTTGAAATGCCGGATAAAAAAATAAAAAAATAAGTAAATGTTATTATATGCAAAGCAGTTTTCTTTTTCATTTGATTTATTTTAATTTTTCAATGTCCCTCTATGGCTTTAACTATTAGTGTATAATCCGAAAAGTTATTTATTATCATATTTGTTTAGTCTAGTATTAACTTCTATAAAAGTTAAAGGTTACAGTTATTTTTGTATTTATTTATGATTGACACAATTAGGACAAAGCAATTATTGTGAGTTAGCAAAATTTTACATAGAATCCTCTCTGGAAAAGTTGTCCAATTGTTAAAACTCAATTACGTTTTATCAATGAATGAAGTGAAGGTCGAGACATATCGCGAAAAACTCTTGCTTGTGCATAGGTATTCGTGGTGTTATGGTCGCATCTCCTTACAGCTAACGGCCCGGCAATATGGGGAGGTTGTGTTACCCGACGACAGCACCGGGCAGCGTCCTAGTACTTTAGCCGATAAACTGTCACGGTGCAAGGAGGGTATGGCACGTGTTTTTGCCGTCATGGTACAAATTTTATTGCGTTATGTCGCGATCGCGGTACAATGTTTCTAAGTGGTCGGGAATTTCTCCCGGTGCAGAAACTTGATAAATTGGCACTGGCGCAGTGTCGCGGTACAAATTATCTCGAAGCCAGAAATTTGTCAAGGTGCAGGATTTTAATTGCGTGCAGATGCGCGTGTCCGGGTGCAAGGGCATTACGGATTTGTCTAGGTAGCAGGAACAAAAGCAAAAACCGTGACAAACAACTTACCCATATTGTCCGTGTTAGGTGTAGGATTAATTTTAAAACTGTCAAAATGTACATGTTGTATGCCATCGAGTCCTTAATCTCGTCTAGTGGCAGGGTTGGGCTGGAAGGCTCGTTTGCAGTACATCATTTATCGATATGTTCTTGTTCGTGCACTGCAAATGTGCCTGACAGCGCAGGGAAAGCTTTAACTATTATTAAAGAAATGATATTCAAATTATTTATTCATATCGTAATGCTTCAACTGGATTTCTTGTTGCTGCACGCCAGCTATGCCAATTTATAGTCACCAAAGCAATTCCAAATGCAATGAACCCAGCCAATAAAAATATCCACCAGCTTAATTCTGTTTTATATACGAAATTCTGCAACCATTTATGCATTACATACAATGCGATTGGAGAGGCTATTATAAACCCTAATAAAACCCATATGATAAATTCTTTATTAAGCAATAAAAGTATTTCTGAACTTTTTGCCCCGGCTACTCTCCGTATCCCAATTTCTTTAGTTCGGCGATCGATTGAAAAGATTGCCATTCCCAGAATACCCATCATTGAAATTACTATTGCCAATATTGCAAAAGCAATTGTAATATTTTTTAATTGGGTCTCAGGTTGATAAATGTCATTGAGAAGATCATCGAAGAATGTATAAGAAAACTCTCTGTTGTCCCTGTTTTTTTTATAAATGTCACGGATATAATTAAGTGTTTTTGAAGTATTTCCTTGAGCTATTCTTACATTCATTGTTTCTATTTCTTCGGGATTATTTGACATTACCAGAGGTTCAATTGGATAATGTAACGATCTGAAGTGGAAATCTCTTATAACTCCCACGATTACATCATCTCCAATTCTTTGTCCTATCGGATCATTAAATCCCAACATTTTTTCTGCAGTTTCATTTATTACAATAGGAACAAAAATAGAATGTTCAGCTCCATCTGTGCTGCTTTTCTTTTCTTTTTCCAATGCTTCCCNGCTTCCCAATAATCGCTGGAACTCATTTGTAGAAATTGACCTTTTATTACCTCCAATTTATACGTTTTGGCAAAGTCTTCATCTACAAAGTAATAATTGACCTGAAGTGTGTCCATACGTCCTTCATGGTTTACAGAAAGAGGTCCTTTGAAACCTACTCCAATTGGTGCATAGGTGCTTGCTGATACGCTTAAAATGCTTGGATTCCTAAGTAATTCTTGTTTAAACTCTTTATTGTCATACCACAACCCTGTTGGAATTACCACTACATTTTTGTCATCAATTCCAAGATCTAAATTATGGATGTAACTTAACTGCTTTATAAACAGTATGGTTGTAGTGATGAAAAAGATAGCAATTGTAAATTGGACAGTCACCAATAATCTTATAAAATTACTCTTCGAACCATTAATCGACCCACCTCTGAAAATTCCAATAGGATTAAGCGATGAAAGGTATAATGAAGGATAAATGCCTGCCATAATACCTACCATCAAAGTCAAAAGGAAGAGGTTTACAATTAGTTCAGGGGTAAAGTTCAATGTGAGATGTTTCGACGAAAGATTATTGAACAATGGTAAAATAAGGATAACAATGAATAGAGCAGTTATAGTTGCTGCAAAGGTCTGAAATACGGATTCCGTTAAAAACTGCCGGAAAATACTGATCTTACTTCCTCCATTTACCTTTCTGATACCAATTTCAACTGAACGCTCCGAAGCACGAGCAACTGACAGTGCTGAGAAGTTAAGTGAAGCCATAAGGACTACCAAAAAAGCAAGACCTGAAAAAATCCAAACATATTTATAACTGCCAGGGTTCTTATCTAACCAATTGTTACTATAATCAGAATAAAGATGAATATCAGCCAGAGGTTGAAACATAAGCTTGTCAGTATATTTCGAATACTTGTTGATCTGATTTGATATTGAGCTTAAAAACTGGTCATCAATCTTGGCGTTTTTTTGAAGTTTAATATATACTCTTACCCAACTGGAAAGTGCCCAATTATTTGAAAAGGATGAATTCCTAATATTATTATCATTGAGGATATATCCGAAGTCGATGTGGCTTTGTTCAGGGATGCGGATAACTCCACCAACAGTATAAACCTCCTTTGAAAACTTATCAGATATAAGAGTTTTCCCCAGAGCAGATTGATTCCCAAATATTTTCCTGGCTGTTTTTTCCGACAAAACAATGTTCTCGGGTTTCTCAAAAGCACTTTGGGCTGAACCCTCTATAAATTTAAATCCCGTGAATATTTTGAAAAAATCATCATTTGTCCAGCATCTTCTTGCTTCAACCTTTTCACTTTTTGATTCCATATGCAAAGGAGAATCTTCAGAATCGTAATTAATGTAAGTAGCATATTCAATTTGTGGATAATCCATTTTCATGGTCTTTGGTACCTGTACGGAGCACATGGGAGATTTTACAATTTTATCTCCTTGTTTTGACAAGGTAAGAACACGATAAATGCGTGGATATTCATAATGAAATTTATCAAAATTAGTCTCATTGAATACCCAGAGATATATAAGTAAACTTGCAGCAATAGCGAAAGTAAAACCTATGAAAGTGATTGCTGAATAAACCGGTTTCCTGAATAAATTTCGAAGAATTATTTTAATCTGTTGGTTCATTTTACTATAATTATAACCATGTCAGTATTTCTTAATCCAGAAGCAAATGAAATTTGCTTTTTACGATTCTCATCACTTATATTAGCATTTTTGAAGCCAGTTGATTTAAGATAATCATTTAAAACTTTACCGGATACAAGTTTCATCATTTCTCCCTGAGGTGTAATAATATCAGGCCAGAAAGGCATACCTCCATCTATGTCATTTACGATACCATCTGGTAATGATGTATAACCAGGATCATGATATATTTTTCGATTTTTTTTATCGAATAAGGCATAGAAAAACTTCACTGTGTTTTTCTTACGGTTATTTAGACAATCATTGTTTTGTGTGTATCTGATAAATAGAAAGTCATTTGTCTCACGAAGGGAATTAAGCATGAGTTTTTCGGACAAATCGAAATTTGGATTGAATCCATCAATATAATTGAATTTATATTTACCAAAATCAATAATATAAACTGGTAAAAGTTGGTTTGGGGGAATTACTCGAAATACAGTGTCATTATATTCCTGTTTAATTGTTAACAAATTATTATAAAAATAGCTTGATAATTCAACTGCATTTCTGCCACTATTTGTATAATTGAAGTTCTTAATTCGGTTAAAATCAGTGAAACGGCACAAAGTATCACCCATGTTATTATAAGCAATGAGTAATGCTCCGGTCGTACCTGCATTCCATTTATTGTTTATCCCGACCCAAGTATCAGGACTGGTTCCATATATCCAATTAAAACGTTCCTGAGTAGTATTGTTTGAATTAAATAAAGTGTCTCCGGGAATAATCCCTAGATCTGGTATTTCAGTCTGGGAATTTGATGATAAAGTTTTATTAGTACCTGCCTTATATTTCATTACTTGACCATTTCCTGCTGGTCCGTCAAGGAATGCAAAATAGATATTGCCATTATTTATAGTAATAGGAACAGAAGGGGGAATACCGTAGAAGTCTTTTCCAGCATAAGTTACATAACTACTTCCAAAAATCTTAATTCCTGTTTGATTTTTCCAGATAGTTTCCTGGTATTCACCTTGCAAATTGAATCGCGTCAGCCCGAATAATCCCTGAAAAATAATCTCTTCTCCATCAGATCTTATTGTTGACATAAGATCATTGCGATAATAAAAATTATCATAAATCAATGATGAGTCTGGTGGAGTTTGAAGTTTAACATACCTTACTGAAGAAGCGACATCTGAAAGTTTTAATTTACGCACATTATTATCTGTTCCAGGTATGTCTATACGGATTGGGAGATTATGGGGATCGACTGAACGAATCTCTTTGACCCTAAGTCCGCCAGATGATTTGATATCAGTTTCTGACATCTTCTTATCAATTGCAGATTTTTCAGCTATCTTTTTTTCATTTTCTTGAAGAATAATCTCATTAGATAATTCTTTCTCATTGGTTTTAAGTCGATTATTATGGCATGATAAATTGAATAAAAGCAATAAACCGAAAAATGAGGGAATTATTAAACGTTTCATTTTTACCTTATTAAATCTTTTTGGTCATTAATACTCATTAAATTTATAACTAATATATTAGTAGTGCAACTAAAACATTAATTATTTATTGTAAAAGTCAATGTATGATAAATTGTAATGGATAAGGTTTTAGTTCTAAAAGTGATAGACAGGGTATATAACCAAAAGATAGTTGTCATACTAAAGTCCAGGGTAGGCAAAAAAGCATGTGTTTGGCAGCAGGAGAATGATTGCAGGGTTGGGCTGCCAAACTCTTGCTTGTGCGTTGGCTATCATGGTATTGCACGGATTCTTACACCTAACTCGTTTATTGCATTAGCAAATTTGCATAATATCGACGAAATAAAGTGAATAGCAGTATGTTTATTACCGCTTTTGTACATCTTATATTCTGGACTTCTGATTTTCTGCACTTTGACTTGGATGAACTGCTGTATATTCACCGTTAATACCGTTAAGATCAGTAAGCTGACCCCCTAATTAAATGAAAATATCAATTTCATCAACAATGGATTGCAGAATACCCGCCCCGAAACAAACATAGTTTGCAAAATAATAAGCTGGATCCTTCCGCCGGACAACATATCACTCAATGCCCCGGTCGCCTTGGAAACAACATAGGGGTCCTGGATTTGTACTTCAGGTATGATGCTCCAAATCGAATCTCCAGCTCACGTTCTTCATACACTTTCACGAAGAATAACAATGCCGGTGCAAACAGGATGACTACCCAAACCACAAACAGCACCGACTGAAACCAAATCCCCAGTGACAATAGAAAAGCCAGAGCTGCCAGTACCATGGGATTACGTGTCCAGGCATACAGCCAATCTGCTGCCAACTTCCTGCTGAGCGCTATCGCAAAAGGCGCACCAAAACCTTTAAGGGCAAGGTTCAGCACTGTCATCAATAAAACCGCTCCGGTAATAATGAGCAACACCAAACCGATTTCAACTGGTATTGGAAGCGTCCAGCCAGACCAGTCCTGATGTGTAGTTATTGCTCTGATTATTGGTACACCAAACAGAATTCCCAGGGCATAATGGACAAAGGTTGTTATCCAAACTGCACGTCTTACTGTCGGCTTTCTGTCGAGAATCATCCTCCCGAGCCAGATAACCGGGTATACCAGCAAAACACCTCCCGCAATGATGCAAAGATTCATTATTTTTAAGAAGTGTTGATCGAGAACCCATATCCATATAAAGAAGATTAACACCAAAAGGGCAACCCTGAATAAAAATTCGATGGCATGTTTCATGGTAACTTCCTTTCACTAAACTTTTAAAAACTACAATAAAG
Source organism: Bacteroidales bacterium (assembly GCA_050014255.1). Taxonomy (GTDB): domain Bacteria; phylum Bacteroidota; class Bacteroidia; order Bacteroidales; family VadinHA17; genus LD21. Next base: position 18,050 of record JBEKDR010000063.1, on the reverse strand, counting down.
GAGAAGACAAAACTTGGAAAATATGTAAAGAATTGAAGAATAAACAAAAATAACAATAGCTTCCGACATGGACAATATCTTGAATCCTGAATTTTCTATTTTCGTTCGCTGTGCGATGCGATCTGTTCCTTGTGCCCTGTGCCCTTACCTGACATCCATATCCTCAATCGGACTCCGTATCACAACAAGATTCCGGCGGCTTACATGAGTGTAAATCTCCGTTGTCCTGGAGCTCCTGTGACCTAACAGCTCCTGGATGTACCTTATATCCAGACCGCTTTCGTGAAGATGTGTGGCATAACTGTGCCTGAGGCTGTGAACACCTACATCCTTTTTAATGCCTGCTGTATGAAGCGCCTGCTTGAAAACCCTGTAAACACTCTCCACAGAATACTTCCCTCCGCTCTGTCCCTCAAAAAGGTATCTTAAAGGATGAAAACCATCAACGTACTCATCGATTTTCTCCCAGACTTTTTTCGAAACAGGAACTATCCTGTCAACCTGCCCTTTACCTTCATTGATGTGAAGCACATTTCGGTCCCTGTCGAGATCGGTCAGACGGATATTAATTACCTCCGATCGCCTTAATCCGCACGAATAAATAATCCAAAGCAACAACTTATGCTTCGTGTTCCTCGTCGCATTAAGTATCCGCTGCACTTCTTCCTTTGAAAAAACCTTTGGAAGCGCCCTGCTTTTCCTTGGCCTCTCAAATAATTCAAGATCAATTTGACTCCTGCCCGATATCCTGTAAAAGGTTTTGATGGCAGAAATAATCTGATTCTGATAAGATTTTGAGTACCCGTTGGTTATAATGAAATCATGAATAAATCCGGAAACTTCATCCATCGAAATATCAAGAGGATCCTTTTCATTGAAATACTTGAAAAATAACTCCAGAAGAGCCAGGTAAGATTCGTTTGTTCTTTCGCTGTATCTTACTTCCTCCAGATATTTGCTCATAATATCAAGCCCGTCAAGAGCTTTTTCGCCCAGTTCCCTGCAGCGGATACTGTCTCCCATCTCCTTCCTGGCAGTTTTTATGACTTCATCGGGCGCTGATTTGATTATTTTAACTTCAACACCCTGCGATGAGAAATAATCCGAGAGCGAATCACCTGTCATTACTGACCATGGTAAAAGAAACTCCCTGGTTACTTTATCGTAATAGTACTTCCCAAATGATTCTATCTCTTTAATCCACTTCTTGTCGTAATACCCTGTAAACCTGACTGCCAGCCGTCCATCCTGTTCATTTATCCTGAGCTCAACCGGACTATACTGCGGCCGATCAACCACACTTTCGATTATTCTCCTGGTCGGAATCATCTCCGGCTTAAAATCGTTTATTCCGGGTTTATTAACAGATATAACAGTATCCTGGTTAGTTGCAGGTTTCGATTGCCTGTCTTCATTATTTTTTGATTTTGATGTAGAGATAGGTCTCAGACCTGTCTCTACAGAATTTTCATGTTCCACTGTAAGAGCCGATATATCAATATCTGCCTTATCCCTGAAGACATGAATAATCTGCTTCAATTTCTCTTCATTATCATCCACATACCAGCTTTTATATGTGGCGCTAAAGCTGCAGCCATTAATTTGTTTTACCAGGGCAGCAAGACTTTCATCATAGTTGAATTGGATAAGTATCCGCCATTTATCACGGTGAAACACCCGTTTCAGAATTATCATTTTTTTCATACAGCGAGAATATAAATAGCACTTGGGAAAGATACTAAAATTCAGTAAAATAGAAGAAAGAAGGGTTAAAGATAAAAGACAAAAGGCGCAAGACAAGTGGGATAAAGTAAAAAGTAAAAAGTATAAAGGTAAAAGTAAAGAATGAGTCAGTTCCGTGATTTTATTAGAATTGAAGCAAGGATTTTTCCTAGTTCTTCGCTTTCGTCAACTAAATATATAATATTTTCTGTTTTTGGGAAAAGTTCCTTAATAATTCGCAACCAATAATTTGATTCGCGCATTTCTTTTAAAGATATCCCAACCTTATTTATGAAATCAGCTTTGGAGACTGCAGCTTGTGATTCTTCATAATTAGCGCCAGATGAAGTAGCTGATTTTGTTAATTGATATTTTATAACATCTGTCTCTTTCCCCCCTTTTAAGGTTCCAAGCATTCTTAATACCACAATAGCAAAATGAAATAGTCGATCTTTTAAGTCATTCTCTTTCATCTATAAATCACTTTTTACTTTTGCCTTTTTACTTTTTACTTAGCTTGCCGCCAGGCAAGCGCCCGCTCCGTCAGTCACAGAAGTATAGCATTGTTAACGCACTGTAATACATACTTATACAATACTTTTGTCTGGCTTTCACGATCACATTTCATATTAAAGTTAAACAAAAAAACTGAATAGAGCATTTAGTCTCTGAATTTTTCTAATCATGCTCTGAAATAGCGATATACTAATAAAAATCTGCAAAAAAGGTATTTATTGTCTTTTCCGCTTTTGTGCTACTTTGAGTGCAATTACCACTAAGCAACGTCAAATAAAATAACAAAATGTATACGTTATTTGTATTTTTATATTATGTTTGTATACTTTTTTAAGATTTGTAATGCTATGGAAAAACGATCGGAGAAATTCAAAGCTATCGCCAGTGCAGCAAAATCGCTCTTCTGGAAACATGGAATAAGAAGAGTAAGTATCGAAGAAATATGCGAGGTTGCAGGAGTAAGCAAGATGACATGCTACAAATACTTTAGCAATAAAACAGCCATCGCAAAGTACCTTATTGAAGATCTTTTTGAAACCCAAGTCAACACATATAAAGAAATTTACAATAGTGACATCTCCTATGAAGAAAAGGTTAAAAAAATCATTGATCTTAAAATGAGCAATGCTCACGAAATGAGCCAGGAACTGCTGGATGATATATATAAATACCAGGATGAAGAACTTGCTGAAACAATAGAAGACATTAAAAAAAGAATGATCGGGATCTATCTTGATGATATCCGGAACGAACAGAAAAAAGGGGAAATTCGTAGCGATATTAAGCCTGAGTTCATGCTCTATTTTTTAAACAACCTCACTGAAATGCTTACCGATCAGCAACTGGTCAGACTTTATTCAAATCCCGAACAAATGATCATAGAAGTAATGAGCTTCTTTTTTTATGGTATCATGCCCCGAAAGAACAGAAAATAACAAATGAGGAATCTGAAATTTAATATAAGCCTGCTTTTTCTTGTGCTGTCTGTTGCATCATATTCGCAGGACAGTCTATTTAAATTCAAGGGGCAGGTGGATGCATATGCCGGTTTGAACTTTGGCAATCCTGTTCAGGTCCAGACAGGTGCACGATTCATCCCCACCCTGTCAGTCGGGAAGAACTTAAATAATAACCTGAAATTCGATTCAGAAATATCATTCGATAGTTATACGGATTATCATTTTACTGGTTCTGGTAATAATGAATCGGATTTAAAAATCCAGCCATACAGGGTTTGGGTGAGGCTAAGCAGTGAACGATTTGAGCTCAGGGCAGGGCTTCAGAAAATTAATTTTGGTTCTGCAAGCATGCTCCGCCCGCTGATGTGGTTCGATCAGATTGATCCCCGCGATCCCCTCCAGCTTACACCCGGTGTATATGGACTGCTTGGCAGATATTATTTTCAGAACAACGCAAATGCATGGTTGTGGGTTCTGTGGGGGAATGATAAAACCATAGGCTGGGAAACAGTTCCGACTGCCTGGAAAATTCCTGAATTCGGAGGGCGGATACAATTACCCGTGCCTAAAGGAGAAGTAGCTCTTTCGTACCATCACCGTACAGCCAATTTAGAAGGAGTATTAACTCCGGCCGAGATTCACGGAGCCGCAACATATCCTGAAGACAGGATCGGACTCGATGGCAAATGGGACCTTGGTCCCGGCGTATGGGCAGAATACTCACTCATTCACAGCACACTTGATTCTGCCTATTTTCAGCCCTGGACCAAATTATTTACTCTCGGGATCGACTATACTTTCGGTCTTGGAAACGGATTATATGCTGCATCAGAATTTTTCAGATACAGCACTGCGGGAGAGATATTTGATGCCGGCTTGAACAAGACATTCTCGTCATTTACAGTAAATTATCCATTGGGCATTAACAAAATCGGAGGCATCATTTACTACGACTGGACCGCCAGATCGTGGTACAGGTTCATTAATCTGCAGAGACAAAGCGACAACTGGACATACTATCTGTTCCTCTTCTGGAATCCTGCGGAATTTGCAATTTATAATAACATATCAGGAAATAATTTGTTTGCCGGAAAGGGAATACAGTTTATGGCAGTTTTTAATTTTTAAATATGAAACCCCCTGGCTGCTTTGCAGCCGTCCCCCTGAAGGGGGACTAATTCTATGCCTTCAAGATAATTACACCTGAAAGCAGAGTATTAGCCCCCCCTTGGGGGGGTTGGGGGGTAAATACAAGAAGACAGGGGGGCAAAAGACAAAAAGAAATTAACCACCCTTCCGAGCTTGTCGAGGAAAAGGGGCCAAAATATAAAAAGCAAAAAAAGTAATTATATAACAATCATGGAAAATTCGACATTAATTTCAATCGAAGCTCTCAAAAAGCACTTTCTCACTGCAGGAGGAAGATTCACGGCCCTGAATGGTATTGATCTGACGATCGGGAAAGGTGAGTTTACAGGTGTAGTAGGTCCCAGTGGCAGCGGTAAAACCACGCTGCTGAATATTATCGGCTCCCTCGATTCACCCTCTGAAGGCAAGGCAATTGTGCTCGGTCAGTCTATAAGCGACCTGAATCCAAAACAGGCCGCTATGCTGCGAAGATCACGCCTCGGATTTATTTTTCAGAGCTATAACCTTCTTCCTGTATATACTGTTTTCGAGAATGTGGAATTCCCCCTGCTCCTGCTTCAGATTGACGAGGATCAGCGAAGGAAAATGGTGATGGATTCGCTGGAGTGGCTGGGACTTACCGATAAGATAAAATCAAAGCCTGCACAGCTTTCGGGCGGCGAATGCCAGAGAGTGGCTATTGCAAGGGCAATGGTAAAGAGACCTGAAATAGTCCTTGCAGACGAACCTACCGCAAATCTGGATGCTGAAAACTCACATCATATTCTCAGGACAATGGTCCGGTTGAATAAGGAACTGAAAACCACTTTCATTTTCGCTACACACGATGATAAAGTGATTGGCTATCTCAGGAGAAAAATTTCCCTGGTCGACGGGAAAGTTGCAAAAGACGAAATTACCAATAATTAAATCGGGGTAATCATGAAACTTTTATTCAGGCTCGCAGCAAAAAATCTCATTGGAGCAGGCAGGAGGACCTGGCTCAATGTGATTGTACTCTCCATTTCATTCATTGTTATTATCTGGCACAAAGGAATACTCGATGGATGGAACATTCAGGCACGAATCGACATGATCAACTGGGAAACGGGTGGCGGGCAGTACTGGCAGAACAGCTATGACCCTTATGATCCCTTCTCCCTGACTGAAGCCCACTCAAAAATTCCTGTTTCCCTTGATTCAGTTGCATCAGATGGTCACATGGCAGCTATCCTCATTACACAGGGGACTATTTACCCTGAAGGACGAATTCAGAGCATACTCATAAAAGGAATTAATTCAAATCAGAAAATTTTAAAACTACCTGCATCAAGGTTTGATGGAAATAATGAAGAACTTCCGGCTCTTATCGGAAGACAAATGGCCAATGATAACAGGCTAAAAGAAGGTGACAGGGTTACGATCCGATGGAGAGACATACATGGTACCTTCGATGCCACAGATATGAAAATTGCGGGCATTTTCGATACAAATGTGCCAACAGTTGACCTTGGACAGGTATGGGTTCCGCTCGATCGCCTTCAAAAAATGATAGGAGCTCCGGGAGAAGCGACTATTTTAGTGAAGGAAAATATTGATTCAGGCTATGCTGCTGCAGACGGATGGAAATTTAAAACCAAAGAGGACCTTCTGAAATCAATTACTGACCTGATAAAAATTAAATCTGTGGGAGGTATAGTTTTGTACATAATACTCCTGAGCCTGGCAATGCTTGCTATCTTCGATACACAGGTCCTGTCGATTTTCAGAAGGCAAAAGGAAATCGGAACTTACATTGCACTGGGAATGACGAGGGGACAGGTAGTGGCGCTATTTACTATCGAAGGATCGCTCAATTCAGTGCTTGCCGGCCTGCTGGCAGCTCTTTACGGGATCCCCTTCCTTATCTTCCAGGCTAAAACAGGAATATCTATAAGCGGAGCCGGCAAAGAATACGGATTGGCGTTAGCAGACAGAATTTTCCCGGCTTATAGTCTGGGGCTTGTTCTGACAACCATTATTCTGATTATGATTACAACAACAATTGTGAGCTATTTACCTTCAAGGAGAATTGCTAAAATGAAACCAACAGAAGCTTTAAGGGGGAAACTGCAATGATCAGATTTTTGTTAAAAGGGATTTTAAGAGATAAGCAGCGGAGTCTCCTTCCGGTAATAGTCGTTACAATAGGCGTTTTTCTGACGGTTGTACTTTATTGCTGGTTAACAGGAATATTGAACGACACTGTGGAATTAAGCGCACGTTTTTCTGCAGGTCATGTGAAAATAACTACTGCCGAATATGAAAAGAACATTAACCAGATGCCCAACGATCTGGCTCTTACGGGTGTTGATACACTTTTAAAAAAGCTGAAAAATGAATTCCCTGAAATTAAATGGGAACAAAGAATTCATTTTGGAGGGCTCATTGATGTTCCTGATTCCAGTGGTGAAACGCGTTCACAGGGACCTGCCATCGGTTTTGGGATAGATCTTCTCTCAGGAGACAAATCTGAAACAGACCGGTTCAACCTTTCCAAATCAATCCACAGAGGCAGATTGCCAGCCCGCCCGGGAGAGATATTAATGAGCGAAGAATTTTCGCAAAAATTAAAAGTTAATCCCGGAGATACTGTAACACTTATTGGTTCAACCATGTATGGCAGTATGGCAATTTTTAATTACACACTTTCCGGAACTGTTATCTTTGGTACAGGACCTATGGATCATGGATCGGTGGTGATCGATCTGGAAGATGTGCGAAACGCTCTAGATATGAGCAATGCTGCAGGCGAGATCGTAGGCTATTTACCTGATAATTATTACGATGAAGAAAAAGTGAACCAGATCGTACTCAGATTCAATAAGCTTTTCCCAAAATCAGAAGATAAATATGCCCCTGTGATCATGACCCTCCGGCAACAGAATGAATTTGGAAAAATGATCGACCAGATTAAACACATTGGCGGAGTAATGGTAATTATATTTGTTTTTTCAATGTCGCTCGTTTTATGGAACGCGGGCCTGCTCGGTGGATTAAGAAGGTATATTGAATTTGGGACTCGCCTTGCAATAGGCGAAGATTATTCTCATATTTATAAAACCATGATCTATGAGTCGGTTCTGATTGGTATTATCGGCACTATAAGCGGTTCGGCAATTGGCCTTTCAATCGCGCTTTATATGCAGCAACACGGGATTGATCTGGGCTCAATTATGAAAGACGCCACAATTATGATGCCGGCAGTGTTTCATGCCAGGATAACCTCTGCTGCATTTTTTATAGGATTTATCCCGGGATTAATATCAACCGTTGTCGGAACAGCACTTTCGGGAATTGGAATATATAAACGCAAAACAGCTCAATTATTTAAAGAACTAGAAGCATGAAAAGTATAATTATACCTGCACTTTTGCTGTGTGTTTCGTTAAATGCACAGAATCCTTCAGCAAAGGAGATTATAGAAAAAGTAGACAAAAACATGTCAGCCGACAGCAGGGTATTTACTTCAAAAATGATCATCCATAACCCAAGGAATACCAGAACTGTTGAATCCAAATCGTGGAACATGGGCGAAAAGAGAGCCTACACTGAATACTTGTCCCCTCCGCGTGAACAGGGTACCAAGATGCTCAAACTTGAGGATCAGCTCTGGATATTTTCACCTGAAACTGACAGAATAATCCAGATCTCGGGACACATGCTCAGACAGTCGGTAATGGGGTCAGATCTTTCGTATGAAGATATGATGGAAGATCCCCATCTGCTTAATCATTATACCGGTCAGATAGATGGAAAAGAAAAAATTTCTGACCGCGATTGCTGGGTCATCACCCTTACTGCAAATACTCCCGATGTGGCTTACCAGACACAAAAAGTGTGGGTTGATAAAGACCGTTTCATTCCCTTAAAGAAGGAGCTTTATGCTAAAAGCGGCGTCCTTTTGAAAAGGATGGTACTATCTGATATAAAGCAAATACAGGGAAGGTGGTTTCCTGAAAAAATACTTTTTAAAGATGTGCTCAAAGAGGGTGATGGTACTGAATTTCAGATCGAAGAGATTAATTTCAATGTTCCAATTCCCGAGTATATTTTTTCAAAAGCAAGCCTGAAGAAATAGCCCCCTCCCGCTACGCGGGATCCCCTAAAGGGGGACTAAATTGTGGAATTAAGCGAAATGACACTTGGGTGTAGAATTTAGCCCCCCTTCAGGGGGTTTGGGGGGTAACTTATTTTACTGCATCTATCATGGCCTGGGTGACAATGATAGTATTGAACGAAACAGCACAAGCCCCGAAGTAACCTAATGCGCCATTGCTCAGATTGGTATTCGGATTAGCCGGTGTGGACCCGAAGATAGGGTTCGTATGAAGCAGGTCCGACAGGGTCCGGTAGTATCCGTATGTCGCCTGATCAAGCGACATAAGTTCTATCTTGAAGGTATCTCCTGCCGAGGCATTTGCGACACGAAGTTCAATCTCTTCACCATTTGTATATTGATCGTCGTACAGCCGGTAGTTCTGGGTATTAATGGAATCATTCTTAATTGCTCTTATCCTGTAAAAGTTCTTTTCCGGAGGGTCTTTGAAAAAGCAATGTATCTCTATATTCGATCTTTTTTGAGTGTCTTCGTCCGGGCCAAACCCGGAAGAGGTATTTTTGACTAATGTAAGTGAATCAATTTTTACATGACTATGTATAGTTGAAGTCCCGTCGTATTCCTGTCCCTCAGATATCACTTTCAAAGTATAAGTCAGTCCGGGAATTCCCAGAGTTATTGATGTTAAATAAATTCCCGGAGTTGATTCTTTCACCGAATCTATGATACCGGTATTGTCAGTTATTATGACTATCGCACCGGAAACCGGAGGCAAAACCGGCTGATTAAAGTAGCTTCCTGACTTGCTGATTGTAATTGCATAAGGCCCCGGGCCATCGGTTACGAGGCCTTCTATAACTATATGGGGCGCTGCTTCGTTCAGATCGATATTGATGACTTTCTCACAGCCTGATAATGCTGCAATTGTCACTGATGCAAGAAGAAAATGAAGTAACAGGGCAAATGTTGTTTTTGATTTTATCGTGTCTTCCATCTCATTAAAACTTAAAATTATAGGTAATGGCAGGAACAAACCGGAAAAGGGATAATTGCACTGCCTCCATTTTCGTTGGATCGTTGGGAACCGGTTGAAAATTTATTGCATAGGCATTCGCCCTGGCATAAACATTGTAGATCGAGAAATTCCAGCTGCTCTCAAATTTGGCGGTCTTTTTCCTCTGCCAGGTAAGGCCAATGTCTAACCTGTGGTAATCGGGCATCCGGTATCCGTTTCGTTCTGTATAATATGGCACTATATTTCCATCGACATAATAGCTGCCGCTAGGAAATGTAACAGGATTCCCGCTTAAGAAAATCCATGTGGCCGAAAAAGTGAGTTTCGGATTAAGCGCATACATCCCGACAATGGCAATATTATTTGGCCGGTCCTGTTTTGCCGGGAAAGTAAGCCCACTATTGATATCAGGGAATTTCCTTTCTGCCTTTGATAAGGTATAGCTAATCCATCCTGTAAGTTTACCATATTTTTTTCTGATCAGAAATTCAATGCCATATCCCCAGCCTTTCCCGAATACTAATTGTGATTCCACCTTGCTGTTCAGGATAAGATTGGCCCCGTTACGATAATCAATCTGATTTTGAAGTGTTTTATAGTAAACCTCAACTGATGTCTCATACATGTTATTTGAAAAATTCCTGAAATAACCAAGAGTGTACTGATCTGCAATTTCAGGCTTAATATTTACATTGCTCGGGACCCACAGATCAAATGGCGTTGATGAAGTTGTGTTAGATAACAAATGTATGTACTGCCTGGTTCTTGCGTATGAAACTTTGACCGAACTTGAGTCGCTGATAATGTAATTCACCAGCAATCTTGGTTCAAAACCACCATATGTTCCAAATATTTTCCCTTTAGGATAACTGGCAGAATCCACTACATCAGCTACCTGGTCGTAGGTGTAGACTGTCCCCGGTCCTATAGAACTGAAAATCGAATAGCGCAATCCATAGGTGGCTTTAAGATGAGATGAAAAGGTCTGCTCATTTGAAATGTAAAGTGCATTCTCAAGGGCATAGCGGTTATCTACTGATCTGACACGGAAAATAACAGTACTGTCGACTTTGCTTGGAACGAAAGTATGATAAATGGCATTGAAACCAAATTTAATCGTGTTGTTCGAATTCAGATAATAATTAAGATCTTCTTTCAGGTTCCAGTCCTGGATTTCTGATAGTACATGCATAGTATTATTGCCGACAGCCACATTAAAATTATAACTGTACTTGCTATAAATCAGTGAAGTGTTAGAGAAGAGTTTATCACTGATTATATGGTTCCACCTCGCTGTGGCAGTTACATTTCCCCAATTGAGACCCACCGTTCCGCCAAGGTTGAAATCATCCCTTCCGAGGTAACATGAGAAATACAGCCTGTCCTTTCCAGAAAACTCATAATTGGCTTTCATGTTAAGATCGTAAAAATAAAGAGTCGATCTGCTCGCGATGGAATCAGGGCCGTTACGGGGAAGAAGCTTAAGAAAAAGATCGGCGTAGGTCCTGCGGGCTGCAATCATGAAGGAACCTTTATTTTTAACTATTGGTCCCTCAACAGATAAACGTGAAGCTATAAGTCCGATGCCTCCTGAAACATGATATTCCTTATTATTCCCTTCATTCATCTTAATGTCAACCACAGATGATAACCGGCCTCCATATTCAGCCGGGAAACCTCCCTTATATAATGTTATATCCTTGATGGCATCGGAGTTGAAGGTTGAAAAGAATCCCAGCAAATGAGAAGGATTATATACCGGCGCCTCATCAAGCAGTATAAGGTTCTGGTCAACACCTCCGCCGCGTACATAAAAACCTGCATTGCCCTCTCCGGCAGGAGCTACTCCGGGTAAAAGCTGTATGGTCTTTAGAATATCCTTTTCGCCCAGAATGACAGGGATGTTCTGGATTTCCTTAACATCGATCTTTGATATAAGTTCGCTCTGAACCACATTGCTATTGTTCTTTTCACCTGTTATTGTAATTTCCTTTAATGCGATCGATTCTTCCTCCATATCAACAGATATCTTTGTATTCTCTTTTAACTCCAGAGGAATTATTCTGGTTTTATACCCGAGGAACTGTACTATTAATGAATAGTTCCCGACAGGAAGAGTAAGAGAAAAATATCCATAAGAATTTGAAGTGATTCCGACTGTCGGATTCTCTTTCGGATAAATAACTGCCCCGGTAAGTGTTTCACCCGTCTTGGCATCCCTTATAAATCCACTTATTGTCGCCGATTTTGGAGGGTCATTCTCCGAAAGTCCTGGTTGAAGAGTAACGGATGATAAAATAAATATTAACAAAAAGATTTTGTTTCTCATGCAATATATGCAGCGGGGTTATAGAACTAAATTCTTTTCTAAGTATTACTTTGTGTTACTTAGTACTGTCCAATAAACAGAAAAATTAACTGTTTGTTGTGCGACAGAAGGGAGCGGTTTTAGTTTTTGATAATTTTCTGCAAAAAATTTCCTCCGGGGGTAATTACCCTGATCAGGTAAAGTCCCTGGGGACAGGAGCTCATGTCAAGTACATAAGTTCCGGAGTTAATATCATGTTTAGATATTGATCTTCCCTGAAAATCAAGCAGTTCAATGCTTTTGATTGTACCTGAGTATTCTATTGTCAGATTATCTTCAACGGGAGTGGGATAAAACTTCGGCCTGGGATTGATTTCAGTTTCATTGACAGCAGTGATTGTATTTGTCGATGCTGTCCAGTTCGATGCAATACTATTATCAGAATACGGGTCGATTAATTGCAGGTATGATCCGTTCCCATCAGCATTGGGCCAGGGCGGCAGATTTGAATAGGTCAGACTGTCAATTACATTTCCAAAACCATCCGCCAGGACAAGTTTTTCTCCACTATTTGATAAATTCCTTGTAAACTGGCCGGAAGGAGCTATTCCATATTTTGACATGAAAACAGCTGAATTACTGGCGAGTATTTTCCGTGAACCCGGAAAAATCTCCGAATAGGTAGGAAACTGGTACACAAATCCTGTCCCGCTGAAATAAACCCCTGCAAGGGCAACGGTGTTATTCCCGGTATTTTGTATTTCAATGAATTCCTGGTCGTTACTGACAGGGAAATCAACAGTTGCATTTGGATTATACATTATTTTGGTAATTACCAGCGGAGGAGTTTCCACATTGCTGCAAGCAGAATAAGGGCCAATATTTGCAGTCATCCAGGTTATCCTCTGGGCCAGCCAGTTTTTCATATTGCTTATCTCTGCCGGAAGATTTGGGATAGTGCCCCATCGTATATTTTCCCTTACTGCAGCTTCGCTGATGGTATCAATAGTCTGGTCAATCAAGGCTTCAATGCCCGAAAGATTTAAAGGCTGGCCGGGTTGTATAAGCTGATTCCATCTTTTCGACAGATAACATTTGAAATCCGGGTTGTTGAACAGGTCTCTCCAGAATTTCGGCCCTTCATTATCTCCGTTGGAAAATTGCCAGGTATTGGTTTTGCTCCTGTCGAAATTCCAGATAAACAGGTCATTTCCAAAAGTAAGATTATTGTCCCAGATTGGGCCGGCTCTAAGTTTGCCGTTCCTGTCTTTATAAAAATAGGTGCTGTACTGATAAGCATCTGCATTGGCAGACAACTCACTTATTATCATGAAATCCACAAAAGACGGAATATCGATTATAGACGGATATCCTCCTTCTAAAGATGTATTTCCTGACGCAGCGACACTAGCAAGCAATAAAAACTGAGAATGAATATAGTCGTTTTGCTGAGAAGTTACATCTTCCGGCTTTGGAAGAGTATGGATGAATGTGACGTCATTATTTGGAACATTGCTGGGCATCGTCCAGGCAACCGGATCATCAGCATTTGTTTTATCAGCTTTTGTGATATACCCTCCGGTAACATTCGGGAAGCTGTTATCGGTGGTTGCAATTTTCATGACATTAACCCTGTCAGATCCCTGCTTTATCTTTTCCTGCATAACATAAAGTCCGTTATATGAACCATTTATCATCACTTCACAGTAAACAGTTCTGCTTGCATATTCCCCCATCATACGTGATAAATTATAACATAAATAGTCTCTTATGAGAGAAGGTTCATACCCAAGTCCGTTGAGAACCCAGTCATTATCAGCCGGCATACCCAGCAGGCTTACATTGACTTTTGTAACATTATCCGCCTTGTATGTTGTGAGTCCGAATTGTTTTTTTGGCAATGTCTGTGAGCTGGAACCTCTTATTTCAATGTTTATACGGCCATTGTAGTTTAAATACGCCGAAGTATTCTGATCAGTAACATAATTTCGTTGTCCGGGTCCGCGGAAAATTATTGTCATGTTGGCAAATACCCTGGGTGAATCGGGAATGTCAACACCTCCATCGGTATTAATTAAAACAATCGGAAGATTACTGTCTGAAAATACTTGTGAAAAAGAAGGAATATACAAACTGCATAATACACCAGCGAGAATAAGAAGTCGTTTCATATTATTGTCATAATCTAATAGTACAAAAATGGCAATTATTTTCGTATAAACCAGTAATGACAACAATTGGCAAAATGTTCCATTTTGTCACGAATAATACGGAATCAGTTTTCAGGGTTTGATTATCTGGGCCAGTACTCCAGGGACCTGTAGCAGATCGTAGTCATTGCTATAGATCAAAAATTTATCATTCCACCGTGGATTAAATTTATCCTTATACTCTCTTTGTCCTTTGTAATGAGAGAATGAACGGATTTTTTCATATGCAAACTTCATTGATTTTTCCGTGAAATTGTGTGGATCATTTAACCCTGACATCGGTGCAAAACCAAGGTTTACATATTGTATCCCATTGGCTTTGAAATATTTAAAAAGTTCTACAAGGATATAATCCATAATACCGTTGGGCGCATCGGCAGTTTTCCTCAGCAAATCATAGGTACCTTCGCTTTTTACATAGTCTGGAATGATATTTAAAAAAGCTATAATTTTTTCTTCATTGTTTTCAACGGAGATTACAATTTGTTCCTTTATCTCTTTTTCAACAAACATACCCTGTGAAAAGATTATTTCTTCCCGTTCTGTAAGCTTCAGCCATTCATCGCTTACAGCTTTTAGTTTTTGTATCAAGCCGTCACGGAGAGGAGGAATATTTATATGAGTTGTATAACCCTGGTCATTAATTTTATTCAGTGCATTTCTTATAGATTTTTTCTCCCCCCCTTCAAGCGAAAAGGAGTCAAGGTCAACTACTCCTTCCTGACCAAGAAAAAGACTCTTCTTTGAAAATTCATAATAAACAGGCAGACTCTCTTTTGGCACCCTGTAATAAATTTCTTTAAGCCCGTTCTCATAAGAATAATTACTGAATGATTGTATACATCTTTTCGTTTCTTCAATGTTTTCTGCAACAGGGTTTTCAAGAACCACCGCAAAATTTCTGCTGACTCGATAGGCAATAAATGCGTTAACCTCAGGAGGTGCAAATATTAATTTATCAGAATATGTTTTAAAAAAGTCGAGAGCAGAATTTCCGAACTGTTTTGTAAGAGATTTTGCATGCGCAATTTCTTCCTCCACCGGAGTAATTTTGAAAACATATGGCCTGACAAGTGAATAGATCAGAAATGAAATTGATGCAAAACCGCTAATCTTGATCAGGTAAATAAAATCTCGGGCAAAAGCATCGTGAGGTACAAGGTCTTTGCTGCCAATGAGAAAGAAATTTTGAAAAGTGTACCGGAACGACTGAAAAATATTGAAGTCAATATGAAAGTGCCTTTTATCAAGGAAGTAGAATCCAACCATGCCATATAACATTACAGAAGCCATACTCAGCATGGCTGTCTGTAATCCCACGGTTCCCAGTTTTGGATTTGTTTTTACATGGTACTCTTTTCTTGTTGCTATGAGGGAGCCCACTATCAGAAAAGCAATGGTTGCTTCTTCATAATCGATACCTTTGGCTATATTTCCAAAGATTGAAATAATACTCAGCGCTAATGCAAACCACCATGCTGTACGCAATCCCCTTAACATAAAAGCTGCTGTGACAAGCAGAAATAATCCGGCAATAAATACAAAGCTGTTTGAAAAGCTTACAAAATCAACAAGCAGATAATCTTTTAGCAGCCTGAGCCTGTCGGGAAGTGCAGGTGTTAATACAGAAATGATGTTTACAATACCAAGAACAAAGATCAATACTGCCGGAAATATCCGCATTATTAATTTATCAACCTTTAACATGAAGCTCACTACACCTGTAAAAAGCGGGAGCCAGAATTCGAAAAACCTGAAAAGCAGGGTTATAGCTATCGAGTCAGCATTGGTGAATCCGGAATGAGTAAGAACATATACCATTGAAACTTCAATTGCCCCCAGCCCACGCAGAAATGGAGATATAATCAGAAAAATAACCACAACAATATATGCAATTATTGCAGTTGACAGGGAAGGGGAAAAATTAAGGGCTATCATCGATATATAAACATGCGCTATTCCGACAAACTCAATCAGTATTGAGATCAAAACCGTATAAATAAATTGTTTACTGTCAATTTTGTTGTTCTTCAGTTCCTCAATGAAAAGTTCAGCTTTAGGAAAAAATTTTACAATCCAGTCGTAGAGTTTTCCTTTTCTCAGAAGTGAATAATAAATAAAAACAAAGAATAGCAGAATAAGAATTACACCCCCCAGTGCATACCATTTTCTCATTCCTATGTTCCCTCCTGTTAAAGCAAACAGGAAAGCGGGTATAGCCACAATAACCACAGAAAGAATTCCGACAAAGGCATAAATGGAAGAGGCAAAATAAACCTGTGTTCTGGTGATTCCCTTTTTTTCTATTTCATTACTGAAAAATGCCAGGGAAGAAACTGCGCCGGCCGGCAGAAAAACACTGATGAAATTGCGTTTGAGAAAAAGAATTATTGCATCCCAGAGCTTGAGGTGAGTTCCAATTGAAGCAAAAGACGTAACGTACATCCCTCCCTGAATAAAAATATAAAAGATAACAAGCCCCAGACCGGCGAATATCCAATACCTGTTTGCATCTGAAAGAATATTCCTGACAGTTATCAGTTCATGTTTCTGATGAAAGGTAAACCATGCAGCAAGAATTATAAAAAGGGCAGTAAAAAGAAACTGGGTAATCAGCTTCGCATTTTCATTAAGAAATATGAAGACTTTTTCTTTTAAAAAGCTTCGGATGAATGCTGATGAGTGTTCTTCTGTCATGGAAATAACTTATTCAAAGTTACGATTTTCAGAATACTTTATTCTCTTTCATTGTCTGCATTATCAGCGGCAGGTTAAACTTATAATGGTGATCTCCCGGTAACTTCCTTATCAGAACCGAAGTTCCGCTTAACAATCCGGGGATCTGTGTTTTCTCCCCCTCTCCGAAAATAATCAGTGTCGGTACGGTTTGCATTTTAATTATCTCATCCATTGTATTGTAAGTGTTATTCCGGTTGCCCATACCAAGCATATTTGAAATATGTATTTCAAAGTCGGTAGTTGTGGCGGGTGATAAGAGCACACAAGATTCGATCTTTGCTTTTAACTCTTCAGGCAGCCTGTTTAAAATAAATGGAACAATTTCAGCGCCCAGGGAGTAACCTACAAGAACAAATTTCTCTCTTCCCCATTCTTTACCGTAAAAATTCAGAGCGTTGGCTATGTCTGCGGCTGTCTCTTCAGGGGTACGCCTGTTCCAGAAATATTTTTTCGAATCCAGTCCAATGGTTGGAATTCCCTGCTTGGCTAGATTATCGGCAATAGACTGTTCAAAACCGTACCATCCTCCATCACCCGAGATTAACAGCGCAATCGGAGCCTGCTTGTCCTGGACTTTTGAGTTCGTAATGACAACAGGCAGGTTTTTAACCTGACCTATATCTACCTTTGGCGGCTTATCCTTCTCATATTTTGCTATCAGCCGGGTGTAGGCATCCTTCCATTGAGGCATAAAATCGTTCCACTTTGAAAAGCCGTGTCCGACCTTTGACAAAGTGACTAATTCCGCACCGTTTGTTCTGGATACAAAATCCGCAATTGCCGGATAATTGCATATCTTATCTAACTGCCCGTTGAGCACTATCCATGGATTTCCAAGTTTGTCATCGGGTTGAAGAATATATCGTTTCCCCGGAACATCAGCTGTCACAGAAAGTCCATTAATCTCACAAAGCATTTTAGGAAGCTCAATGTCGGGACAAAACCCAACTGAAATTCCTCCGATAAATGATCCGGGCCGCTCCTGTGCCAATATCCCATAAACAAGTGTTGCGCCGCTTGAATATCCCATAATTATGGGCGGTAAATAATCAGGGAAATCGTACTTTTTTTCTATTAGGGAAGCCAGTTGTACAAAATCAGCTGCAATATTATAACAATCATCTGTCCGTTTCCTGAGATCCTTAAAATATTGCAGGATATCAACTCCTATTACCAGTGCATTCATCTCAGAAAATGTCTGAGAAAAACCAATAACCCCCGATTTCCATCCGCCATCTCCGGAAATCATCAGAATTACATTCTGAGGTGTGGTTGTACGGTTATAAATATAAACTTTGCCAAATATTGGTACTATCAAAGAATCTCTGGAGATAACTGCCCCGGATGAAGTTTG
>JBEKDR010000062.1:0-23082 GCA_050014255.1 Bacteroidales bacterium | reverse complement strand
ATTGAATTTAAAGTTGAAGGTGAAGGAATTTTAATTGGTACCGATAATGGAAATCCACTGGATAAAACACGAATGAAAAGCAACCAGAGAAGTGCCTTTAACGGACTGGCTCTGGCAGTGATCCAATCGACTGAGAAGAGCGGAAACATCCATTTGACTGCTGTTTCACCTGGTCTTAAATATGCTGTATTTCAAATTGTTACACATAAATAAGTAAATCAAAATACAAGGAGGAATTTTATTATGAAAAAGAAGTCAATAAAAAGGATTCCAACTCTCTGTTGTTTTCTTTTTTTGCCGGTATTCGGTACATCTTTTGGCCAGAATGGCATTGCAACCATGCCGAAAATAATTGAAAAGGACGGTCATCATGCTCTTCTTGTTGACGGACAGCCATTCTTAATGCTTGCAGGACAGGCTCATAACTCAAGTGGCTGGCCCGGTATGCTGCCACATGTATGGTGTGCTATTGAATCAATGCATGCCAACACTCTGGAAGTTCCTATTTACTGGGAACAGATTGAAGCACAGCCCGGAAAGTTCGATTTTTCACTTATCGATACCCTGCTGAAACAAGGGAGAGAGCATAAGGTGCATCTTGTCCTTCTCTGGTTTGCTACATGGAAAAACGGCAGCAGCCACTATATGCCAGAATGGATGAAACGTGAACCTTCAAAGTACCCGAATATCACTGGCCGGAACGGTCAACCCGTCGATTCACCTTCACCTCATATAAAGGCCGCGATGGAAGCCGATGCAAAAGCTTTTTCCGAAGTGATGGGCCATTTGAAGGCTGCTGACCCTCAGCACATTGTTCTTATGGTACAGGTGGAAAATGAACCGGGTGCATGGGGAAGCGTCAGGGATTTTTCCCCAGCTGCCCAGAAGCTGTTTGAAGGTCCCGTACCAGCTGAATTGCTAAAACCAGAAGTATTCAAAGCTCTTAATAAGCCTGTTGTGTCAGGCGGCAACTGGAAGGACGTCTTCGGAAACGATGCAGATGAGTATTTTCAAGCCTGGTCAGTAGCTAATTACATAGGATACGTTGCAGCAGCCGGTAAAGCTGTGTATCCTCTGCCTTTATATGTCAATACAGCGTTGCGTGATCCTCTTACCAACCCTAGCGCCACGACTTATGAGAGTGGTGGTGCAACAGACAATGTAATTCCTATATGGAAGGCAGCAGCTCCGGCTATTGATCTTGAAGCTCCTGATATTTATTTGCCGGAAAGCGAAAGGGCCTTAAAAGTGATTGAATTATATGACAGGCCTGATAATACCTTATTTGTACCTGAGACAGGTTCCAATGAGGAATTTGCCAGGTACTTTTATGCAGTGCTTGCCCATGGTGGTATTGGTTTTTCACCTTTTGGAGTAGACGATAACGGTCAGGGTGAAAAGAAATCTGAGACAGAAGAGCGACTGGCTCCTGTAGGACAGGAATTTGCTATGGCCGGCCCTATGATGAGAGAACTGGCGAAATGGGCTTTTGAAGGGAAGATCAAAGCTGTTGTTGAGAAAGAGGACCATGCTGCACAGACAATCGACCTCGGATCATGGCAGGCCATTATATCATTCGGAGATTCCGGGTGGCGCTCTGGGAAGATAAATTCCCGGCCTATTGGCAAAGCCATGATTGATCAGCTTGGTGAAAACGAATTTATACTGACCGGAACAATGTGCCACTTCACTTTTAAGCCTCTGGGCGTCAATTCTGGAAAAGCATGGCAGTACCTCAAAGTGGAAGAAGGCCATTATGAAAACGGGGCTTTCAAACTGCTCCGTAACCGTAATGGTGATGAGACCGACTGGGGAGGGCCGCGTATAGGCAAAGTCCCGGTCGTATTGCATACAACATTAATATTAAGATGAATGGGAGGTGTGGATTGCTTCGCCCTCCTTTGTCGGGCTCGCAATGACTTACACATTATCAAGTTAGAGGTCATTGCGAGGATCCGCCAGTTGGCGGAGACGAAGCAATCTTACGCGATAGGTCAGGACATCCGTGAGATTTGTACTTTTTAAACAGCGAATTTCTTGATTTATTATTCTATTTTTATCCAATTCAGATTTAAAATGAATGGCATCGGAAATTCAAAATCTTAAACCCACTCCAAGGATCCTTTCCCTCAGGAATAAGACTCTGTCTTCACCAAGATATCTTTCTATCGAACAGGCAAAGATTATCACCCGGGTATATCAGGAAAACGAGGAACTTCCAATAATACTAAAACGTTCCATGGCTTTGGCTGAATCTCTCACTGAGATACCCATTGCAATTGATCCTGAAGAGATTATAGTCGGGAACCGCACACCTGACGTAAGGGCAGGAGTGGTGTTCCCTGAAGCTGGCATTAACTGGCTCATAAATGAAATTGACACGTTACCCGGCAGACCCCAGGATCCTTTTCAGACCCGACAGAACGATGTCTCTCATTTCAAAGAAAAAATTGAACCTTACTGGCGCGGGAAAACACTTGAAGATGATATTTACCGTTATTACGGAG
The DNA here is from genome assembly GCA_050014255.1 of Bacteroidales bacterium. Lineage (GTDB taxonomy): Bacteria > Bacteroidota > Bacteroidia > Bacteroidales > VadinHA17 > LD21. Next base: position 20,575 of record JBEKDR010000062.1, on the reverse strand, counting down.
AAGAAATATCAGCAATTGAAAAAGTAGTAAACATAAATCAGAAAGATCACGCCCAGGGCCATATCTGCCCTAAAGTCGAAGACTGGCTTAAATTTGGTCCGGCTGGTTTATTAAGGACAGCAAATGATAAGCTTGTAACTGCACAGGAGGACAAGAAGACATTTTATAAAAGTGTATGTATTACACTTGACGCTGCATGTAAATTCATGCGTCGTTATGGTGCATTGGCTTTGAATATGGCAAAAATAAAGGCTAATGATCCACTGAGGTCAAATCTTGAAGAAATTGCAGCCGTTTGTATAAAGCTTTCTGAAAACCCTCCTGAAACTTTCAGGGAAGCGTTGCAATCTGTATGGTTCCTTTTTGTTATTCTGCAAATGGAATCAAATGCCTCTTCTTTTTCTCCGGGAAGAATGGATCAATATCTGTTCCCTTTCTACAATAACGATATTAAATCCGGAAAAATTGATTATGACAAGTCAATAGAATTACTGGATGCATTATTTATTAAGTTCAATCAGATTGTCTATATGCGCAATGCGCACAGTGCGAAATACTTTGCAGGTTTTCCCATAGGATTTAATGTAACTGTCGGAGGACAATCAAAAAACGGTGAAGACGCCACAAATGAACTTTCATTTATGATCCTGAAAACACAGGATCATATCCGGTTGCCACAACCGAATCTTACGGCCCGTCTTCATAAGGGCTCTACTGATGAATTCATCGGTGAATGCAGCAGAATAATTGGTCTTGGTACCGGGATGCCACAGGTTGTTAATGATGAAAGTATTATACCATCCCTAAAATCCATCGGTATTAGTTCTGATGATTATCTTGATTATGCCCTTGTAGGTTGTGTTGAACTGACTACACAGGGTAATTATCTTGGCTGGAGCGATGCAGCAATGTTCAACCTTGTGAAAGTGCTTGAACTGACGCTTAATGATGGGAAATGCATGATTTCAGGTCAGCAGATTGGTCTGCATACAGGTTCTCTGCATGATTATTCCGATTATGCCTCGTTTGAAAATGCATTCAGAAAACAGATAGATTTTTTTATAGAAAAGATGATCCCTGCTTGCAAAGCAGTCGAAAAATGTCATCAGTCGCATCTGCCATCGCCATTCCTTTCTAGTGTTGTGGATAATTGTATCGCTGATGGAACTGATGTGACGGCCGGAGGAGCTAAATATAATCTTTCCGGGATCCAGGCAATTCAGGTGGCAAATATAGCTGATAGTTTAGCAGTGCTTAAAAAACTGGTGTTCGAAGATAAAATTGTCAGCAGGCACACTATGCTTGACGCATTGAGAAACAACTATGCAGGCAATGAACCGCTGAGACAACTTTGCATAAATCGGGTGCCAAAATTCGGAAATGATGTCGCCTGGGTCGATAATCTGGGAGCTGAATGGATAACTTATTTTGCAGATAAAATCAGGCAATATAAGAACTTCAGGGGTGGAGAGTATCACATGGGCCTTTATACAGTATCTGCACATGTGCCTATGGGTCAAAATGTAGGTGCAACACCTGACGGGCGGATTTCACAGACTCCTTTGGCCGATGGAGGAATTTCGCCAATGTATGGACGCGATAAACAGGGACCGACAGCAGTATTAAATTCCGTAAGCAGGATGCCTTCTCATCTGGCAACTAACGGAACACTCCTGAACATGAAATTCCTTCCGTCATTTTTTAATAATGATTCTGACAGAGAAAAATTTGGCTCACTGCTTAAAAGTTTTGTCTGTCTTCCGATTCATCATGTTCAGTTCAATGTAGTAACTGCACAGGAATTAATCAATGCGAAAGCTGATCCTGAATCGTACAGGGGGCTGATAATAAGGGTAGCTGGTTATACGGCATATTTTACCGAATTAGCAGAGGATTTGCAGGATGAGATAATTAAAAGGACAACTCATGGGGAAATTAACTGAAACAGAAGGGATAATTTTTAAGATAAAACGGTTTTCTGTACATGATGGTCCGGGAATACGCACCTCTGTGTTCCTGAAAGGATGTCCGCTGAGCTGCATCTGGTGCCATAGTCCAGAAGGGATAAGTTCTGAAATTTCGGTCTGGTATGATCAAAGTCTATGCATAGCATGCGGTGAATGCGTTAAAAGCTGTACTGAAAAAGCTCTTGAACTTGTTCCTCAACCTGAACCTAAATCTCAACCTCATATTAGCATAAACCGGAAATTATGCAGTCTGAATGGAGATTGTGTAAAAATATGCCCTACCGGCGCTTTACAGTTTACAGGAGCAAAAACCAGTATATACGATATAATAAATGAGATTGAAAAAGACATCCTGTACTACCAGTTATCGGGAGGCGGAGTAACATTAACAGGCGGTGAACCTCTTTATCAGCCCGATTTTTCAGGAAATATTCTAAAGGAGTGCAGAAAAAAGAATATCCATACAGCGATTGAAACCTGTCTGTTCTGTGAAAGGGAAACAATTAACAATATATCAGATTATGTAGACCTGTTTATTATCGATATAAAGATTTTTGATAAAACTCAACATATCTGTTATACAGGCAAATCGAACGATATCATCAAAGAAAACCTCAGATATATTTCTGGAAAAGGAATCCCGATTATTGTTCGGATCCCTATGATAAAAGGAATTACTGATACTGAAATGAATAAAAATACATGTGCAAGGTTTGTAAATGATATAGATAAACGAATCCCAATAGAATATATCAGCTATAATCCGCTTGCCGGAAATAATTACAAAAGACTTGAAATCCCTTACTTGTTTAAATGAGCAGCTTCATAAATGCAACCAGATTTAACGTTTAACATTATTGGCTATGGAAAAACAAAACTTTGAAAAGAAATTAGCAGAAATGACAAAGCCTGAAATTAAGCAGTTAAAACATGAAGAAATGCTAATAAATGCCATTATTAATGCAAAAGACAAATCTGTTGTCAGTTTCTGGTGGTTAAGTATTCCGGTCTTTATAATTTTGATGCTTTTGATGAAGAGCGTTTATATGCCAGGAACAACTCTGATCACTAACATTCACGATCTGACAGGGCGGGAAAAATATATGACAATGATGTTCTTCCTCATTTCTCCGGTTGCTATGATTATATTTAATGCTTTCAGCATACGAAAAATATATCTCCTTTCAGGAAGTCCTAAGCCAATTAGCTTCCTTCCGACTGTATGGTTTAATGTACTGATTACTGCCTTATCTGTCCTTATATTATTAATTTACTCACTTTAAAACATAACACTATGAATTTTCCATGGTTTAAAAGAATAGGATTATTTTATATACCTGCATCTGCTATAGGTTGGATAATATTGCTGGCAGGTGTTATCGTTGCAGTTTTAAGTTTTATGGATATTGACGGCAGATCACATTCCGTTAGCGATACCATGATGAATTTTGTTTTCATGCTCCTGATAATAGGAGCGGTCTATTCTCTGATTGCGTATTTGACAAGCAAGGTCTGGAAGAAATAGACGTCTTTTGGCCCACCAACCCCCCTGAAGGGGGGCTTATTTCTGGACTTAAGCATAATTATTCTTTACGGCAGAATTTAGGCCCCCTTTAGGGGGATGGCCGCAAAGCGGCCAGGGGGCTAACTATAATTATAAAGCAAACCAGTAAGAAAACTTTATTAAAAATACATTCTGAGGAGTTACCTTGAAAAGATCCTTCATATCATTCCCATAAGAAAACAAACCATTCGTATCGGTACTTGTAATTCCCTGTGACCATACAAGATATATTGTCGAGCCTGGCAAATATTCCCATCTTATAACAAGGTTCGAACGGAATTGCCTGAAATTGAAATCAGGATTTACAAAGGAATAGGTTCCTCCATCATTAACATTGTAGGTATTGGTTGAAGGATCTAAAATCAGTTCGGCAGGAGTATATTCATAAAATCTTTGCCTGAAAGTACCTGCGTCCGGCTGTGTTATTTTCTTATATGCAGAATACTTTCCGGCTGAAACGAAGGGCTGACCATAATATTCTATACTTAATTCAGGATTAATCGTATAATTAACTCTGAATGTAAAACTTAAAGTCGTTTGATTCAATTTGCCAAAAATATAAATAGGATTTCCGCTACTTGTTGCTGTGCTGACATATTGCAGCTCAGAGCTCTGAATACCCCAATCCGGATCAACCGAAATAGATATTGAATTCGATGGTCTGTAATTTATTTCACCATAGTATTCATGACCCCTCATGCTTTTAATATCACCCGACCCGTGATAATTACCTATGAAAAATGAGAGTTTTTTAGATTGATCTGTGCTGAGGTTCAGATTAAAACTCTGATTGCCAGGAACAATAAATGAAGGACCACCACGCAGAAGAGTAGTGGAAATATTCTGACTCTGCCGGTTAAATTGTCCATTGATTCTCCATTTATTTTTGAACTGGGCATTAAAATTAGTATTATAGTTTCTTGATAGAAGCTGACCGCCAAAATTAAAGTACATCCAGTAATTTGTATTGAGATAGAGATTGTTGAAAATCCAGAACGGGTTTCTCAGATAATAACCCATCCAGTTGCCCTGATAAATGACATCTGAGTATCTCATATAGCCAATATCGTTGAATTCAAGTCCTGGTGATCGCACAATTACACATGTCTCAAACTGCAATCTTTTTTTACTTGTTTTCCCGAATTTCACTGTCCCTCCGTAACCTGAAAGTGAGGTAAGGGATGAATCAACAGAAAGATATTTTGCGTCTGGCCTCTGAAAATATCGTGCGGATGATGTTTGTGTTTCAGTTATTGATGTAGTGGACCCTTTGACATCGCTGAATTCGGCATTTCCTGCTATATACCAGGTTCTGTCTTTCCAGTTATGCTGGAAGTCTAAACCAGCTGTATAGGCTGCCGAGTGCAGGAAGTCGAGATTGGTTGATTTTATATCTCTGTTCACCGATGTGAACATGGCACCAAGAATGGTTTGCCCTTTATTGAAATCCTGCTGAACTCTTCCGAGAAAATAATTTGTGAATGGCTCTACAGTCTCTTTTCGCCTTGTGCCCGCACTGTCTATCAATGCATCTTCCCTGGATGTCAAACTTTCGAGAATACCTACAGACAGACCTTTCTTCGTTTTTCCTGATAACTTAATAGCACCAAGAATTGTCGTTGATTCAGGCATTCTAACATGGACACTGTCTCCGACTGAAGGATAATACTGCGGATATCTTCCAATTCTCCTGGAGTAAAACAGATTGTCGGAATACATATTATGAATTACTATAGTCTGATCTGGCATAAACTGATAAATGTTCTGACCTTCAATAAAAAAAGGACGTTTTTCAGAAAAGTATGATTCAAAAGCGGTAAGATTTACCTCGGATGGGTCAGCTTCAACCTGGCCAAAATCGGGATTTATAGTGAAATCAAGTGTAAAATTATTGGAGAGACCAATCTTCCCGTCCAGCCCGGCTGAGATCTTTGATAATTTTCCTGTGTTAAATGGATCTCCTTCGATTTTTTGAAATCTTTCAGTACGTGCGACTGTATAGGGCATTAATTCTATCTGGTGTTTTGTTTTTACGTTGTTTATGCCATGAAGTTCACCAAATAAATGAATTACACCGGGGGATCCCTTTGGAATATATTGCCATTGAGAACGTTCCTGCAAACGATAAATGGCACGTGTAACCTGTAGCCCCCATAATTGTTCACTGTTCTTATCGAAACGGAGCTGACTTAAAGGAATTTTCATTTCGGCACACCAACCCTTATCGTCAACGGAAGTTTTCATATACCAGATCGGGTTCCAGTTGTCATCTTCATTATTACCATCATCGCTCATAGACGCATCACTTTTAGCTCCGGAAGCAGAGGCAGAGAATAAGAAATCTGTCTGTTTGTCAAAGTGGCTGTCGAATTCCACAAATATCATATCTCCGTTGAAATTATCCCTCCTTGACATGATCTTACTAATCTTATCAGGTTCAGTATCATAACAACGAACAAACATATAGAGGTTATCATTATCGTATAGTATTTTAAAAGCTGTCTGTTGAGAAGGGGGCTTATTTTCCACCGGTTGAGATTGTATAAAATCCGATGTCCAATCGACAAGATTCCAGCATTCATCATTCATGAGACCATCAATTACCGGTGATGTCTTTGTAAATGCAGTCTGATAAGTCCTCTTGACAATTGTAGAATCAGTTTTTTGAGAATAACTGTTGATTAAGAGTAAAATCAATATCTGAGTAAGTATGATTTTTTTCAGGAAAGTAAATTTCATATATTTTCTTTTTGTTAGAATAAACCAATTTAACAACCGGTTACCTTCCTGATAACGCTTCAATGGGACAACGGTTACAGATTTTTTTTTAAAGACGTTAATATTTGTCCATAGCTGCAAATCTGTCATTAAAATATGAAGTCTGAAATATTTGGATTTCTCAGGCAATACATCGATTGCTTCACACCTCATATACCTCATACCTCATACCTCATACCTCATACCTCACACCTCTTATTCATACTTAAGGCTTTTGGCAGGATTTGTTCTTATTGCACTTACCAGCTGATAACTGATCGCAAGTCCTGTCACCACAATGGACAAAAACAGGGCCAGAACGAACGTTCCGACGGTCAGCTGAATATGGAACGCAAAATTAGACAGGTATTTTCGCAGCATGAATATCGAGAGTGGAACTGAAATCAGAGAGGCGATAAGAAGGAGTTGCATGAATTCACTTGAGACAAGCCTGAATATTGAACTCCCGGAAGCCCCCAGAACCTTTCTGAGTCCCAATTCCCGTCTTCTTTGTTCAACAGTATAAGTAGCCAGACCAAAAAGTCCGATACATGCAATCATAATTGCCAGAACGGAGAAATATTTCAGAAGTGTTCCGATGCGTTCTTCGACCCTGTACATCTTATCAATTTCCTGATCGAGGAATTGATAATCGAATGGATAGAGGGGCATAACCTTTTCCCATGACTTCCGGAGTCCTGCAATCGTTTCATGCAGGTTCCCTGATTTGACCTTGAAATAGATGAAATTCAGGTATTTAGAAGGCCATATCCAGACAGCCAGTGGTTCGATTTTTGATCGTAATGACTGATAACTGAAATCCTTCATTACACCTATGATAAGTCCGCGGGTTGTTCCGAATTTGAGTTCCTTTCCGACTGCATCGTCTGTACCCATTAATTTTTCAAGTTGTTCATTGATCATAAATGTACCAGTCGTATCATGTGGAATATCTATCGAATATGCCCTCGAAAAAGTTCTTCCGGCCTTCATTTTTATACCCATTGCTTCAGCATAGTCAAAATCAACGCCAGCCATGCTAACTAAGGTATGTTCTTCAGGTGATTTTCCTTCCCACCATATATTATCTGCATTACTTCCGATATCCTGAGGAGGGTTAGTGCAGGCTGAAACTGATATAATAGATGGGTTTCTTAAGAATTCCTGTTTAATAACCTGATAATTATCTATCATATTTCCTTTCATCTGCAGGTATATAAGATTCTCTTTATCATATCCCAGTGATTTACCCTGCATATATTTAAGCTGGCGAAAGGCAACTATCGTAAATAATATAAGAACTATACTGATAATGAATTGCACGACCACAGTTATTTTTCTAAAATAGACTCCTCTCGTCCCGCCTGTCATTCCGGCTTTTAAAACATATATCGGCATAAAAGAAGAGAGTGCGAAAGCGGGATAGCTGCCCGCAAGCAGAGATGTGATAATTGTGATTATCAGGGCACTCATAATAAATACAGGTGCAATCAGGTCACTTTCTTTGAATGTTTTCCCTGTAAGGACATTAAAAGGTCCCAAGAGGGCGGCAACCAGAGCAATTGCCAGTAGCATTCCTGTAAAAGCATGAAGCATACTTTCTCCAAAAAATTGAAATACAAGATCCCTTCGGTAAGCTCCGTTAAGCTTACGCAAACCAGTCTCTTTTGCTCTCGAAGCTGATCGTGCAGTGCTGAGATTCATGAAATTAATACAGGCAATGATCAACACCAGAAGGGCAATCGATGAAAATATCCATATATTTACTATAGCGCCCGGACCACGTCCGAAACCCCAGTAACTATGCAAATGGATCTTAAGAAATGGAAAGAGCACGAATTTTGTAGTTGTTTCAGTATTATGTTCTTTTACCACTTTGTTAAGCTTAATGTTTACCTGATCAGGATCTGTTCCTTTACCAATTAAAACATATGTAACTATAGAATTATTTGACCAGTTATCGGAATACCAGCTTGATTTCTTCATGTAACTGAAAGGAATGAGAAAGTCTGCCTCAATTGAACTGTTAGTCGGTATTTTTTTCATAATTCCGGTAACCTGGAACACCTCAGAGTTATTTATCTCAATACTCTTGCCAAGAGGATCTTCACCTCCAAAGTATTTTGCAGCCATTTCTTCGCTGATTACAATGGATTGCGGGTCTTTGAGAACTGTGCGGTTATCACCCTCAATAAGTGGGAAAGTGAACATTCTGAAGAAAGAAGAATCTACTGCAACTACCTTATCCTCATAGAAGATTTTATCATTCCGTCGGAATAGGAGACTTCCGGCATTGGTTATTCTGCAGCTATTCTCTATCTCAGGAATACTCTCCTTCCAGACAGGTCCGGATGGCCATGGTGTAACAGTGACATGAAAAAGTCCTCTGGAATAAGGCTGATCCTCTTCAACACGATATAAACGATCACCCAGCTTATTGAAGTGATCGAAGTTAAGCTCATCTGAAACCCATAGAAAGATGAACATGCTTCCAGCCAGCCCCAACGATAACCCTAAAATAGTTATAAAGGAGATCAGCTTCTGGCGTAAAATGTTGCGTAACGCTATCTTTATATTAAACTTCTTCATCCGCTCCGGCTGTTAGGCAGATTTAATTAACATCTGATTTTCTGAAAAAGATATCGCCGCTAATTGTTTCAAGCTTAATCGGATCGCCTCCATTATTAAGTTTATCAATTATCCTTGAAGGAATTCCGCTATGCTGCCTGTCCGGAGACATTTCAAGGTTCGAGTACATTTTACCTGACACAGTTGAAAAATCCAAATCAGCCTTTTTGTAAGAAGGCACTGCCAGATCGATATAGCCACTTATAGTTTTTACGTTCATCCCGCTCGTCTGACCCGTAATTGTAATGTCAGCATTTATCGTCTCAATTAAAAATTTCGTTTTATCAGGAATGTAGACCTGCCAGAAAATGTCGGTTTTATTGCAGCAATTATTTTTCCCTTTGAAATATTTATCCCTGAAGTTTGCTTTGACAACTACATTACTGGCTTCTTCATCAAATGAAGTTATATAAGCCTCATTATCTTTATTTTCATTAACATTAACTGAAGCCTTTATGTAGACCTCATTCTTATTCCATGTCTGAACATTTATGGAATCTGCGATTTGAATTTTCAGCGAAATCGATTCTTTTCCTGAAAAATCAATATGTTTTTCTATTATCTGTTGAGCCTGGGCTGAAGCAAAGCACAGCCAAACCGCAATTAAAATTATGCCCGTTTTCATCCTAATATGTATTTTAAGATTTAGACCATTAGATTCAGGATTTCGGATTTCGGATTGTTTGACATTTAATTAATTCTTAAATCCGCAATCGAAAATCCGCTATCCGAAATACCTTCATCCTTCTAATTTCCCTTCCTCAGATAAATAGTTCCGCTTACGGTACCTATGCTGAGCTTAAAACCGCCTCCGTTAAGGGAATAGTTCATTTCATTGCCTCCGATTTTTTTCAGGTTCTTTTGAGATTCTGAAAAGTCGAAATCAGAATATATTGCGCCTGTGACTGTTCTTAATTCCAGATCGGTTGCCGTTTTTACAGGTAATGTGATGTCAATTTCACCGCTAATTGAACTTATGGAAGATGATTTGGCTGAATTTATGCTGCTGTAGGTTATATTAATATCACCGCTAATTGTTGCAAGTACCAGTGGGCCAGTCACATTACTAAGGTCGATATTGTGACAACTTTTAATATCAATTTCATTTTTCATGTTTTTAATTGAGATATCATTATTCCTTTCGCATCCGCTGGAAATTTCAATTGAAAGGTTTTCGGGCACTTTGATCTTATATTCTCCGCCTTTTGTGAAGGGGAGAAGACATGTTACAGTAATCAGGTTGTCAGTCTTCTCAACGTCAAGACCAATGCCGGTGTTATCGGTACCGGCCGGAAATATCGGTTTTAAACCCTTGGCCTTTGCAGGAGGGGTAAGATCTTCGGATGTTGAAGTAATAATAATATCGTTGCCATTGTAACCTTCGATTGGAAGTGAATCACTGAAGTCCTTGAGGATAAGTCTTCCATCCTTGTTGTTCTGAGTAGTAATTTTGTATTCCTGTGCAGAAAGAATCCCTGCGGTAAAGAATATTAACAGTGCCATCAGGCTAATTTTCATTTTTTTCATAACATTTATTATTAAGTAATTAACATTTAATCAGGCAGACCCGGAATCTGCCACGATTTATTTTAAACTGAATTCAATCTTTTTCCTCTGCTTTTCAGATAAGAACTCTTAAACTGTTTTCCGCTACGGCTCTTACTTCTTTTAGTGTGCTCTTATTTGCGATAATCTCCTGGATTGTTCTTAGAGCGCTTTTTTCCTTTCTCTCCGCAAGTATGTTTATCAGAGTAACCTGGAGGATAGGATCGCTCTGAAGAGATAAAGACTTGACAAGAGAGTCGCAAACGTAACGCTGACCTGCAAACTTGGAAAGAGCATAAGCTGCTGCCATCCGCACATTTACATTTTTATCATTGTTCAAAGTTTTTACCAGGACTTCTATCACATTTTCATCAGCATTATCAAGGTCACCTGCATAACTTACTGCCTGGATTCTGTCACTTGATGATTCTTCTTTCAGCATAGTGAACATTGTGGCTTTTTTAAGATCAGAAACTTCCGAATGCAATTGCTTCAGTTCATTTGAAGCATAAGAGTTACTTAAGCTGCTTTTGATCAAAAGTCCAATGAATGTCCCGCAAACAAGCAGGGCAATTCCTGCAGCAATCCTGTATCCTGAGAAACTATACCAGGGAGGCGATGATTTTCTGATTGTTGATGCATGGGTATCTTCACTCTTTTTAAGCTGACTATGAAGCATATGATAAAAATTGATCCGCAATGAATCATCCGGCTTCACCATTTCATCCTTCGACATGAAATTCAACACCTTCTGTGTGTCTCTTAATTCATCGAGACATCTTTCACATGTTTCAAGGTGAAGATCGATCTCCCTGCAGACAGAATCTTCAATATTTTTATCGAGATAATCGATCATTTTAGTTTCAACTTCCTCACATTTCATAGTTCTTTGATTAAATCTGTTTAAAATATATGCTCCTTAGCCGTTTAATTGCTCTGTGCATGGCCACTTTGATTGCAGGCACCGATTGGTTGACTATGGGTGAAATCTCTTCATATTTCAATCCCTGGTAACGGCTAAGCACAATAATTTCTTTTTGTTCGATACTCAGAGCAGAAAAAGCATGTTCAAGTCTCTCGTAATCTTCTTCCGGGAAACCGGAACTGTCATCTGTTATATCTGTCGGATAAGAATCGGTTTTAAGGAAGAGCTCGTCAGTTCTCTTTTCCTCTTTACAATAATCGATATGAAGATTCCTGGCCATCTGATATATCCACGATTTGACACTGAATTCGTTTTTATATGAATTTTTATACTTTATCATCCTGTAAAACAAATTTTGAGTAAGATCCTGGCTGATATCCCTGTTCCTTGTCAGTTTAAGAAAAAAGTTATACAGCCTCAGATGGTATCGTTCAAACAGGACCGACATCTCTGCCAGATTTCCGTCTTTCACACGCTGCATAATTACTTCGTCAGGAATATCTGCCACTGTTTGATTTTTTTGTTCCTATATTGATTACTCGTAAAGGTACAAATGGTTACATCGAAAAGCGAAATATTTTATAAAATGCAAAAAAAAGGCCCATATGATCTATGGGCCTATTAAGGATTTCTCTGTGTGACTCAGTGCTTCTCTGTGTCTCTCCGTGTAAGTTCTTGATTTTTAATTAAACAAAGGACAACATAGTCTATTTATTGAAGATTTTTCCGAAAAACATTTTCATATCATTCCAGGAATCTTTGTCAGCTTCGGCGTTATACTCTATTGGCATGTTAAATTTCTTTCCTGTTGCTGTCGCTTCCGGATTGGTAAATGCATGAGTTGCATTTGCATAGATCTTTACGGTAATCCCGGCACCGATGGAATCCAATTGATGTTTAAACTTATCTACGTCCTTCTGGGATACGAATTTATCACTTCCTCCCTGACAAACCAGAACTTTGGCCTTTAACAATTTTTTATCTACGGGGACTCCACCCATACCGCCATGAAAACTTACAACTCCCTTCAGGTCAGCACCAAGTTTTGCATAATTCAGCACCACATATCCGCCAAAACAATACCCGATTGCTGCAACATTGTAAGGATCAGTCTGTGGGTATCCTTTCAATTTCCTGAGAGCCGCGTCCAGGAGGGTCTTTACCAGAGTCGGATCTTTATAGAATGGAGCTGTAAATTCCTGGGCTTCAGTCGGATTTGCTGCTATTTTCCCGTCACCGAATACATCGGCAGCCATTGCTATATATCCCAGTTCTGCCAGTTTTCGTGCCCTCATTCTTGGATAATCATTCAGCCCCCACCATTCGGGCACAACCAGGACAGCAGGCCGTTTCCCTTTTATATTATCATCATAAGCCACAAATCCTTTAAAAGTCACGCCATTGGCTGTGTAAGATATAATTTCCTCTTTGATATTCGGAGGTAAGTTTCCCGATTTTCCAGTTGAAGACATACTTAGCATGATTATACAGAATAGAATACTTTTAAATACAAATTGTTTTTTCATTTTTCGCTTGTTTAAATTTGAAAATATCTTTGATCAGTTTAACAATGTTTTAATTAAAAAGTTCTGTACATAAAATTTCTTTTTATTTAAGATAGATTGTACCTGATATATTGAACATTATGATGGGAATAGTGTTTATCTGAATAATTGATTATAAAGAAGTCTATGGAAAGTTCACAATTTGTATTAGCATCAAGGCCCATCGGTTTGCCATCATCCCACACTTTCAGAATTGAGAAAACAGTACTTAACGAACTTCAGAATAACGAAGTACTTCTTAAATCGTGGTACATTTCTGTTGATCCGTATATGCGTGGCCGCATGAATGACGTGAAGTCATATGCTGCTTCTTTTGAGGTTGGTCAGCCTATAAGGGGAGGTATTGTGGCAAAAGTCATTGATAGTAAAAGCAAATTGATAAATGCGGGAGATACTGTTGTTGGTATGTTGCCGTGGGCTACATATTCTGTTGAAAAAGCAGAAAATCTCAGGAAGATTGACACACAGAAAGTTCCCCCAGGCTATTATCTTAGTGTTCTCGGGATGCCAGGATTTACTGCTTATTTTGGAATGACAGAAATAGGCAAACCTGAAAAGGGTGATACAGTTGTGGTATCAGGTGCTGCGGGAGCGGTTGGAATTGTAGCCGGACAAATAGCAAAAATGCGGGGATCAAAAGTGATTGGAATAGCTGGTAGTGATGAAAAATGCAGAATATTAAAAGAGAGATTTGGTTATGATGAAGCAATAAATTACAAAAAATCAAAATCAGTGAGAAAAGAGATCGGAGCACTTTGCCCGGAAGGAGTCGATGTTTACTTTGATAATGTAGGCGGAGAAATCACTGACGCTGTCGTTCCCAATCTTGATTTTCATGCAAGAATTGCCCTTTGCGGACAAATTTCCCAGTATAACAATACGAAGCCTTACACCGGACCTTCTATCCTGCCTATGCTTCTGACAAGAAGTGTCCGATTACAGGGTTTTATTGTAAGCAATTACAGTGAGAGATTCGGAGAAGCTCTTTCACATCTTACTCAATGGGTAAATGACGGAAAACTTAAGTACACTGAGACAATTATTCAGGGTTTCGACAAACTACCTGATGCTTTTCTTGGCCTGTTCAGCGGCAATAATCTGGGAAAAATGCTGGTAAAAGCAGAATAAGGTACAGAATGGTCGCACAAAATCTCACTAAGACCACTCAAAATCTTTAAAACTTTTAGTAATTAATATTTTTGAATTTTACATAAATTTCATTTAGTAAACTTCCTGATTTTCCAGGCGACTTTTCCATCATACGGATCCTTATCCAGCGTAAAAGTGCCCCCTTTTCTAACAAGTGTTATTTTATGAAGAACCTTATCAGTTGGAAGGCATACCAGACCGTCGGCTTTTTGGGAGTCCGTTGCATAAACAACAAGATCCAGTTTTGACCAATCCATCTGCGTGGTAGATTGAGCAAGAGCAATATGAGGAATAATAGTTCCTTCATGCACCAGGACAACAATCGGAATTTTTCCTGCCTCGATATTATGCCAGCCCCCTGAATATACTTTCCCGGTCTGGTAGTCGATCCACTGTCCGGGTGGGAGATAGACATCGCGTTTTGTGACACTTTCAAGCAACGGCGCTACCAGCATATCGGATCCAAACAGGTATTCATTGTCAATCAGCCATGAGCCCTTATCTTCAGGATATTCAATAAACAAAGCACGTAACATCGGGAGACCTCTTTCAGAACAGTCTTTCGCCTGAGAATAAATATAAGGCATGAGTTCATATCTCATATTATCCGCAAGCCTGAAAGCATTCATGAAATCTTCGCCGTATTCCCATGGTTCAGTCGGTGGTGCACCATGACTCCGGGTATGCGATGATAACATTCCAAATGGAGCCCAGCGACGATAGATGTCCTCAGGCTTTTTATTGACAAATCCGCCTATATCATGCGACCAGAAAGAAAATCCGCTAAGTCCGATAGACAACCCGGCTCTAAGCGTGGCAGCCATAGCGGTGTTTGTATTTGCGGCGTCTCCGCCCCAATGAACCGGATAACGCTGACTACCGGCCCATGCTCCTCGTCCCCAGATAATAGTTTCCCCTGTTACCTGTTTTGTAATATCAGCAACAGCCTTATTATACCGCAGCGGGTATAGATTATGCTCATAAAAACCTGTTCGTCCTGAGAAGTATAATCCATTGCGGGGCGCAGCTTCTCCAAAATCTACTTTTATGACTCCGACACCTTGCTTCAACAAACCTGCAATTTTGTCCTTGTACCATGTAACCGCAGCCGGATTTGAGAAGTCCAGGACAGCATCCTCAAAAGGCAGATTGCCTTTCGCATCTTTTACAAAAAGATCTTTCTCGATTATTTCAGGAAATAAAGTGTTTTTAGGCACAAAATAAGGAAGTTGCCAGAGGCTGGTCTGAATTCCCATCTTCTTGAAATCAGCCATCATTTTGGCTGCATCTGTAAAACGTGTTTTAGAGAACTGGTAATCGCATCTCCAGTCTGTTTCGAACCAACCGGTGTCAAAATGAAGAACATCACATGGTATCAGGTTATCCCTGAGCTTCTTAGTGACTTCACGACCTTCTACTTCGGAGAAATAGGAGATACGGCTCATCCAGAAACCAAATGACCAGAGAGGTGGCATTGCCGCTTTTCCGGTAAGATTGGTATATTCATTCAGTATTTCTTTAGGCTCGCCCAGAAAAATAAAAATGTCAGCTTCGTCATCACCAATCATCAGGGAGTATATACCGCTATAATATTTTCCGAAATCGCATGTAATGGGCGAGGAGGTGTGCATAAAAACTCCGTATCCACGATTACTCATGAAAAACGGGATAGGTTTATACATAGCTTCATTTTGTACTCCATTGGCATCGTCAGCCCACAAAACAACTTTCTGACCTCTTTTATTAAATTCTGTAAAGGACTCTCCGCAACCAAATATTTTTTCATCCGGCGACAGAGAAAATACTGCCGACATGCTTGTTGAGTAATCAGATGCCCTGCGGACAAAGGAAAATGGCAAAATCGGAGTAAATGTTTCTGCACCATCTGTGCTGTGATAAGTGTGAGTAAGAAGTTTTCCTGAACCATCGTATATTTCTAAATGCCAGGGGAATGTCTTTATAACCACCGTGCCAAAAGGACTCGTATAACTATAGCCACCATTAATCTTACCGTATTTCCATGCACTATTGTTATGAGGCGCTTTGCCATTGACAAGCATAAGCGATTCCTGGTCTGGTTTAACCTGGAATCGGGAGCTTGCCCTTATTCGCAGTGTCCTGGGGGAGATAAACTCAATTGAAAATGGGAGGGCCGGCGAGCCGGCATATTCGACTGTCGGAAATTCATTAGGTACGACCGGTTTCAATACTGCCAGCATATTGTCAAAAGCCTGCCTGGTAAAGTACTGGTAACGTTTGTAAGTAATTTCTCCCTTGCCAGTAACCGGATCAAAAGCGGAAAGACTATCTGCCAGATAATATGTATTTGAAAAATTCCGAAAATCACCGCTTATATCATACGGCTCATTAAGCAACTCCTGATTCTTGTCGGGAGAATGCATTGGAATCTGAGCTGGCAGAGGAGAATAACGAAACAGGAAAATAGAGAAGGTAATAATTAAATACTTCAGCTGGGAAAGAGTAGTTTTTCTGGTTTTCATAAAACTTCCTTTATTTTAGTAAATGAATTAAAACTCCTGATAAATATCAAATATCTGCAATTTTGGTTAATATTTGACAATGAAAAGAAGTGAACTATTTAAGGTTTTCAAAATCTATAATTATTTTCATTACAAAAAGTGACTTATTTTGAATTTCAAAGGGTTATCTAATAATCTGAGATATAAACAGGGTCCATTATTGCTTTATTTCAGGTGCTTAATGGGCCATTTATTCAACCAGTCGTATCATCTCAGATGGCACATTACGGTTCAGAATTGATATTCGATGTTGACCTTTCAGGTTAATGCCTCTTTCTGAAAAAGCCAGCTGCAGGGTCTGAAGCGCTTTTTCGGGAGTATTATTGTTTTTACTAAGATGGGCAAGACAGATATGGCTGAGGTTGTCGTTAAAAATATCTGCCAGAAAAACTGAGGTCTGATGATTCCCTAAATGTCCATGGTCCGACTTTATCCTTGCTTTTAAATAGTAAGGGTAATTGCCATTCACCAGCATCTCCTCATCATAATTCGACTCAATAACAAGCAAATTAGCTTCTTTTATATATGGAGCAGCCGTTTGGCAAATATGTCCCAGATCGGTAGCAATTGTTATTTTCTTATCCCCTGCACATATATGGAACCCTATGGTTTCCGGAGCATCATGATAAACCGGAAATGCCTCGATATCAAAACCTGCCAGATGGAACTTTTGCTGTAAGGAAATTTCGCGGATACAGTCCCGGGATATTTTCTTCTGAGGAGTGAGAATGCTTTCCCAGATTTTATGGGTAGTAAATGCCGGCAAACTGTTTTTCCTTGTAAGCACTTCTAATCCACGGATATGATCAATGTGGTTGTGAGTTATCATGACACCCATAATAGTCTGCATGGATATACCGATATCCTTCAGAAACTTACGTATCGAAGTTGCTGAAATTCCGGCATCGATCAATATTCCATGGAACTCGTTACCTATGTAATAACAATTTCCACTGCTCCCGCTGCTAAGACTGCAAAAATTCAGCTTCATCAATTCTTTGTTTTTCGGAGTCAAAGATACATGATAATGTCTCATTATAACTCTTTAAATTCAGCATTAAGATAACGCGGTAAGCCCAGGTTACCGCTTACTAATTCCATATCCATAAGTTTCGCGGCTCTTCCGGCGAGGTTATCTATTAAATATATCTAACACTTTAGCACTAATCTGCAACTATGCACTTGCATATAAGTAATATATTTATTACCTTTGCTTATGTGAAATGCAGCGAACTTTTTAAACTTTTAAAAAACAATGGTTGGTATGAAATAAGGCAATCAGGAAGCCATGTCATTATTAAACATCCTGAAAAAAATGGTACTTTATCTGTTCCATTCCATAGCTCAAAAGAAGTTAAAAAGGGACTGTTAAGAGCAATATTAAAACAATCGAATATTAAAACTGATAAAAGATGAAAAAACCTAAGATTAAAATGACTATAGTTAAAGAAGGTACCGGTTATAGCGCTTATACTAAAGTAGCAGGTGATTTTATCGGTACACAGGGAGATAACTTTGATGACCTCAAAGCAATGATACTGGATGCAGTAAATCTTTCTTTTGAGGAGAAAGGCTTTGTTTATACAATTGATGAGATTGAGTTTAAATACGACCTTGAAAGTTTCTTTGGCTTTTATAAGGTTATAAATGCAAAGGCGCTTTCTGAACGTATCGGAATGAACCAAAGTTTGCTGGCTCAATATATTAAAGGGAATAAAAAGCCTTCAGTTTCTCAGACCAAACGGATATTACAAGGTGTTCAGCAAATAGGGAGGGAACTTTCCGAAGTCAGATTTTTGCTATAATATTTGTGGGGGGGTTCGATCAATTTCTTAGATATATTTTTTAGCCGAAGTAAAAACGATATTTTTTGTTGTTTGTTCTTTGGTGGTCACTTTCCGATACAGAAATTCCTGAATATATTGCCCAGTATCTCATCAGATGTAATCTCGCCGGTTATTTCTCCCAAATAATGAATAGCCTGCCGTATATCAATAGCAATAAGATCTTCCGGTATCTTATCCTCAAGTCCTGACATTACTCTACCAAGACTTTCAGATACACGGAACATAGCTTCATAATGTCTTAAATTAGTGATTATTACATCATCTGAACTTAACTTTTCCTTTACGCTGATATCACTCAGTTGCAAGCGTAGCTTATCAAGTCCTGATTTCTCTTTTGCCGATATAAAAAGAAGTGTATCCTTTTCTTCGAGAATTATCTTTCTTTTTAGTTCTGCCTGCTTATCCTCTGATGCTGTATCAATTTTGTTTATCAGGATAATTAAGCGTTTTTCCGATCCCCCGATCATTTCCCTTATTGCCTGTATCCTTTTGTTTATAGATTCAGCCGAATCTGTAATTTCATCAATCAGGAGTATCACAGATGCCTGGTTAATCTTCTCATGGGTTTTTTTAATGCCCATTATCTCGATAATGTCAGAAGTTTCCCGGAGTCCGGCAGTATCAATAAACCTGTACTCAATACCATCAATCACAATTGTATCCTCAATGCTATCGCGTGTTGTCCCCGGAATTTCAGACACTAATGCTCTTTCCTCCATCAGCAGGGCATTTAAGAGAGTTGATTTGCCCGAATTTGGTTTACCGATAATAGCGACCGGAACACCATTCTTCAATGCATTGCCGAGCCTGAAAGAATTTACCAGCTTGTCGGCAAGTTCCCTGACTCTGGTAATTATAGCTTTAAGGTCTTTCCTGTCAGCAAATTCAACATCTTCCTCTCCAAAATCGAGCTCAAGCTCAATCAGAGAAGCAAAATTCAGCAATTCATGTCTTAAACTTTTTATCTCTGCAGAAAAACCACCCCGCATTTGATTTAAAGCTATTTTGTGAGATGAACTGGTCTTTGAAGCTATTACATCAGCAACAGCCTCAGCTTGCGAAAGATCCATCTTCCCATTAAAAAACGCTCTTTGAGTGAATTCGCCGGGTTTGGCTGAGACAGCCCCGTGACTGATCAATAATTCAAGAATTTTTCTGATTATATACTGGGAAGCATGGCATGAAATTTCAACAGAATTTTCACCGGTATAGGAGTGAGGCGTCCTGAAAACAGTAAGAAGGACTTCATCTATGACTTCATCGGTTGAGCGTATTTCTCCAAGAACAACTGTAAATCCCTTTTGATCAGACAGTTTAATACTATTATCTAAAGGATAGAATATCCTGGAACAAATACTTAAACTTTCAGTACCACTTATCCTGATTATTGCAATTGCACCTCCGCCGCCAGTTGCCGGAGCACATACAGTTTCTCCTGTTCTGATCATCTGATAAACTAAGTTTGCCAAATTTATGAAACTTATGCCAAGAGTTCAAAATATGTTCTCCATATTCACTTTTAACTTCTGCATGAGTGGCAGGATTCTACCTTTCAAGGTTTTGCAGACTAAAAACTGAATCGTCTATTTTGGCATTTGTAACAATTTTATCCATAACAATTTCAGAACTTCTTCCGGTAATCAGCTTTTTTGATACCATATCTTTTATAATGTACTTCCCTTCTTCCATTGAAAGTGTACTTTTTATTTCAATAATTTTATAAACCTTGTTATCGAAATCATAAAATTCCATTTTTTTAATCTGCCAGTTGCCTGAATTGAAATAGGATATTTTCCTGGAATATCCATATTCATCTGCTTTTTCACTGTTTACCGGGATGCTTTCAATTATCCATTCATTATTTTCACCCGATCCCTGAAGATGCTTATAAGTAAAATCAGAAAGAGAAGGGGAGCTCATATCTGAGTTTGAGAATTCTGAGTTCATAAAACTCTTCCCATTCTCTGAACTGACTATTCTTCTTGTTTTTTTCAACGCAGGAAGGTATATCCACATTTCATCCGGAATATCTTTATTATCAATGATAAGCAAAGATGTACCTTTCACATCAGGTGGTTGAATGAATTT
>JBEKDR010000061.1:0-23389 GCA_050014255.1 Bacteroidales bacterium | reverse complement strand
CCTTTCTTATTTCCCCCAAGGGGGAAAGGATTTTTTGCTCCTTCCCCCGCCAGCTGGCGGGGAAGGCTGGGAAGGGGGTAGAATAATTAAAAACATATCATTAAAAGGTCAAAATAGGAATATTTTAAACTGTTACATGAATTGTGAAGAAATACATAGCTATCGGGACCTTTGTGTTCCTTTGTGGTTAAATCTAATTTATTTAACCACAAAGGTGCACGAAGGCAAACTCAAAGTATCACAAAGGAATAAACGATAGAGAATAGCCTTTTGGATAAATTATTAAAACAATAGCCATGCAAAAGATAATCACAATCAGTACTGACCGGAAGAATGGATTATATGATATCACCTCTGAGGTTGTATCATTAATCAGACTAAGCAAGGTAAAAACAGGCATCGCTTCTGTATATGCCCGGGGATCGACAGCGGCAATAATGATTCAGGAGAATTGGGATCAGTCTGTCCAGAATGATGTTATTACTCTGCTAAAAAAGATGATCCCTGCAGGAATATGGGAGCATGACCACCAGGATAATAATGGGGATGCTCATTTAAAATCGGGCCTTGTCGGAGCTTCGGAAACTATTCCGATTATAGACTATAATCCCGGATTATCCACCTGGCAGAACATATTTTTCTGTGAATTTGATGGGCCACGGGAACGGAGAGAGATTATAGTGACGATCATTGCTGATCATTAAAAAGGAATCAGAAACCGGACTTTGTAACAATTGTTACATTTCTCATAAATGGTTCATATTTTCTTCTTTCAATCGGAGAGTTTTTAAAAAGCCTGTCAAACTGCTCCATAGTAAGATTAAACCACTCTTCCCTTGTCATCAGTTTAAGTTCTTCTGGAAGCTCAAATTCCGGTGTTTTATTAGGTTTTGCATTTTTATTCCATGGACAGACCTCCTGGCATCTGTCGCAGCCATATACCCAACTTCCAATTTTGGGTATTAGATCATCAGGAATCGGCCCGCGGTTTTCAATGGTAAGATTGGCAATGCATTTCCTTGTATCAATAGTACCATTTTCATTTATTGCGCCTGTCGGGCATAAATCAACACATAACCTGCAATTTCCGCACCTGTTTTCTTTATAGGGTTTATCGTAATCAAGTTCAGTATTCAAAATAATTATCCCGATAAAGAAGAATGAACCTATTTTATTATTTATAACTATTGAATGACGTCCCTGCCACCCCAAACCTGCTTCCACCGCCCATGCTTTTTCTAATAACGGTTCAGAATCGACAAACGTAGAACCTTCTGTTTCATGTTCCAAACTCCTTATAAATCTTAGTATTAAGTCAAGTTTATGCTTAATAACATCGTGATAATTAATACCATAAGCATATCTGGAAATGATTGGCACATCATGTTCTTCCTGTTTATTATCTGAATAATAGTTCAGCCCCGTAACAATGACCGATTTTGCTCCCGGAACAAGGAATTCCGGATTAATTCTTTTTTCAGTGTTTTTCCCGAGATAGCCCATTTCACTGTTCATTCCGCTGGCACACCATTCTCTTAGAATGTTTTCACGTTCCTTAAGAGGTCTTGAAGGTGCAACACCACAAAGATCAAAGCCAAGCTTAAAAGCTTTTTGCTTTATAAGCATTGAAAGTGTTTTTAATGTTGAAGTGGTCATATAAAGATGATTCTAAAGAAATCCCAGTTCAAGTTTTGCCTCATCGCTCAGCATACTCTTATCCCACGGCGGATTGAAAGTAAGTTTAAGATCACACTCTTTGACACCTTTTGTACCTCCCACCTTATACTTTACCTCCTCAAGAAGATCCTCAGCCATGGGGCAATTAGGCGCAGTCAATGTCATGGTGATGTGCGCAACATGCTCATCATCAATATTGATCTCATAGATAAGGCCCAGGTCATAAATATTAACCGGGATTTCCGGATCATATATGCTCTTCAGGACCTCTCCAATCCTTGTTTCAATTTCCAATTGTTCAGTTGGATCCATTTTATTACCTTATTTATTTTTTGCATTAAAAGCCATCGCATAAAGCTTCATCTGACGTATCATCGAAAGCAATCCGTTGGAACGTGTCGGAGAGAGATTTTGCCTCAGTCCTATCTTATCAATAAAGTAAAGATCGGATGATATAATCTCATCCGGCGTCCGGTTGGACAATACTTTTATAAGAAGCGCTACAATACCTCTTGTTATAATAGCATCACTGTCGGCAGAGAAAGTTATCAATTTCCCATCATAAACAGGATGGAGCCAGACCTTTGACTGGCATCCCTCAATCAGAAAATCCTTTATTTTGTACTTCGGATCAATAACAGGCAATTCTTTCCCCAGGTCAATCAGAAGATTGTACTTGTCCATCCAGTCGTCGAAAAGAGAAAACTCATCAACAATATTATTCTGTATCTCGTTTATTGTCATAATATTTCTTCAGGCAAACATGTTTTTCACTTTTTCAATCCCGTCAGCAAGGGTGTCAATCTCCTCTTTTGTATTATAAAAACAGAGTGAAGCCCGCACGGTACCATCAATACCATAACGGTCCATTACCGGCTGTGCACAATGAGTCCCGGTTCTGACGGCTATCCCCATCTTATCAAGAATCATCCCTGTGTCGTATTGATGTATATCTTTTACATTAAATGAAATTGTCGAAATTTTCATGTCAGATGTGCCGTAAATTTTTAGCCGGTTTATCGCTGATAATCTATCGGTCGCATAAGAAAGAAGTTCTTTCTCCCTTGATGCGATGTTCTCCCTTCCTATACCTGAGACATAATCCAGCGCAGTGGCCAGTCCGATTGCGGCAGGATAATTCATTGTACCTGCTTCAAATTTAAAAGGAAGTTCGTTATAAGTAGTTTTTTCAAAAGTAACCTTATCTACCATATCGCCACCTCCCTGAAACGGAGCCAATCCGGAAAGCCATTTTTCTTTACCATAAAGTACACCGATTCCATTGGGACCATATATTTTGTGCCCTGAGAAAACATAAAAATCACAGTCCATCGTTTTCATATCGACCGTTCCATGCTGAATTCCCTGGGCTCCATCAATAAGAACCGGTATATTGGCAGAATGCGCTGCAGCGATTATCTCTTTTACGGGAAGAACTGTCCCCAGGGCATTTGACGCCTGAGTGACAGATACCATTCTGGTCTTTGATGATAGAAGTTTATAATATTCCTCCAGAATAATTTCTCCCTTATCATTTATAGGGATAACACGTAAAACAGCTCCTTTCCTTTCGCACATCATCTGCCAGGGCACAATGTTAGCATGATGCTCCAGGTTACTGAGGATAATTTCATCGCCGGGTTTAATATATCGCTCACTGAAGGAGAAAGCAATTCCATTTATTGAACCCGTTGTACCTGAAGTAAATACAATTTCCTCTCTTTTGTCTGCGTTTATGAATGACCTGACCGTCTCCCTGGCTTTTTCGTATGCTTCAGATGACATATCGCTTAAAAAATGAACTCCCCTGTGAATATTGCCATTATACGACTCATATACTTCGTCCAGTGCATCAATCACACACTGCGGTTTTTGAGTAGTCGCACCATTATCGAAATATACAAGTGGTTTGCCATAAACTTTCCTGCTCAGAATTGGAAAATCGGCTCTTATTTCAGCTATGTCTTTCATCGAATTTTCAGATTATCCGCACTTTACCATACAGCTGGCACACCGGGAAAGTTCTCCTTTCAACCTTTGCATAACAAGGCTGTCCATTCTTTCGCGTAGTGCCTCAATCTTAATATTCTGTATTACTTCATGAGCAAATCCGAACATAAGCATCAACCTTGCTTCGCGCTTATTTATTCCCCGTGACTGAAGATAAAACAGAGCATCATCATCGAGCTGGCCAATCGTTGCACCATGACTGCATTTTACATCATCTGCATAAATCTCGAGCTGTGGTTTGGTATCCATCTTTGCATCATCGGTGAGAAGGATATTGTTATTCTTCTGGTAAGCAAGTGTGCCCTGGGCATCAGGACGGACAAGAATACGACCATTAAAAGCGCCTGTTGACATATCATCAAGAACCCCTTTAAACAACTGATTACTTGTGCAGTGAGGAAAAGCATGATCTACATTTACAAAATTATCGATATGCTGCCATTTATCGGCCAGGAATAAACCGTACGAATAACTCTCTGCACCCTCACCTCCAAGGTAATGATATGTATTGTTGCGAATAAGGCCACCGTGAAGGGTTATATTATTTGAAGAGGTAACGCTGTTTTTTTCCTGATGGATAAATGTATTGGTTATTTTGCACGCATTGTTATGTTCATTCTGTACTCTTATAATGTCGAAATGAGCATTTTCACCCACAAACACCTCAGTGACCGCATTTGTCAGAAACTTCTGTGGCGAAAGTGTATGGTCACAGATTATTATGGAGAAGTTTGAATTTTTCTCTGCAATTATAAGATTCCTGTGCTGAGTGAAAGTATCTTCATCTGATTGAATCAGGTTTACTACCTGCACAGGTCTGTTCATAGTTACACCTTCAGGGACATATATAAAAAGTCCGCCTGAAGCCATTGCCGTATTAAGATGTACGAGTCCGTCTGTTTCACTCTTTGCATATTTGCCAAAATGCTTTTCAAATTTGTCAGCAAATTGTATTGCGGCTTCATTTAGACTGCCAATCCATATACCATTTGGCAGCTGACGAAGTTTCTCATTTAAAGTGGGATAAAATCCATTAAGCAAGACAATCCCATAGGCATCAAGATCTGTCACTTCACACCGGAACTGCTCGGCTTTGATAAAATCAGCCGGAACAGGCATAAAGTAGTTCTCGTAGTCATGATCAAAAAAGGCGTTGAGGTTGGTATATTTATAGGCTTCGTTTTTTTTCGCGGGGATTCCCAGTTCACTGAATTTCTCAAAAGCAGATGCTCTGAAAGAATTGAAGTAAGGAGAGGATATACCTGATATCTTATTAATATTATCTTTATAAAGACCGAGATATTTTTCTGTTATTTCAGATTTTCCGTTCATGCTACCAAATTATTTTCAATCTCTTTTTTGATCCAGTCGTATCCTTTTTCCTCCAGTTCAAGTGCGAGCTCTTTCCCGGCAGTTTTTACAATCTTTCCATCGTAAAGGACATGAACCACATCCGGTATGATATAATCAAGAAGCCTTTGGTAATGAGTTATAACGATGAATGAATTATCGGGACGCTTAAGCTTATTTACCCCATTAGCCACAATACGCAAGGCATCGATGTCGAGACCCGAATCAGTTTCATCAAGAATAGCAAGCTTTGGTTCGAGCATCGCCATCTGGAAAATTTCATTCTTTTTCTTTTCTCCACCTGAGAATCCCTCATTTACAGATCTGTTGGCAAGTTTTGAATCGATCTCTACAAGCTCCTTCTTATCGCGCATCATTTTAAGAAAATCTGAAGCCGAAAGCGGATCCAGGCCATTATGTTTACGATGTTCATTAACAGCTGTTTTCATGAAGTTTACCATGCTCACACCCGGAATCTCAATAGGATACTGAAATCCAAGGAATATTCCTTCTTTCGCCCTGTCTTCAGCTGCCATTTCAAGAAGATTTTTTCCTAAATATGTAACCGTTCCTTCTGTAACCTCAACAAACTCTCTTCCGGCAAGAACTGCTGCAAGTGTGCTTTTCCCTGATCCGTTTGGACCCATTATTGCATGAATCTCGCCAGGTTTAACCTCAAGGCTTATTCCCTTTAAAATACTTTTACCTTCTATTGAGGCTTTTAAATTATTAATAATCAACATGATACTAAAATATTGTAATACATTGGTTCTTTATCCTACACTACCTTCAAGACTGATCTGCAGAAGCTTCTGAGCCTCAACAGCAAATTCCATTGGCAGTTTGTTAATTACCTCGCGTGCATACCCATTAACTATGAGTCCTATTGCATCTTCTGTTGAAATACCCCTTTGATTACAGTAAAAAATCTGATCTTCCCCGATTTTGGAAGTTGTGGCTTCGTGCTCGACAATAGCACTCTGGTTATCCACCTCAATGTAAGGGAATGTATGAGCCCCGCATTTATCACCAAGCAGCAGGGAATCACACTGGGAATAATTCCTGGCATTTGATGCATTCTTTAAAACCTTTACCAGGCCCCGGTAGCTGTTCTGACCGTGACCTGCAGAAATCCCTTTTGATACGATGGTGCTTTTCGTATTTTTCCCGATATGAGTCATTTTAGTTCCGGTGTCGGCCTGCTGGTGATTATTTGTAACGGCAACGGAATAAAATTCACCGACGGAGTTATCGCCGCGTAAAATACACGACGGATATTTCCATGTTATTGCAGATCCGGTTTCGATCTGTGTCCAGGATATCTTTGAGTTCTCTCCTTTGCACATTCCTCTTTTTGTGACGAAATTGAAAACTCCTCCTTTTCCTTCTTTGTCGCCCGGATACCAGTTCTGAACAGTGGAGTATTTCACTTCGGAATTTTTTTCAGCTACTATTTCAACTATTGCTGCATGCAGCTGATTTTCATCCCTCGAAGGAGCAGTACATCCTTCAAGATAGCTAACATAACTTTCTTCATCTGCGATAAGAAGGGTTCGTTCAAACTGGCCTGTGTTTGCTGAGTTGATCCTGAAATAAGTTGAAAGCTCCATCGGGCATCTTACACCTTTCGGAATATAGCAGAATGAACCATCGCTGAAGACTGCTGAGTTAAGTGTCGCAAAAAAATTATCTGTATATGGAACTACCGAACCCATATATCTTTTTACGAGATCGGGATACTCTTTGACAGCGTCACTGAATGAGCAGAAGATGATTCCCATTTCAGCAAGTGTCTCCTTGAAAGTTGTCTTAACTGAGACACTGTCAATCACAGCATCAACTGCTACTCCTGCAAGATGTTTTTGCTCCTCGAGAGGTATGCCAAGCTTGTCAAATGTCTTCTTCAGCTCGGGATCAATATCGTCAACACTTTTAAGATTTTTTCTCTCTTTGGGAGCAGCATAGAAAATAATTTCCTGATAATTAATAGGAGCTATTTTAAGATTCGGCCATGTTGGCATTTTCATCGTCAGCCAATGGCGATATGATTTCAGCCGAAAGTCGAGTAACCACTCCGGTTCATTTTTCTTCCCGGAAATAAGTCTGACTATTTCCTCACTCAAGCCTTTAGGGATCCTGTCCATTTCAATATCTGAATAGAATCCATATTTGTATTCTCCTGTAGTTACATCATTTAATATTTTATCCTGATCTTTCTCCATCTTCACTTTTTTTTGCCCTAACCTTAAATCTGTAACATATAAACAATTTAAAATAGAATTAGTATATCGTTAATTGTATTTAATCTAAATAAAGATACAAAAATATAAAAAAATAGGATTTGTAGAAGAAATAGCAGACAAAAATCTGTTTTTCGTTCTAAGGAACTAGGTACGGAAGCGACGAAGTGACTTAGGGACTTAGAGACGAAGAGAGTCAAGAAGAAAAAGACAAAAAAACGGACTAAAATACATCGTCCGTTCGTTGTGTGTCGTACGTCATTATAAGTTTTAGAGTCTATTTACTTTCTCTATATTCCTTTATGAGGGATTGAAAGATTTCTTTTACTGAAGTTATTTTGTCTGCCCTGAAAGCATTTGCACCGCAGAATGCGTATCCGTTTTCAAAGTTGCCTTTAAGCGCATTTATAAGAGCAACAATAATGCAGTAGGGACTTTTTGATATATCACATGTTTTGATGCATTTGAAAGGACATTTTTTTGGCTGTTTCTTACCTTCCCGGACTTTAGTTATAAAGTTGCTGATGATTGCCCTGCCCGGCATACCAACCGGACTCTTAATGATCTCAATATCTGAACGCTCAGCGTTGATATAAGCCTGTTTGAAAGCAGGTGAAGCATCACATTCATCAGTGGTAACAAAACGAGTGCCCATCTGAACTCCTGAGGCCCCAAGGTTAAGAATATTATGAATGTCTTCGCCGGTATAAATTCCTCCTGCGGCTATAAGAGGAATTTTAGTGTCATATTTATCCTCAAAAATTTTCAATTCATTTACGATTTCAGGAACGAGCTTTTCAAGAGAATATTCATTATCGAAGATTTGTTCCTCTTTAAAGCCCAGATGTCCACCTGCCATTGGCCCTTCAACAATAACTGCATCCGGAAGGTAGTCGTAATTAGCTTTCCACTTTTCACATATTATTTTGGTCGCCCTTGCCGACGAGACAATCGGAACCAATTTTGTATTACTATCTTTCTTTAAAAAAGATGGCAGGTCAAGCGGGAGTCCTGCTCCTGCAGTAATTATATCAACCTTTTCAGAAATGGATGTTTTAATCATATCAGCGAAATTGGTCATTGCGACCATAACATTTACACCAATTACGCCTAATGTCTTTTCACGTGCTTTGCGTATCTCTTCTTTAAGTCCATGTATACTTGCTTCAAGAAAATCTGATGAAAATTCTTTGTATAAAAGTCCGAGTCCGGCGCTAGATATAACCCCAACTCCACCTTCATTTGCAACCGCGGAAGCGAGCCCTGAAAGAGAAATCCCTACTCCCATTCCACCCTGTATTATTGGTACTGCTATAGCAAGGTTCCCAATTCTTAATCCCTTCATTTTGAGTTTTAATTTTGTCAAAGGTAGACTTTTTAACCTATCTGCAATTGGAAAATACATATTTAACATATGATCAGGTTTGAACATTCGTGGCAAAAAGTCGAAAATCATAAACCGCAAAGGTCGCATCCGCCAGCTGGCGGAAAGAAAAAGATCGCAAAGAACTGAAATATAGTATTTTATCTTTGCGTGCTTTGCTCCTGCTTAGAGTGCTTTGCGGTTAAAAGGAATTTGACATACACTGCTAAAATAAAAGTTTTACCTTTAAGCTGGTTAATTCAGTTACACGCTATGAAAAAGATATTTGTTACATCAATATTCATTTTTTCAGCTGTTTTTAATATTTCGGCACAGACTGAAAAAGAGATTAAGGCTGAAATAAAGCATGTTACAGTTTTCCCCGACAGGGCCCAGGTTGATCATGAAACATCAATTTCACTATTACCGGGAAAAAGCGTTGTCAAACTTTCAGGACTTTCACCATATATTGATGTTCAGAGCATCCAGGTTAAAGGTTATGGAGAATTTACAATACTTTCAGTAAATCATCAGAATAATTACCTGCAGAATCTTGAAGATTCCCCGGAGGTTAAAAGCATCAGGAGTCAGATTGAGACGCTCCAGCTTAAAGTCGCAGATGAAAACGCTGCAATAGAAGTATTAAAGCAAAAAGAGGCTTTTCTGACAGCTAACGATGCCATCCTCGTCAAGACGACAACATTCTCTCTGGAGCAATTTAAAAATTTCATGGATCTGTATACCACTAATATGGACCAGATTACTATGACTACCTTAAAGAAACAAAGACTCATAAAAGATTATAATAAACAGATTACAGCACTTCAACAACAAGTATCAGACAAACTTGGGAAACAACAACTTCCCTCCGGTGAAATTCTGGTATCTGTTTCATCCGAAAAACAGGTTTCCGGAAAACTCACTTTCAGTTATGTGGTAGCAAATGCAGGATGGTATCCTTCTTACGATATCAGGGTTGATGATATAAAAAATCCGGTTGCAATATTTTATAAGGCAAATGTCTATCAGAATTCAGGTGTCGAATGGAAAGACGTAAAAATGAGTTTCTCAAATGCCACTCCATGGGTGGCAGGGGATGTTCCGGTACTGAATCCCTGGTATATAGATTTTTACAATCCTTCGCCGGTTATGATCAGAGGAATTGCATCAGCAGCGAAACGAAGCGAAGCACCTGTGATGATGGAAAAGGTTATCAATGAAAATAAGATGGAGGAAAAAGCGACGGAAGCAGCTCCTGTATCTGTTCAGAAACAAGTCGGAGAAACGACGATAACATTCGATATTGCTGTTCCCTACTCAGTTCCATCAGATGGAAAAGTTCAGACTGTAGAAATCCAGCGGATTACAGCACCTGCTGATTATATGTATGTTACACTCCCCAAGGTGTCTCCGCTTGCTTTTCTTACCGCTAATATTTCCGACTGGGCAAAATTAAGTCTTCTGACCGGTGAGGCTACCCTTTATTTCGAAAATTCGTTCGTGGGAAAATCGACACTCAATGTTAACCAGTTAAAAGATACGCTTACAATCTCACTGGGAACAGATAACAGTATCCTGGTAAAGAGGGAAAAACGAAAAGATTTTACCAGCAGGAAGGTAATTGGAGCAAACAGAACGGATACTTACTCATTTCTGCTTACAATAAGAAATAATAAGTCAAATCCGGTAAAAATCACTTTGAACGATCAGATTCCGGTTTCATCTAATAGCAGTATCAATGTTGACCCAATTGAATTATCGGGTGGCAAAATTGACCAGCAGACTGGCGGAATAAAGTGGGATCTTGAGATAAAGCCCCAGGAAACCAAACAGATAGTGTTGACATATTCTGTCAAGTATCCGAAAGACAAAACTATAATCCTTGAATGAATCAATATTTAACTGCCTATGAATTTTTTGGGAAATCTTATCTGGCTGATCTTTGGTGGTTTTATCATAGCGATAGAGTACTTTATCGGAAGTCTTATACTAATGATAACCATCGTTGGTATTCCATTTGGTATCCAGACACTTAAAATGGCTTCACTTTCAATATGGCCATTTGGGCGTGATACAGTTGTACACTCAAGAGCTTCCGGCTGTCTTTACATTATCATGAATATAATATGGCTGCTTACGGGTGGTTTATGGATTGCAATCACTCACGCGATATTCGGATTTCTTCTCTGTGTAACAATTATCGGTATCCCTTTTGGATTGCAGCATTTCAAACTCACAGCTATCGCCTTATCGCCTTTCGGAAGAGATATTGTAAGCAAATAATCAGGATTAAGACACCAATAAGCAAAAACACGATCCCAAAATCGCTTGAAAATCAATTTATTTACCCCATTCCGCCAGCTGGCGGAGAGTAAATTGATTTTGGCTGCGCCGAGCTCGCCAGTAAAGCTGGGCTCGGTTCTTCGCTCCCCATGGGGCCGGGGTAAACGAAGAAAATCAATGAGTAGCTGAATAGGAAATTAAATTATGAAGAAATAAGCACTATAATGGGCAAATCTGAAAACAAGAAATCAATAAATGAATTTGGGAAATTTGGTCTGATAAACCATCTCACAAAGGATATCATAATCGGAAATAAAACGACCATAAACGGTATCGGGGATGATGCTGCTGTCATTGATTCGGGAAAAAACTTAACTCTGGTTTCAACCGACCTTCTTTTGGAGGGGATCCACTTCAACCTGATTTACAATCCTCTAAAACATCTTGGATATAAGGCTGTTATCAGGGCGATATCTGATATTTATGCTATGAATGGAACTCCCGGACAGGTAATGATCGCACTTGGTATCAGCTCAAAATTCAATATAGAACAGGTTGAAGATCTCTATGAAGGAATATCACTGGCATGTAAAAATTACCAGATCGATCTGGCAGGAGGAGATATCACCAGTTCGCTTACCGGGATGACTATCGGAGTCACGGCCGTGGGTATAGTTGAGAAAAGTAATATTATTAAAAGAGATGGCGCCAGGGCAAATGATCTTATTTGCGTAACCGGCGATTTCGGTGCATCATTCATGGGTCTCCAGCTTCTTGAAAGAGAAAGAAAACTTTTTGTCAAAGAGAAAGTTACTCAACCCGATCTTGCAGGTTACGAATATGTTATTGGAAGGCAGCTGAAGCCTGAAATTCCGGTTTCAACATTAACTGAACTTAAAAATGAAGAAATCAGACCCACTTCGATGATTGATGTTACTGACGGTTTGGCTTCCGACCTGATTCATATCTGCAGATTGTCGGGCACAGGCTGCAGGATCTTCTACAGCAAAGTGCCAATAGATTACGAAACCTCAAAGCTTGCTGAAGAATTTAATATCGATCCCATTGTCCCCGCCCTTAACGGAGGTGAAGACTATGAATTGCTTTTTACTATTCCGCTGGAGATGGTCGAGAAGATCAAAATGGTGCAGTCTGTGAAAGTAATCGGGCATATGACCACTTTCGGATCCGGTTATTACATTGCAGGGGATGATGGTTCGGAAGTTGAGATCTCGGCACAGGGATGGAAAGAGTAAAAATAGCCATCGCTTTACCTTGCCCTGATAATCCCTCTTTCTGATTTTCTGATAAATTCCAGGATATAATCTCTGTCAGGTGATGATTTGAACTCTTTTTCCACAAATTCCAATGCCTGTGAAAAGTTCATCCCCTTCTGATAAATCGCCCTGTATATTTCATGAATCTCGTCAATCCGTTCTTTTTCAAACCCTCGCCTGGTCAGACCTACTGAATTCAATCCGAGAAAAGAGAGGGGATCGCGGTCAGCTTTGATAAAAGGCGGGACATCGATGCGCACTTTCGCGCCTCCACCAACCATTACATGAGCACCGATATGCGCGAACTGGTGAACCATTGTGCCGGCACTTAGAATAGCCCATTCGTCAACTCCCACCTCACCGGCCAGCGCTGTTGAATTCCCTATAATAACGTTGTTTCCTAAAATACAGTCGTGACCGATATGCGAATAGGCCATTAAAAGGCAATTGTTACCAATAATTGTCCTTCCAACTGCAGCAGTTCCCCGGTTAACTGTAGCGCATTCTCTTACAGTGGTATTATCTCCAATTTCAACGGTCGAATCTTCCCCTCTGAACTTAAGATCCTGAGGGATCCCTGAAATAACTGCAGAGGGGAATATTTTGCATTTCTTCCCTATTCTTGCTCCATCCATGATAGTCGCGTTGGGCCCAATCCAGGTTCCATCGCCAATAGTCACGTTGGCTGCGATATAAGCAAAAGGTTCAATAATGACATCTTTGCCGATCTTTGCTTCAGGACGGATAAATGCTAAATTTGAGATCATTGAATCTATTATTTGTTTTTTACTACTTGAGCAGTCATTTCTCCTTCTAAAACAAGTTTGTTCCCGACAAATGCCTGACCAAACATTGTCACTATTCCTCTTCGCATAATATCAGCCAATTCCATTTTAAGTATCACAGTATCCCCCGGGACTACTTTTTGTTTAAACTTGAGCTTGTCGATTTTAAGAAAATAAGTTGAATACTTTTCCGGATCTTCGAAGGAATTCAGGATAAGCAGTCCTCCGGTCTGAGCGAGTGCCTCAACGAGAAGAACTCCAGGCATAACAGGTTCATCAGGAAAGTGACCCTGAAAAAAAGATTCATTAAATGTGACATTCTTGATTCCCACAATTGAGGATTCATCGAGAGCGATTATTTTATCAACCATCAAAAAGGGAAATCTGTGAGGCAGCCGCTTTTTAATATCCTCAACTGTAAAAACCGGAGGTTGTGAAGAATCATAAACAGGGACATCAAGTTTTGAAAGAGTTTTTTTCATCTCCTGCCTTATGATTTTTGCCAATCTTGTATTGGCATAATGGCCCGGACGCGTTGCAACAATTTTACCTTTTATCGGGTGGCCGACAAGGGCAAGGTCACCCATAATATCAAGTAATTTATGCCTTGCCGGCTCATTGGGGTAACGCAATTCTGTATTATTGAGAATCCCTGCAGTATGTGTGTTTATTCCGGGCCTGTTAAAAAGTTTTGCAATGCGATCTATTTCAGACTGTTCAACTTCTTTTTCAAGAATGACAATTGCATTGTCGAGATCTCCGCCCCTAATAAGTCCCTGATTAAATAGTGGCTCCAGTTCATGAAAAAACACGAATGTGCGGCTTTTGCATATCTTCTCTTCAAAGTCATCAATTGAATCAAGGATCGAATATTGGTTTCCAAGAATTTTTGAGTTATAATCGATCAGAACATTGACGCTGAAATGATCATCGGGATAAACGATCAGATCCACACCGTGTTCTTCGTCAGAGTATGTTATCTTTTGCTTTACAACGAAATAATTTCGGTCTTCTTTCTGATTAACTATACCTGCCTGCTTTATTGCTTCAACAAATTTCCATGCTGATCCACCCATTATCGGAGCCTCGGGCCCATCCATTTCAATCAGGGCATTATCAACACGCAGTCCATTAAATGCGGCCATGACGTGTTCAATAGTTGAAACAGTAGCATTGTTTTGTACAAGAGTTGTTCCCCTCGAAGTATCTGTAACGTGTTCAGCCAGTGCATCTATTAATGGTTTCCCGGGAAGATCCACTCTGCAGAATTTGTATCCGTGATTTACCGGAGCCGGTTTAAATGTAATTGTTACACTATTCCCGGTATGAAGTCCTTTTCCGGTAAGACTTATAGCTTTTGCAAGGGTCCTCTGTTTTTCACTCATCAGTACTGATTATTAAATTAAAATCCGGGTACAAAAAAAATAAAAATATTTGAACAATCCAGAAATTTGTTCTTTAACTGAATTTGTTACAAAGGATTTATTCCCGAATTCTGAACAAAACTACTTCTTTTTCAGAGACTCTATCTCTTTTTCAAGGGAATCAATCTTTACCTTCATTTCAGGTAATTTTCTAAAAATCACAGAAGATCTGAGAAACTGCTTCACTTCGATCGCCGGAGAACCTAATATTGCTGTATTTTCTTCTTTCACATCACCCAGAATTCCACCCTGTGCTCCTATTTTTGTCCCGTTGGCAATTCTTATGTGACCAGCAAGCCCGACCTGTCCTCCAAACATACAATTCTTTCCGACTTTTGTTGATCCGGAAATTCCTGTCTGAGCAGCCATAACTGAATTTTCTCCCACTTCAACATTATGGGCAATCTGTATCAGATTATCCAGCTTAACTCCTTTCCGGATAATTGTCGATCCCATTGTAGCTCTGTCAATTGTAACATTTGAGCCGATCTCAACATTGTCTTCCAGGATCACATTCCCTAACTGTGGGATCTTCATATATTCATTGTCCGACTGCGGGGCAAATCCGAAACCATCGCTGCCGATCACTGTCCCTGCATGTATGATACAACTTTCACCGAGAATACAATCGTGATAAATCGTCACCCCGGGGTTTATTATACAGTTATTCCCGATCTTTGTATTGTCTCCTACATATACATGAGGATAAATCGAGCATCCATTGCCGATTATACAATTCTCACCTACATACGCATATGGCCCGATGAATACATCAGAACCGATTTTGGTGGTATCTTCAATAATTGCAGTAGAATGAATTCCTTTCTTTCTGGGCCTGGCCTGATCCACAAGGCGGAGAAGAGAGGCAAATGCCTCATATGAATTTTCCACCCTTATAAGTGTGGCATTAATACTGCCTGAAGGCACAAAGCTTTTGTTAACAAGAACTATTGATGATTTAGTATCGTATATATAATGCTCATACTTTGGATTGGCAAGGAATGACAAAGCTCCTGACTGACCCTCTTCAATTTTAGCAATTGTATTTACCTTAATATCAGGGTCGCCTACTATCTCACCTTTTAAAAATCCGGCGATTGTTGCAGCAGTAAATTCCATAACATTTAAAATTTTAATTATCGACATTCTTTAGGATAACACAGAAAGTATTTAGTAATCCTCTCTGAGAGGAATCTGTGGTCGAACATATCTGACACAGTTGAAATATCAGCTGTTTTTCCACTCTTAAGCAGTATCTTAACTACAGGAGCATCGGGGGTATAAGCCAGGTTTGAAATGCTGTTGGTAAAAACATAATAGGCTTCTAAACCAGGATTTATATTTATCTGGTTCTTAGCCATGTTGGCAAGCTCTTTTACCCTTTTTTCCGGAAATGGTTCATTCTGAAGCTCTATCGCGAACAGATCTCTGCGCAACAACCTGCCTGATAAATCTGAAAGTACCTTATCAGAATGATCTGCCCAGTATTTTGCAGAGACCAGAATATCGGAATCATCGAGTCTGGTAAAATTTGACGCAATCATTCCGGGTGTAAATGTCCCTTCATCTGTAAGATCGGAATGACCTATATTATTATACAGGAAGAACCTTAATGCAGGAGTGGTAAATAAATCATCCCCTTCATTCGCAATTTCCTTTGCCCTTTTAAGAATGTTTACAAGCAGACTTTCGGACGAAAGGACAGTCTTATGCATATATACCTGCCAGTACATAAGACGACGGGCAATAAGAAATTTTTCAAGTGAATAGATCCCTTTTTCATCAACAACCAGACTATCGTCCACAACATTAAGCATTCTTAT
The DNA here is from genome assembly GCA_050014255.1 of Bacteroidales bacterium. Taxonomy (GTDB): domain Bacteria; phylum Bacteroidota; class Bacteroidia; order Bacteroidales; family VadinHA17; genus LD21. The sequence goes on along the minus strand of JBEKDR010000061.1, from coordinate 7,157 downwards.
TATCCTGTCCGACCCGACAGATCCCTCAATAACTCCGGTGAAAAAACTATCCCTCCGCAGATAATCAAGCCTGTCCATATCTATCTGACCTGAAATCAGCTCATGAAAGAATTTTCTGTAGTATTTTCCAGTGAAAATTTCGATTGCAAGATCAAGTTTTCCGCTATATTTTTCATTCAGCTTTCTCATCAGGAGAAGAGAAATATCTTCATGCGAAATGTCATTGATTATCGAATTTTCAAGTGCATGGGAGAAGGGACCATGTCCTGCATCGTGCAGAAGTATGGCAATAAGCGTAGCTTCTTCTTCAACAGGCGAGATTATGATTCCCTTGTTTCTGAGAGTAGCGATAGCCATATTCATCAGATGCAACGCCCCAAGTCCGTGCTGAAACCTGCTGTGGGTCGCACCGGGATATACAAAACTCGTTAATCCAAGTTGTTTAATGTTTCGTAATCTCTGAAACCATGGATGCTCGATAAGGTCATAAACAAATTCTCCCGGGATGCTTATAAAACCGTAAACAGGGTCGTTAATTATTTTTCGCTTGTTAGTAAGATAAACCACTGGAAATTTTTAACTACAAAAATAGGAATTTTTGTATTCGAAAACGCAGTTATCGCCCTCTGTAATATTGATATCGGATAACCATCCTTATTTCCACATAAATAAGTATTAAGTTTGTTGTCAAATCAATTTTAAACCTGTAAAATGGAAATAAACATGAAAAACAAATACTTTTTTTTGATTATTGCCATTCTGATTTTCACAATGAATTCAGCAGCTCAGGTGACTGATAATTATAATGATACAAGAGATGGCAGGACTTATGCAACGGTAAATATAGGCACACAAACATGGATGGCGGAAAACCTTGCCTTCAAAGCAAAAAGTGGATACTGGGAATACGACAATGATCAGGATAAGTCATCCATGGGGTTGCTGTACAACTGGGAAACTGCAAAAAGTGTATGCCCAACGGGCTGGCATTTGCCATCCAACAATGAATTTACAACACTCACAAACTTCCTGGAAGGTGACAGTATTGCCGGAGGAAATCTGAAAGAGGCTGGAATAACACATTGGGAAAAGCCAAATACAGGAGCGACAGACAAAAGCGGATTTAAAGCTCTCCCGGGCGGATACAGGGATATCTCTGAAGAAAAAATAATGAATATCGGCAAACACGGTATTTGGTGGAGTTCCACTCAGTACAATCAGAACAGCAGCTGTAACCTGATACTTGGTTCAACATACAAACGGGCTGTCAGAGGCAAAGCCAATAAGCTTTACGGTTTTTCTGTGCGTTGTCTTAAAGATTGATGGAATATTTGGATTCATTTAAGAGTCTATATCTTATTACTTCCTTGTCCTGAAAATAATTTTCAATAGTGAAGATTTATGAAAATTGAAATTCAGAATCTTAATCAAATATATCCTAATGGTAATCACGCTCTTAAGAATATAAATCTTGAATTCGGCACAGGGATGTTCGGTCTGCTGGGTCCGAATGGAGCAGGCAAGTCAAGTCTTATGCGGATTCTGGTAACACTTATGAAACCTACTTCAGGTGTTGTACTGGTGGACGGAAAGGACATTCAGAAACACAGAAAAGAGATCAGAAGCATGCTTGGGTATCTCCCGCAGGATTTCAGATTTTTTACAGCGCTTAAAACCTGGGAGTTCCTTGATTATGCAGGATCGCTGGCAGGGCTGAAAAACAGAAAGGAAAGAATGGCAGAGGTTGACAGATTGCTGGATCAGGTAGGACTTATTGAAGCACGCGACAGACGGGCAAACAAACTATCAGGTGGCATGAAACGCCGTTTAGGTATTGCACAGGCTCTCATCGGTAATCCAAAGATCATAATTGTTGATGAACCCACTACCGGGCTTGATCCCGACGAGAGAATAAAATTCAGGAATGTACTTTCCCAGTTAAGCCAGCATGATGTAATAATTATTCTTTCAACTCATATTGTCGGGGATATTTCCTCAACCTGTCAGGGAATGGCGCTTCTCAACAGGGGAGAATTGGTTTATTACGGATCTCCTGAGAATCTGGTCAAACATGCTGAAGGTCATGTATTCAAACTTAATCTGACCCCGATTGAATATGAAAAGGTAAAAGAAATTTATAATGTTATTTCTACGATACCCAATGAGACCGGCTGGGAAGTTCAGATAGTTTCAGATGATCCGCCAGATTATAATGCTCTCAGCATTGACCCTGATATTGAACATGCATACGTTTATTATATGGAGCATAAACTGCAGACAAGCTTAATAGATTAATAAGAATAAAAAGATATGGCATTTCTGTCGAATATCAGAACAGTTGCCAGGTACGAGGCAAAGACTCTGAGACGGAGCTGGTTTTTCCGGCTTTTCTCGATCGGGTCCATATTTATCTTCACACTAATGAACATCGGCATGTTCTCACCCGTCGGAAACGAGGGGTGGGAAGTAGTATCGATCCCTTCATCGCTGCCTCTTATCAATTTATATCTTCTAAATATTGCACAGGCAATTGTGGTCATTTTCCTGGCTGCTGATTTTCTGAAACGCGACAAAAAACTGGATACCAATGAAGTGCTTTATACCAGGTCGATGTCAAATTTTGAATATGTTATTGGAAAATCATTGGGAATTCTAAGATTGTTCCTGAGCCTGAACTTACTGGTTCTTGCGATATGCCTGATAATAAATATCATTTCAAAGAGCATGTCGGTAAATATTTCTGCTTACTTCTATTATCTCTTAATTATCAGTTTACCTACAATAATTTTCAGCCTGGGATTGTCTTTCACCCTGATGTCGCTATTAAAAAATCAGGCAATAACTTTTCTTATTCTCCTTGGTTATGCAGCCCTGGATATTTTCTATCTCTACTTCAGGGCAGGATCTGTCTTCGACTATTTGGCTTTTGGTTTACCGGTATTTAAATCAGGGATAATAGGGTTCGATAATTTAAGTGCAATAATCAATCAGAGACTTATCTATCTTTTTGCAGGGCTCTCACTGATAATGGCAACAATTTTGTTGTTTAAGCGATTACCACAATCCAAAGTTCACAGAATACTGACTATAATATTGTTGTTCGTTTTTATGGCCGGTTCGGTAATCTGCACCTTAAATACCTACTCAACGTACAGAAAAGGAGTAACCGGTAAAAGAATGGTAATAGAAACAAACAAAAAGTTTGAAAATAAAAAGTTTGCCAGCATAACAGATGCATCAATAGAGTTTATTCATAAAGGAAGTTCATTTGATGCGACTGCAAATCTGGAAATTACGAATGACAATAATATTCCCATCAGCCGGTACTATTTTTCCCTCAATCCCTCTCTGACAGTTACAAAAATATATTCAAACGGGAAAGATCTGAATTTCAACAGGACAAATCATATAATCGAAATAGACCCCGGAAAGCTCCTTAATCCTGGTGACAGTGATAAATTAGAGTTTGTTTATTCAGGAAGCATAGATGAATCATTCTGCTATCCGAATTATAATGACAATATAAAGGAGAATCCGTATAAAATTTCTATGGTAAATGTCAATAAGCGGCAAGCTTTCCTTACCGGAGATTATGTTCTGCTTACTCCTGAGACTCATTGGTATCCGGTTGCCGGACTTAATTACTACCCATCAAATCCTGCCCGGATAAAGATCGATTTTACTCATTATACCCTTAAAGTAAAAAACGAGAATAATCTGCTTCCGGTATCGCAGGGCACAATGAGTAAAGAAGATGGATACTATATATTTAAACCTGAAGCTCCGCTTACCGGACTGACTCTTGCAATAGGCAATTATCTGACTGACAAAATAAAGGTTGATTCGGTAGAATACATTTCATATCATTTCCCTGGAAATGATTATTATAAGAAAGACCTCGAAGCAATTAAAGACACTTTGCCTTTGCTTATTTCGGGTCTTATGAAAGATCTTGAGTCAAACTTCTCCACAAAATATCCCTTCAAAACACTTAGTATGCTTGAGGTCCCTGTTCAGTTTCATTCTTACCCTAAGGAAAGCACTCAAACACGGGCAGAGGTTCAGCCATCCATGGTTCTTCTACCCGAAAGGCTTTCCACACTGAACCAGGCCGGTTTTTTAAAGCAATTCAAACAGCAGAAAAAAAGGATGACGCGCAATGGCCAGGTTATTACAGATAAAGAGCTACAGGTCAGGATATTTAATAATTTTATGAGAAGCACTTTCATAAGTGGTGAGAATTTCAGGTTTATTAACGGCGTTGCTGCAAATGAACCTGCACGGTATCTTCTCGGTCCAAGCTTTTACTTTTTTAAGAATAATTTCTATTCTTCAGAATATCCTGTCATTAATGCAATTTTTGAATCTCATCTTCAGAATGTTAATTCTCCTGCCGCTGCAGGTTTTCAGGCAATGTCCGGCACTCTTTCAGAAAATGACAGGGCAAATCTCATTCTTAAAAACCAGAGCTTTAAAGAACTGCTCTCAAAAAATCCGGGTGGAGATACTTTAAAAAACGTGTTAACTATTAAGGGTGACTATTTCTTTAACCTTATCAGGTCTAAAACAGGCATTGATGAATTTAAGGACTGGTTTGCCCGGTACATTGATGATAACAAGTTTAAAAGAGTTGATATTCTAAAATTCAATAATGAAATTAAAAACAGGTTCGGTTTTGAGTTTTACCCATATCTGTCAGCCTGGTTCACTGGAAAGGAACAACCCGGATTCCTTTTTACAAACCTGGTGGCAAACGAAATTGTAATAAATGAAAGATCCAGATATCAGGTTACTTTTGTTGCATCTAATCAGGAAGGTACAGGTGGACTATTTAATATATCATTCCGTACAGGGGGAGTACGTGGCGGCGGAGGTGGCGGACGTGGCGGAGGAGGTTTTGGAGGAGGAGGTTTCGGGGGTGGCGGAGGAACATTCCAGGTAGCTGTCCAGGGACGAGGACAGATATCGATACAGGGACGTGGCATGGAAGCTGCCGACATATCCAAAATTGTTTATTTAGGGCCTCATGAGACAAAAAAAATCGGCATTGTACTCGATGCCCAGCCAAGAGCAATGATGATAAATACTCTCTTTGCTAAAAATATCCCAGGGGAGATCACCCTTCCAATTGATGAGATAATCAAATCAAAAGATGCTGTTGGGGAATTTTCGGGAGAAGAGTTAATCCCTTCAGATCCTGCGGGATTTGACCAATTTAGTATAATAGTTGACAACGAGGATGCCGGGTTTAAAGTCAGCAGACAGAATACGGAGAACAGGCTGAAAAAACTGCTTGGAATCCAGAATAAGAAAGGAACAAGCTATCAGCAGGTAAGCCTTATGAATATTCCATCATACTGGCAACCTGTAGTACAATCAGCTTTTTATGGAAAGTATGTCCGGTCTGCAATGTACACAAAAAGCGGGAAAGGAGATAAAACCCTTACATGGACTACGGTTATAGACAAACCAGGTTATTATGATATTCTCTGTTTTATAGGCAAAACTGCCGATCGGATGATGATCAGAGCAGGAGGATTCGGAGGAGGGGCAAGAACAGGGGGAGCACAGGGACCCGGCGGGGCCGGAGGTCAGGCTAGAGATGGAAGCGGACCTCCTTCCCAGCCTTACAAAGAATTCCACTATCGGATTTATCATGACGGAGGAAGCGAGGAGATATCTATTGATTATACAAATGCTGAGAACGGATGGAATAAACTGGGAACTTATTACCTGACAGCTGACACTTCGAAAGTTGTTCTTTCAAATCTCTCGAGCGGAAGAGCTGTAATCGGAGATGCAATAAAGTGGGTAAGACAGAAATAAAAGGCGAAAGGCAAAAGGCGAAAGTAAAAATCAGAGTTTAAATTAAAATAGGATGAAAAAACAATTTAATATTAAAATAAGGATTGTTCCGGTCATTGTATTAATTATGAATCTATTAACAATCATAGGATTCTCGCAGACCGGAGTTACTCTGGAACAGGCTCTTTCAACAGCTGAATCAAATAGTCCTACAATATTGAAGACAAGGCTTAATCTCATCAGAAGCCAGGAAAACCTTAATGCCCAGAATGATGCATTAAAATCAAAATTTGCTTTATCAGTAAATCCTTTAACCTATTCGCAGGACAGAGCATTCAATAGCAGTTTTTCTGATTTTAACACTACAAAGGATGTGCAAAGCTCCGGTTCATTTACAGTTGTCCAGCCTTTTTTACCTACAGATGCGACGATTACGCTGAGTGATAATTTCAGTTATACCAATAACATCTATAATGCAAAATTCCCGACTGCCGGTGTAGCTTTCAATAATGATCTTTCCATTCAGTTAAATCAGCCTTTGTTCACTTATAACCATACCAAACTTAATCTGAAAACGCTCCAGCTGCAACTTGAGACTGCCCAGCTTAATTATGCGATCCAGCTGTTGACTATGGAGCAAAGCGTTTCCCAGGCATTTTATGCGGTATATCAGGCGCAGCAAAGCATGGACATTTCAAACCAGGCTTATCAGGATATGATGAAAAGTTATGAAATAACAAAGAATAAAGCTGATGCCGGAATTTCAGCCGAGTCAGAAAAGTTCCAGGCTGAGTTGAACCTTGCAACAACCAAGTCGGATTATGAAAACAAGCAGGTTGCTTTTGAAAATTCCAAGGATGCATTTAAAATCCTGATTGGCATGAGTTTATATGACGATATTATTGTAATACCGAATATTGCGGTTGATACTACTGTCAAAATAGATATTGCATTTGCCATTGACCAGGGACTGGCATCAAGGATGGAAATCAGGGAAAGTCAGATAGACATTGAAACGGCACAGCTTAATCTCATTCAGACAAAGGCACTTAATGAATTCCATGGAAACCTTGCCCTCTCTTTTGGATATAATGGGAATAATAAAAACTTAAAAGATATTTACAGTGATCCTTTAAATAACGAAAATGTTGCATTGTCCTTTCAGATTCCTGTGTGGGACTGGGGAGAAGAAAAAGCAAGAATAAAGGCGAGTGAGGCAACAATTGAGTCAAGCAAAATTGATCTCGGTGTAGAACAGAACAGCATAATCCTGGCTATAAGACAGAGTTACAGAAATCTTAAAAACCTGATAAATCAGATAGAAATAGCCCGTCAGTCGGTCAATAATGCAC
>JBEKDR010000060.1:0-23422 GCA_050014255.1 Bacteroidales bacterium | reverse complement strand
ACCACCTCTCTTTTTCACTTGTCTCCCCAAAAGTCCTGTCATTCCGAGTCCGCCAACCGGCGGACGAGGAATCTCATAATTAATTAACCTTAGATTATTATTGATAACCGATACTCATATTATTTTATTCAATCAAACATAAACCAAACATATACTGATGAAAAGAATTATCTGTTGTTTTTTTATAGTCTTATTATCCTCTTTATTGAAAATGAGCGGACAACAAGCTTCTTCAATCATTCAATATCCATCGCGGAACTATAATGATTCAATAGCTGATAGAAGCTCTGATAAGCCGATGTATTTACTTAGCTATGATCATGGAGGGCTTGTGCTTTGGGGCACTGATAGTTTTGCCAGGACTCTTCGCAGTGCAATGTCCTGGCTAGAAAAATATCCGGGTTTTAGAATTGGCCTGGATAATGAAGCCTATACCTATGATTACCTGATGAAAAATGATACGGTCCTACTCTCAGAAATGCGAGGGTACCTTAACAAGTATAAAGGCAGGTTTGGTATAGGAACATGCACATATGGGCAACCATTATCTACATTTATCAATGAAGAATCAAATATACGCCAGATACAATATGCCCTGGAAACTGATAAGCGAATTCTAGGTTGCGCTCCGTCTGTTTATCTGATGAGCGAACATGCCATGCACAGCCAGATTCCACAGATTATTAAGGGATTCGATTTTACGGGCGCAATAATGCGCACTCATTTTATGATGTATGGTTATAACCCTACTTATAATTCGCCGGTCGGCTGGTGGGTCGGAGTGGATGGTTCAAGGATTCCGGCCATTCCGACGTATAAAGGTGAAGGTAACGGATTCGGGTGGGTTACAGAAGACAACCTTATTCTTACACGCTATCCGGGAGCTGAGTGCAGGGAACCTATGGAAGCATTTAAAGAAAAATTTGCAGGTATATACCCTTTGCTCGCTAGCCGTGCTGATGATGCTGTCCTTCGCCAGGAAGGACTGGTCAGTGAATATGAAAGTAAAAAAGGGTATCGGTGGATGCTGCTTGATGAAATATTTCCGGCTTATCCTTCCCCGATAGATGAATATAAAACATTACCCAACGACTTCCACGTTCGCATGCCCTGGGGATATTGCGGAAATGAAATCTGGAACCAATCCCGTAGTGCAGAGGTAAAAATACTTACCGCTGAGCGATTAGCGGCATTATCATCCATTCTTGGTGATAAAAACTATGAAAACGAACTTGAGATCGGATGGAAAAACCTTTTAGTGGCTCAGCATCACGATATTCAGATTTGTGGACTTCTGAAAGATTCCAGGAAATTTCTGCCTGCCTCAGTTCATGCTTCCGATAGTGTAATTCAATCCACCTTATCTTTTGTTTCATCGCAAATGGAAGGAGGTATTCTTGGACAAATCACAGTTTTCAATCCTCTTTCCTGGAAACGTAAGGAATGTATCGCTATATGGGTAAAAATATCTGTTGGAGGAGTTAAAAACTTCGATGTTTTACAAGGTTCAAAACAGATCCCATTTGAGATAATGAAGGTTGAGCATAATAGTGATCAGACAATTAGGCGGGCGCAAATATTGATTCCCGTAGAGATTCCGGCTATGGCATTTCAAAGTTTTTCTATTCTTCCTTCTAAACAAATGCAGAAGACACCCGCGTCAATTGAGGTAGATAATATTAAACTTCAGATTTTGACTCCATATTGGAAGATACTTCTGAACCCGGGAGGAGGGATTATATCCATCGTGAATCGCAAAAGTGGAATGCAGATGGTAAATGACCAAAAAAGAAACTGCTATTTTGAAGGAGTTATTAATGGTAAAGCATGCGAATCAGTCGGAAAGTGGATATTAGACTCAACTTCAATTAGCAATAACCTGGTCACTCTCATTGAAACAGGAGAAATTGGCGGAATACCGTACCGCTTAAAAATGAAATTAAGCTCCTTCGATCCCAAAATAGATTTTTCTGCAAATTTCATTTTCACGGATGAAAAGATCGTCCGGTTGAGCGATGATAAGCGTGAAGTCATATCTCCTTTCCTGCATGAAGAAAAACTCCGGTTCAAAGTCTTCCCTTCAATTGGGATAGGTACCACAGGTATAAGGGATCTGCCTTTTGCAATTTCGGAAACTGAGGATCAATATATTCAGGGTAACTATTGGACGGCAATAGCAGACGGTCATAATGGTATGGCGATATTTAACAAAGGAACGATGGAATCTACGCATGAGTCGGATAACGGCTTTTCAGTTCCCCTGGCTTATTCTATGTACTATGTATGGAATACTGTTATACTAAATGGTAATTATCAATACTCATTTGCAATCTATCCTTTTGAGGGAAAATGGGAAAATGCTGATTTGCATCGTAAAGCAATTGAATACAATTTTCCATGTGTGGGGCTAAACACTGAGAAAGGAAATGGGTCGTTAGGTTTTGAAAATAAAATATTTAATATCCAATCAAAGGATGTGCTTATTTCTGCACTTTATCCATCGGCAGGTAGTACCGTGGTCAGAATGTATGAGTCTCATGGGGACGATGAACAATTTAACCTTCAGTACTTACATGGAAAAGCAGACTTTACTGAAATAAATCTGGCCGGACGGGAAATAGGGAATGCTTCATCATTATTGTACTTCAGACCCTGGCAGATAAGAACTCTTAAAATTACAGGTAACAAAAAGTAAAGAATCTAAACTAATAGTAATTGTAAAAATGAAAATTCTGACAAATTTGATCAGGTATGCAACTGAACCACAGGAATGGATTCGGACACGGTCGCTATTAATTGCCTTAGTTGCGATTTGCATATTTGTTTTCATAGGAACTATCCACTTAGCCGGACAATCAGTGCAGAACGTTTCAACTTCTTTCACCGGAGAGAAGACCTCGTGGCATGGCTTCGACCGCTACGATTTTATAATGGATGCCGAAACACTGACAATCATCCCTTTTAAATCACCTGAAGATGAAGGAAGTGGAGTCAGGGACCCGGCTAATGGACAGCGGCGGTGCATCGTGATAGTTCCTAAAATAGCTGCGCCTGGTAACCCGTGGTCATGGCGCGGATGTTACTGGGATCACCAGCCCCAGACCGAAGTTGAACTGCTTAACCGGGGTTTTCACATCGCTTATATTTCTGCCAACCAGGATCTTAAACCAGGTAAACAATGGGATGCATGGTACGATTTTCTCACCCAAAAACATGGGTTGTCGCCTAAGCCTGCCTTCATTGGTATGAGCAGGGGAGGAGAATATTCGTATATATGGGCGACCACACATCCCGACAAAGTATCATGCATATATGCCGACAATACGGGATCAAACTGGGGAATTATGAACGGATTATCAGGACTAGCCCTTAATGATGTGCCCCTGCTTCATGTCTGCGGCAGCATTGATCCAATATTTGGAAAATTTTCCCTGTCCATAGAGAATGTCTATCAGCAATTCGGCGGACGAATTTCCATGATGATCAAGGAAGGTTTTGGTCATCATCCGCACAGCCTGCGTGATCCGAAAATAATTGCGGATTTCATTGAACAGAGTGTTAAGGAGACCAAAATCACTCCCCCTGATTTTGTTGGTGAACGATTCACCAGAAGATCCTATTACAGCATAGCGAACTCTATCCGGAACTTTCCATCAGAAGGAGCGTATATCACCTGCCGGGGGCCGCTATTCACGGAATGCTACAACCGTTATGAGATTGAACTGGCAAACGTAGAGGCATTCATAACAATCATAGAGCCGAAGACTGCGGCGCCTGGAAAACCCTGGGTATTCCGCTCAGATTTCGTCAATCGGGACGCTGTTATTGATCAGGTCCTTTTGGCCAAAGGATTCTATATTGTAACCGGTGCGGTTCCATATAACGCCGATGGACCTGTGCTGACTCAATGGAACACAATTTACAAATACCTTACAGATCATGGCTTTTCTAAAAAGCCTGTAATGGAAGGTTGTGGTGGCGCTACCGGTGAAGTTTATGCCTGGGCCATCGGGAATCCTGATAAAGTTTCGTGCATTTACGGAGAAAATCCGGTTCTGCACAGTAACCTGGCAAAAATTCAACCAATAGATAACCTTGCTCCGCTGGCCAAAGCCGGAATACCTATCCTGCATTTCTGCGGCAGTCTTGACCCATTCTTTAATGACAATACACAAGTTATAGAGAAACGTTATAAAGAACTTGGCGGTAAGATCACTGTCATTGTAAAAGAAGGTGAAGGACATTCCTCTTTAGCGCTGAAAGATTCGAAGCCGGTGGTAGATTTTATCACAGGAAATGTTCAAACTAAATTCAGTAAAGATCCGTACTATTTTGATGGATCAATTTCACGTGAAGTACTTGAAAACTATCTTGACAGGTCCATAACAATGGGATATTTTTTAGTTCCGGGAACACCTGAAGGTTATCAATTTCCTTACAAACATGACGATATCCGCATGATTAAAAATATGGGAGCCAAGTTCATTGGTCGTGCTATATACCGTTGGAGTGAAGAAAGCAAATTAAATGATCCGGGCTTTTTAGCTTATGCCAGGGCTATGATCGATACAGTTCATTCTTTTGATCCTGAAGTTGTCTTCCAGGGCTGTTTGTTTGAATCCGTAACTAAAGATGTCAATAACTTAAAAATACCGGCCTGGGTATTTACTGACCTTGGTCTTCCGGTTGAAAACAGGACTTTTTCATCTGATTCAATGATTAAGCGAAAAGGCAACGCTTCAACCAGTTTGTGGGGAGGTGGCGTCCCGATAATAAATAATCGTGAGACGCAACTCTGGTTTTTTTACCTGGCTGCTTCCTATATCAATATTGGTTGTGAAGCTTTTCACCTGGGGCAGGTTGGACTCATCGGTGCGGATGATAAAGATTTGACAATATATTCGGAATTTCTGGCAAAAATAAGGGCTTATGCAAAAGAACATGCACGCCGTCATTATATAATCCTTGATGGTCATGTACCAACAGGTGGTATGGTAAAAGATGGCGTCAGCCTGTTGGATTTCAATTCATTCCCGTTGCGAATAAAGCCAATACCGGGAAAACCTTACGAAGCTAAGCTTCAGGCAGGTTACCTGGATGCAATTTTTAAGAGAAGCAAAGGTTGTATTTCCCCCAGCGGCTGGAAATGTGAAAGTTTACCCTATCTTGTTGAATTTGATAATTTTGGCAAAGCAGAAATTACAAATGTTGCTGATACAACTAATATTTTTATATGGGGCTGGGATGAAATATCATGGTTCTCTCTTCAAAAAGAGCAAGACAGAAACAAATGGCTGGTTTATGCCTGGGACTGGATAAAGAAAACAGATCCAAACGGTCATCTTGAGATGCCCGGAACCCGAATGATAACATGCCCCAACGAAACTCTGAGAACGTACTTCTCCAATACTAAAAGTTCAGGCTGCCCTGTAGGGTATTCTCAGGAGGAAACTATTAAAAAAATATGGGCAAATAATCTTAAGTAATTGATACTTAAACATTTTATAAAGATCAACTTATAAAGATTGAGTTATTTAACAGAGTACAAAATTTATTGGTAACTGAAAATCAGGATTCTTTTCTTAATATAGGAATATCGGGATTTGCTGTGTTAACCTCTGATGGCGTTCGCTCTAATGCCACTTGAATATTTTCAATCCTACGGAGAAAAACAGAGTTCCGATTACCAATAGGATCAGAATAGGCAAGGCTACTTCATTATATCCGGCTCCTTCATTGAAAATACTTCTGATACCGTCGGTAAGCATAGTCAAAGGGAGATTTTTAATTACAGGAAGGCTCCAGTCGGGAAAATTCTGATAGCTGAAAAATATTCCGGAAAGTACCATCATCGGAAATACAACAAAATTAATGAGCCCGTTTCCCACTTCAGTATTTGATGTATGTGATGAAACAAAAACAGCGATACCGGCAAATGCTATATTACCGGCAAGGTACGTTAATATCAGAGCTGTGATATTGCCCTGTACTATAACCTTAAATGCAATAAGTGCAAAGAGGAGAAGAACAGAGGATTCGATCAGGTTCATTATTATCCTTACAGTTATAAGCGCAATCAGAAAATGCGACTTTTTCATCGGAGTTGCCACAAGCCGTCTCAACAGCTTCTTTGACCTTTTTTCAATTATCCCGTAACTGATTCCCCACATGCATGACATCATCACACCCATTGTTATCAGTCCAGGCACCAGAAAATCAATATACCTTGTGCCTGTGACGGTCAGGGGTTTTATTTCTGAATTTCCATGGACCGCTAATACCTCACCTTTGCCCACTATAGTACTGAGTTTAAGGTACGTGAGCTGTGCGTCGGGATTCATCGGATCGAAATGATATTCGACAGGGCCATTCAGCTCAAGAAGAAGAACATTAACCGAGCCTCTTTTCAGAAGTTTCATGGCCTCGTCCCATTTCAGATCGTAGAACAGAAAAATGGAGTTTCCCAGCTTTTCATCTTTTATTACGTATTTCCATCGCCAGGTCGATTTTTCATCACTGTTGTTTTTTTCGCAGCTGCTTTTAAGGAAGTCTGCAACGATTGTAGCAGATCCGGGAACAGGTTTTTCGGAGTTATTAATAATTGCAACTTTGCGTATTACATCAGTTTTTTTTGTGAAGGCGAGCCCTAGTCCAAGTGACATCAGGATAGGGAAAAGTATTCCCCAGAAAAGCACTCCCGGTTCCCGTATTATTTCCAGGAATAGCGCTGATATAAGCTGCCATAACTGTTTAAATCTATTCATTTATCTTCCTCCCGGTAAGTGAAACAAACAGATCATCAAGCGTTTTACGCCGGCACTCCATGTGTTTGAGAGTTATATTCTTCGATTTCATGAAAGCCATGAATACAGGAAGCTCTGTTTCAAAATTGGTCAGAGTGACAAATCCTTTTTCATGAGTCTCTCCCGGATGAATAATAAATGATAAACCGGATGAATTAATATCCACCTGAGGAATTGCATTTTCCGCGGTGAATTCGACCACCTTTTCATGGGTATCATCTTCAAGAAGTTGCTGTAAAGTACCTTCTTTTAAAATTATGCCGTTATCCATTATTATAATATAGTCGCACAGATTTTCAGCTTCCTCCATGTAATGAGTTGTAAGGATCATTGAAGTTTCAGCTATCTCCTTCAGAGTCCGTAGAATTTCCCATATTTCCCTTCTGGCGTTAGGATCGAGTCCCGTTGTAGGTTCATCAAGAAGAAGTATTGTCGGTTTATTTATAAGAGCAATTCCTATTGCCAGTCTCTGCCGTTGGCCGCCTGAAAGATTTACTACATATGATTTTCTCTTGTCTTCAAGTCCGACAATGTCAATTATCTCGTTAACACGCTTTTTCCCCAGGTTAAAAAACCTTGCAAAGAGCAGTAATGTTTCCGTGACCCTCAGTTTATCAATAAAGTGGGTTTCCTGGAGGGAAAGGCCAATAATACGGTGGAGTTCATCTTCATTTCCCTTCCACTTTTTACCTGTAATAGTGATTTCGCCTTTATCAGGTTTTTGAATGCCCTCGATCATCTCAACAAGAGTTGTTTTACCGGCGCCATTAGGGCCGAGAAGCGCAACAAACTGCCCTTTAGGTATTTTAAGATTAATACCTTTTACTGCCTGGACGGTTTTGAAGGATTTCCAGACATTTTTAACCTCTATGACAGGATTTGAATTCATTTAAAAAAATGTGGCGAAATTTAATTTTTTTTTGGATAGAATTTGTCGAAAAGCATTATAATCCTAACAAATGGATATTGCCCAATGTTCGGATTTTTGTAACTTTAAAAAAAAATGAGCTCAAATAAAACCATAGTCCTGTTTATATGTCTGGTGATGATATTTGGTTGCAAGCCCAGGAATTCAGTTCACAACCAGGTCAAATTGCCGGAAGAGACAAAAAGCAAAATATCAGGAAGTTTTACTATCAGCGGGGCATACGCTCTCTATCCACTTGTAAGGAAATGGAGTGATGATTTTATGAAGATCAATCCGGCAGTTAAAATTGTTGTTACCACTGGAGGAACTGGGCAGGGAATAGACGATCTGCTGGCTAAAAAGAACCAGCTGGCAATGATCTCCAGGCCACTGACTAATGACGAACAGACGGAAGGAATTTGGGTTCTGCCGGTAGCTAAAGAAGGAGTGGCGCCTATTGTTAATCAAAAAAATCCATTTATTAAAAGGATACTGGAACGAGGGATCACACCTGAAAAACTGATCAATTTATTTACCGGAGAGAAATCAATGACATGGGGAGAACTTCTGGATACAACCGTGAAAGAAAAGATCATTGTTTACACCAGAGCCGATGAATCGGGTGCCGCTGATGTATGGGCCAATTTTCTATGGAAAGAAGTCTCAGATCTTAAAGGGATAAAGGTGGTTGGAGATGATGAAATGATAAAAAGTATTCAGGGGAATCTGCTGTCTATCGGTTATTGTAACTTCTCCTATGCATTTGAACCTGTTACCGGGGGACGGATTAAAGATATTCAGGTTATGCCTATCGACCTTAATTTCGATAGAATAATAGACAGGAAGGAGAGGCCATTTACTAATATAAATAAAGCCCACAGAGGTTTGTGGCTTGGTTACTATCCAAAAAATCTGACCCGTGAACTTACATTCGGTTCAGTAGGAAAACCAACTGATTCTGCTGTTTTAGAGTTTCTTTATTATACTCTCACAGTTGGTCAGGCTGATGTTGCGAATGAAGGCTTCTGTGAATTAAATGATGTTTACGTAAGAAATGAACTTGATATCCTGAAATAATTCTACTTTGTTCCGAACAGCCTGTCTCCGGCATCACCTAATCCCGGAACAATATATCCATGTTCATTAAGCTTCTCATCAAGCCCGGCAATATAAATCTGAACATCCGGATGATCCTTCATAATCCGTTCCACTCCCTGAGGAGCGCCCACTACACAAACAAGTTTTATTGTTTTTGCCCCATGGTCCTTCAGGACCTGGATTGCATCAGTGGAACTGCCTCCTGTGGCAAGCATGGGATCGAGAACCATTACCACCGCATCTGGCATATTATCGGGGAACTTGGAATAATAGGTCACTGGTTCAAGTGTGACATGGTCACGGTACATTCCAATGTGGCCTATTCTGGCTGTAGGTATCAGGTCAGAAATGCCTTCTACCATTCCTAAACCTGCTCTTAGAACCGGGACAAGAACAACATCCATTGCAAGTTCCTGTGTATTACATTTTCCAAGCGGAGTTTGAATAGTAATATCTTTCACAGGAAGATCACGAGTAATCTCGTATACCATCAGTCCGGCAATCTCTTTGAGTGTTTCTCGAAACTCTCTGGTATCGGTTTCCTTACGGCGTAAGAGTGTAAGTTTATGGGTGAGAAGGGGATGTTTCAGCAGGTTAAGCATAATAATGGCAATTTATTTTTTAGGAACTTTTCAAAGATAAAAGAAATTTGACCAGGTTGATGATATACTGATTGTGGGGATAAGGATGTAAAAGTGAATTCTCTTAATTCAGTTCATCCTCAAAACAGGGTTGAAGATCTTCGGCAGAAAATTAATTTGATAAATTTCAGAAAAGCATTCTTTATTTTCGATTTACTAGCTTCTTTCTGAGGAGACTTGCCTTTGTAGAGCTTCTTCTTCGACTTTCTTTTCAAAGATAGGTTTATTTTGTCTTTTACCTGGTCATAAGCAGCAGATCCTTCCATACCCTCAATAATGTCCTTTATAGCCAGGGCTACTTTATTTATCTGGTCACGATAAAAAGTGTGATTTAAATTCTCCTGTGGATTATCCTCTTTTGACCTCAATGGCCTGTTGATTCCTGCAGATTTATAAATAAAATCAATTCCCCGAAGCACGCTGCCGATCACCAGTTCACAAAGTTTTATATCAGCAATATCGAGATCATGGATACGAACCGGGAGCAACCTGCTTGCTACATTGCCATTCGAGAGTGTTACCCTAAGACCGAACTGATCCCTTGTAGCCTGATCAACAAATGCTTTGAATTCATGTTCCCAGGCAAAGGATTTTGAATCGCAATATGTTCGTGAAATAATCGGGATAAAAACAAGGCATTTCAGCTTTTCTTTCAGGGAGGCATTTACATCATGTGTTTCCAGGAGTCCGTCGTGGGGATTGATATCAAAAAAAACGCTTACCTCATCTTTAAAAGTAGCCTCGAGCTCCCGTTTCAGATAGTCAACAAATTCCGTCACCCAGCCGTCGTACTTATTGTCTTTCTGACGGTAGCTGATAAAGATATCATAAGTGTAACCTTCTATTATGCTTGCCATCGTGTTAAGAAACAGTTTTTTCCAGTGTCACTGGTACAGATTCGGCTATTCTTTCTTTTCCATCAACAACTTTCAAAATATAGACATGTGCTGTTTTATCTTTCAGCGATTCTGAATATGTAAAAGGATCTGTGGTAATCTGGGGAGTAAACGGAATCTCTTTGATCTTAGCCCCGTCGCGCCAGATCTCATAAGATTTAATTGGTGCATCAGCTGCGTAGGCAGTATTCCATTCTATTGTTGCATTTCGTAAATTGTTTTCTTTGGTTTGAACAACCGAGACCTCCTTTGGAGCCGTAAGAGGTAACGCTGCAGTCTGGAAATAATTAGTCTTGCCCTCTTTAACCTTTTTTGCCATTTCTTCGATTGCTATCCTTTCAGATTCAGTTAATCCGTCTGGCAGAACCTGTGCTGCAGCCAGGTTGTGAGTAAGCTGGCATTCCTCATCTTTGTCGCTTATCTGTCCTATTCCGATAATAGCCAGATGCACGCCGGGAGTTGTAAGTGAATACTTAATAAGCGATTGACTTGGCAACGTTCCGCTGCCCACTGTCCGGACAACATGCTCCGGAGTGTTTGACCATTCGGCAGGTTTAGTGTACATAGCACCATCGGCAAATACTTTCATTGCTATTATGCCCATATTTTTAGCTGCAGCAAGAGGAATAACATTATTCTGCATATTGAACATAAGCTTATCATTGGCATTGATAGCTACAAGCATGGCATCGAGCAGGTTGGTATGATCGCGTTGTATCATATACATATTGACTGAAGGATCAAAATGTCCGGAAAAACCAATATGACGGATTAGCTTTTCATTCTTTGAGTTTAATCCTGTAAGATTAGTTCCGTCACGGTAATCGCGCAAAGCAGCTAGTGCACCTATCCGTTCTGCATTTGGATCAGGATTCTCCAATCCTTCATATATTGCATCAACTTCTTCCCTTGTATTAAGGTTATGAAAAAGGGCCATATCAAGGTATGCTCCTTCCGGATAATTTCCTTTTCCATCGCCGAAGATCAGAGACAATGAACGATGAAGATCGTCGATTGTGTGTGTTCCCTGTTCCCCGTTGGTCCAGTTGTTAACACCTTTGACTTCTCCATTACCCTTTGCATAACGCAGGTGGGTTTTTGTAGTAAGAAATATTGAATGTCTGAGTGTTTCATCATAACCGGACTGACCAGGGATCAGATTTTTAATCCTGAACGCCTTGCCAAAATTAGCCTGGCTGGGACCATAAAGATTAGATGTATCGAAATAGTTGATACCCAGGTCAAATGCTTTGAGGATTATCTTTACAGGATCCACTCCCCCGGGTGTCCATTGAAGTGATGCCTGGCCTCCAAGCCCCATGGTGGTCACTTCAAATCCCAGTTTCCCGAATTTACGTTTCATGAGTGAAGGCGCTTTGCTTAATGATGTGACAAAGCGGGGTGCTATTGCGGTGGCAGCAGCTGCCAAAATAGTTGTTTTAGCGAATTTTCTGCGGTTCATAAGACTCTGAATTGCCATGGCTTAATTTTTTAAAGGGTTATAAAATAATAAAGTTATGAATTATTAAATCACAGAACAGGTCAAAAGCTATTCAGGTTAAATACGAATTTTATATATGAGTTCTAATTTTCTGATCTTCGACAAAACTTAAAAATTTAGCCATTGTATTAATAATCTCATTTTTGTAATACTTATGTTTTGATTTGATCGTTTCCTTATAGCTTTCCAGCAAGTGTTTGTCTTCTATGTATGGATATACATTAAAAACATCAGACAACTCCTTCATGTTATCCAGGAGAAATAAATTACTTTCAGCAATAATAGTTCTGATTTTTAGGGGGAATTTGGTGCCTTCGTGAAGGTGATCAAAATAATGCGTATAAACTGCAATGTAATTTCTGGCCCATTTTGAGATATTTTCAACTCCTTCAGGATATCTCAGCCATTCTGTAAAACAATCAGCAATAAAATTATAATACTTATTCATCGTTTCTTCAGGAAAATCATAATCCCCTATACCGTCTGTATGATATAGTCTGCCCGATTTTATCAGTTCTTTTTCAATCCTGGTTTCATATAAAGGAATAAGCCTGAGAAAAGTTACCGGAGTGTAACCATCACCACATATTTGTCTTAAATAATCGAGATTTTCATTCAGTGACCTGAATGTCGTTGATGGCTGGAAAAGCATAAAGCCATAATCAAATCCTATTTTAAGCTTTTTGAGAATCTTTATACCCTTGACATTATTTGCGACAGTCATTTGTTTATTCAGCCTTTTCAGGCCCTCATCGGTACCATCTTCTAATCCCAGAAATACCAGAAATAATCCATTTCTTTTCATTAAGGAGAAGCTTTTTTCTTCAATATCATCCGGCCGGCAGTTGATTTTCCAGATAATTTTCTTATTTAATCCTGTTCGTTCCAATTCGTTGCAAAATCTCACTGACCAATCATTTTCCCTTCTTGGTTTAACGGGAAAATCATCATCGTGGAACAGAAATATTGAAGATTCTTTTTTATTGAACAGATAATTCATTTCACTTACGACCATTTCAGGCCTTCTTATACGTTTTAAAGGGCCTGATGCCTGGCGGTAAAATACTCTCGTATTACAAAATGAACAGTTATGCAGACATCCCCTGCCGGCCAGAATTACAGTAAATTTCTTTTGAAAAGCATATTCTTTAAGTGGAGATCTTAACGGGAAAGGGAATTTATCAAGGTCTTTTTCAGGAGTCCATATTGGATTAGATATTATTTTGCCGTTCTCTCTAAATGTCATGCTGTCAATTTTTTTCCAGTCATTGCCATCAGATATACATTTTGCAAGTTCAAGTATCGGGTATTCACCTTCAAACCTGATTATTGAATCAAGCCGGGGCATTAAATGAAAGAGCTCTTCATATTTCAGGCTGGCGTAGTGGCCCCCGGCAGTAAAATGACAATTAATTCCACCTTTATGCAGGTATTCTATCAGTTCTTTAAAATGATTAATATAGTTAAGGAAAATTATAGAAAATCCAATTAACAGCGGATCAAGCTTCTTTAGAGTTTTCAGAAGATCTGATTTCCTTCCCCTGAAGTCAAAAATCCTGGTTTTAAATCCGGCCTCAGTCAATAAAGAGGCCATATAACCTACTCCAAGGTTATCATAATCCGAGATTGCAATAAAAACGACAGTATTACTTTTCATTGCAGAGCAAATAAAACAGACAGGCCGTCATTGAAAATAAAGAAAAACTCTTAATAATTTTTTTTAAATTAACATTTCTATATCAATATCTCAGATCTTAAGCATTACTAAGATCATGCAAAAGTTTTTCCGCTGCCTGATTACATGATTTATTATAAATCTCTAAGGCTGCGACGATTTTTTCGATCTTTTGTTGCGTTAATTCCTCTTCCGTTAAAAATTTACGAAGCCAAATCGGGTCCAAAGGACGGACCGGAGGCCAAGGCATAATGATTTTTGCTGCTTCTTCTGGTGTCATCATAATTTTTTTTTAGGTTAAACACATAAATTCCGACCTGTCTGTATATTGTTTTTTATTTTTCCGAATATTTTTTAATCAATGTTTTTACTTCAAGTATATTTAATAATGGTTTCCATACAGGGTCGAGCTGTAATATTTTTATCGAAAAATTAGACGGATTCTTTAATAAATATTCAATATTATAAATGGCGTCGTCAAATAAACCGAGCTCCGTATATATTTGTGCAAGGTTGGCAGTCATATCACTTTCGTCCATTTTGTTTTTATTTACTACTGCAAGTTCAATCGCTTTCTTCCCTTCTGCAATTGCTTTATCCTTATCCCCCTTACCTGCACTTGCAATGCCTATTAAGCTATGAATGAATGCATTATTGTTATCAGCCGTTAGATCAAGATTCAAATCCACCAGAGCTGAGTCATAATACTTACCTGCATCTTCAGTTTTGTTCAGTAAACTGCTGATATTGGCCAGATGAATATATCTGATGCCTTTTATGGTAAAATCATCCTGACCGGCTTTGGCTGCTTCAGAAAGCGCATCCGAATATTTCCTGTCATAGATGTCAAGGATAATTTTAATCTCTCTATAATTTTCGTCAGTATTCCTGGTTAGTGAATCAAGTGTAGAGCGTGCTTCAAAGGTATCGCCATATTTAAGAAGGAGGGTTCCGATTTTATTTATATAAGAAGCAGCCCATTTAGGATTGATATTTATAGCTTTTTGATGATAGATCAGGGCCGAATCAAAATTATGTAAATAATCAAAAGATGTTCCTATGTTGGTTAAATAAAGCGGTTCCTGAGGATTGAACTGGATCACCCTGTCTATCAATGTATGTGCCTTTTCCCAGTCTCCCATTGCCCTGTAAACCATGGCCATATAAAACATAGGCTGATAATTTTCAGGATCCTTTACTACCGCAGTATTAAAACTTATCAGGGCATTTAAATAATCCCTCTTACAATAATAATAGTAGAATCCCAGAGCTATCTGAACATCAGTCAGGTCTTTATTGATTTTCATTGCACTGACAATATCTGACCAGCATTTTTCAGTATTTGTTGAATTAAGTTCTCCGGTATGAATACCCCATGAACGGGCAATAGCCCTTCTCGCATAAGCAATCGCAAAACCCGGATCAGATTCAATTGCTTTATCGTACAATTTTATCGCTGATTTGAACATGACTGAATCAAGAAATTTATTCCCCATCGCGGAATAAAGTCTTGCACTTGCTGAAAGGTAGTTCAGATATGCATCAGGATTTTTAGTCAGATCTTTTTCAATATTAATTACCTCTTCTCCGGAGAACTTCACATTGAGGTTTCCGGCAATAGTTTGCACTATTTTAGTAAAAAGCGGCATTAATTGTTCTTCATCAATATCATATTGGCTGGCCCATAATTCCTTGTCATTTTTTGTTTTGGTCAATCCAATCCACATCCTTAAATTTTTCGATGTTCTGCTTATGCTTAATTCAACCAGATAGTTAGTTTTTAGTTCCTTCCTGAGTTCATAAAGAGGTTTTTTTGTGTCGAGATACTGAAGAGAAGATAACCTGCCTCTCACAGTTAAACTCTTTATTTCCTGCAACTTGGTAATTATAGCGTCCATCGACCCGATGGCATATTTCCCCAGGTCGGAATCATTTGGCGGATTCGTCAAAGGAATGATAGCAATTGTCCTCTCAGTGTTCTTCAGATGAAGAGCTCTGAGGAAGAAGCCGATACCTGACAGGCAGACAATGACAGGTAAAAGTATCAGGAACCCTTTAATTGTATTTTTATGGAAAGGAATATTCTTAAATTGTTTTTTTATTCTGCTGTTATCTTTGACATAGCTCTTTCGTGCTGCTTCACCCTTTTCTACCGGTTCAGAATCTCTATTTTTAAGACTGTCTATTATTTCATCAATTGCATTGGCAATTTTATTTATCTGATCGCGATAATAAGTCTTATTCAGATTGTCATTCGGGTGATCTTCATTGGCCCTCAGAGGCCTGTTAACCCCTGGTGATTTATAAACAAAGTCGACACCGCGGAGCACTCCTCCAAGTAACGATTCACACAATCTAAGATCATTTTCATCAAGCTCATGAATACGGGCTGGAAGTACCCTGCTGGCAACATTCCCGTTAGGCAGATTTACCTTCAAACCGAACTGATCCTTAGAAGTTTGTTCAACGAATGCTTTGAATTCGTGTTCCCAGGCAAAAGACTTAGGATCGCAATAGGTTCTTGAAATAACGGGTATAAAAACGAGACATTTAAGTTTCTCTTTCAGAGAAGCATCAACATCGTGTGTCTCCAAAAGCCCGTCAGAAGGGTTTATGTCAAAATAAACACTAATATCTTCTTTGAAAGTTGATTCAAGTTCCGTCTTAAGAGCTTCAACAAACTCACTGACCCACCTGTCGCCTTTATTGTCTTTCTGGCGGTAGCTGATAAAGATGTCGTATGTGTAACCCGGAATAATGCTTGACATCGTACAAAGAATTTTTTAAAACGACCCCGAGAGTTCTAAATACTTCTTTATCAAAGTTAAACCATAGTTGTTATAAAAACAATTTTATTTCCATATTGAAGAGTAAATGCATCGAAACTAAAAAATTAGCGATCATAGTATAAAAAGATTCATTCATCTTCGAATTTTGGCGATTCATAAAAAAGACTTGACTTTTAATATTGGCTGGCATATCTTTGATAGTTAAGAATAATTTGGCCTAGATTTACATGACCTGCTATCGTTTTGTTCTAATTAAACATGAATGTCTAAATAAATATTCTGTAATTATATGCAATCCAAAACAGGCTTAGTCCTTTTGTTATTAGTTTTTTCATTGTCTGGACTGAGATTATCCCAGGCCCAGCAGCCTTCGCAATGCCTTGCTGTAATCACCGAAATAAATGGTGAAGCACTTTTAAAAAAAGTTAACAGGAGTGAATTTACAAAAACCTCCTGGGGAACCCAGTTATTCAAGGGCGATGAGATTAAAACTTCAGAAAAATCTGAAGTTAAATTACTCTTTTCAAACAGCAATTTGATCAGCCTGGGGCCAAATAGTCTGATCAAAATTTCAGGGAAAGAGTCTCCTGCGACTGAAACAACAGGCAATGTCAGGAACATTTCGTCTGCAGCAATGGTCAATTTATCTGATCTGATCCCGAAGAGAGAGGACAAAAATGATGTCGGTGCACTGGCCGGTTTGCGATCAGTCAGTATGGACCAATCAATCGAGCTTACGTCTCCTAACAACACTTTGATCAAGACAGATCGCCCATCATTTTCATGGATCGCCAGGAAATCATTTGACAATTATATTGTAAATCTGTACAATAGCAAGGGTCTGGTCTGGAGTAAGAAAGTATCGGAAAATATAATGAAATATCCTGAAAGTGAAAAGGGCTTAGAGTTTGGAGAATCTTATTTCTGGAATGTGGAGGGGGAATATCTTATTGATACTGATAAATCAGGCAATCACAGGTTTTCGGTTCTTTCGCCTGAAAAATACAAAGAGGTGGAAGAGAATGAAAATACAATCAGGAATACTTTCAAAAATGACGCCGAAAGCAGTAGTATGCATTCTGTGCTGGGAGCATATTATGTGAATAAGGGATTATTACAGGATGCTATCATTGAATTCCAGACTATCGCAAAATTAAATACGGATGCCGCTTTGCCACATGAGCTTTTAGGTTCACTTTATTCCGAAGTGGGAGATAAAGACAAAGCAATTGAGGAACTTCAAAAGGCATTGATGCTGGCAAAGGATAAAGAAAAATGATTTTCTGAATACATAACTTAAACTTTGTTCGTCAGACTGTCAGATATTTAAATTAGCAGTCATGGCAATAAGAATTACGGCAAAAAAATCTAATGGAATAATTTCCATTGTGTCACTGTTTATATTTTTTCTCTCCTCAAATCTGGTAATATCATCTCCACAATCACAACAGCTCACTCAGGCACAATTTTCATCAGATCTTAGAAATGCATACATTCAAAACAATGATCAGCTGGCAGATTCACTGATTAAGGATCACAGGCTGTTTGTTAAACCATTCGTAAATGACCTTATTATAGAAAGCATCAGTAGGGGGCTGAAGGGAAAAACTGTTGAATCAAAACAGGCAGAGGATATAGCAGAAAAGGCCGCAATTAATTTTGAAAAGATCTTTGGAGAGAAAAGCCTTACGATAGCTGTTAACTATTTAACATCCTGGACGAAAGAGCAAAAAGAAAGAAAGCTGGTTGCAGATAGTTTATATGCCCTGGGGACAAAATTACGTGGGAAAGAACCTGAAAAAGCTGCAGAGATATATAAGGAGGCACTGGAATTATATAAAAACATCGGAGATGGAAGGGGAGAGGCGGAAGTATTAGGTGGCTTTGGACTGATTTACTCCGCATCGGATGGTGAGAAATCAATGTCTTATTATAAGGAAGCATTAATAGCAAGAGAGAAGGTTGACGATAAGCTTCTTATAGGGAACAGTCTCAATAGCATAGGATCGATTTATTCCTCATTCTTAAAGAATTATCAGGAGGCTATAAAATACTTTGACAGGGCCGCAGCTATCAGGAAAGAAATTGGAGATTTGCTAAATTTTGGCAAAACCCTTAACAATAAAGCCATAACTTATGAAAAAATGGGACAGTCAGGGCAGGCCCTGGAATTTTACAAGCAATCATTTGAAATAAGCCAATTATTGGGAGATCAGACTCATATGGCGGAATCTCTGATAAAATCAGGTAAAATGCTGATCGAACTGGGGAAATATCCTGAAGCTATTAACGATCTTGAAAATGGGTTAAAAATAAACAGGGATTTAAACAATGGCCAGGGCATAAGTGATGCTTTGACACAAATCGGCTTTGTTCATCTTAAAATGGGTGACTATAGTACAGCATTGGAAAAGTTCAATGAAGCAATCAAAATTACCAAAGCACAAAACGATCAATGGGGTTTGGCCGGAGCATATAATAATTTAGCGATCACGTTACAGAATGTAGGAAGAAGTGAAAAAGCTCTGGAGTATTATAAAGATGCCCTTTCAATATATGAAGAACAAAAAGACTCGTCGAGTGTCCTGATTGCCTTAAATAACATTGGCACAGTTTATTTTGATTTGAAAGATTATCTCAAGGCAGAAGAATATCATGAGAGAGGTCTTAAAATCAGTCAGGAATTGATGGTCAGGGATCAGGAGGCGAATTATTTTTTAAATCTGGCAAATGATCAGAATTTGTTGAAGAAACCGGATGAAGCTCTTAAAAACTATAAATCGGGATTCGAAATTGCCCGTGCATTGAATAATCCTGATCTCACATGGAGGTTTATTGCAGGATTAGCTGAAAACTATAAAACCAGGAAAGAATATGATAAAGTCGTTGAATTAAATGATACGGTCCTTAAGATTCTTGAAGATCTCCGCAGTACATTATCCAGTGGGGATTACAAAACCACTTTTATGGCAAAAGAACGTTATGTATATGAGGACATTATTAATCTGCTGGAAATTCTTTATGAAAAAGATAAATCAAAAGGGTATGACGCCCTTGCTTTCAGTTATGCGGAACGCAGTAAATCAAGAGTATTATTGGATCTTCTGACGGTATCTAATGCCAATACCAATAAAGAAAAAGATCAAAGGTCCGGAGCATTAAAGTATGCGGAACCAGTTACGCTTAATGAAGCGCAGGCGTTATGTAAGGATAAGAATACAGTAATTCTGGAGTATTCAGTAGGAGACAGCAGTTCCTGTCTCTGGCTTATTTCCCGTTCAGGACACCGGCTTTTTATGCTTCCAGACCAAAAGACGCTTCAGGAGCAAATTGAAACTATCAGGTATGCATTACTCAATCCGAAGCTGGGTATATCTGAATTTTTTACTCAAGCAGCCAATTTCCTTTATGAGAAACTGATTAAACCGGCAGAACCATATCTTTCAAAAAAGAGCAGACTGATTATCATTCCTGATGGAATACTAAACTATTTACCATTTGAGGTCTTACTAACTGAAAATAAAGGATTCAGCCAGAGCGCTTCATATTCTGATCTTCCATTTCTTGTGAAGAAATATCCAGTAAGCTATGTTCAATCTGCAAGTGTCTTAAAGAATCTTCTTTCAGTGAAGTCAAAACCTGAAAATGGGAATGCTGGTGATAAAAAGCTTATAGCGTTTGGTGATCCGGTGTATGAGAATGAAAATGATTCAGCTGTCGTACCGGGAAAAGGTTACCAAAGGCTTAAATACAGCGGTGAAGAAGTCAGGAAGATCGCAACGTTCTTTAAGGAAGGAAATGCTGAAATCTATCTGAGGGAAAATGCGACAGAGGAAAATGTGAAACGGGCAGGTGAATTGAAGAAATTCAATTACATACATTTTGCCACTCACGGATTTATTGATGAAGCAAAACCCGATTTCAGCAGTCTTGTACTTACAAAAGCTAATAACTCAGAGGAGGATGGATTTCTACACGCGACTGAAATATTTAATCTTAAATTGAATGCTGACCTGGTTGTATTATCAGCCTGTCAGACCGGCCTGGGAAAATTGATAAGAGGTGAGGGGATGGTTGGTCTTACACGGGCTTTTATGTATGCCGGCACACCTACTGTTATGGTAAGTTTATGGAGTGTATCTGATGTTTCGACGGTCACTCTTATGGGAGAATTTTACAGGAATCTGGTAAAAGAGAAACTTGGTAAAACCGATGCCTTGCGCAAAGCTCAGCTCACAATGCTGAGTGATGAAAAATTTGCCCATCCTTTCTATTGGGCTCCGTTTGTACTTATTGGAGACTGGAGGTAGTAACTCGTTTCGCGTTTCGCGTTTCACAGAACTTTTTACTTTCTCCTTTTGCCTTTTTCCTTGTTTTTAAGAAATCATATCAAAGATCATAATATACAAGATATTCAAAATTTAAAATAATCAAAAAATGAAAGACCTGAGAAAAATTAATAACCTGACCTGCTGGCTTGTTATAAGTTTTCTGTTTTTCCAGACTACAGAGAGCAAAGCCCAGGTGATAAAGATGACGACAAAAGATCTGACTAATCAATCTACTGCTGTGCTTTATGGCAAATGCTCAAAGATAAAAGCTGAATGGAATGCGGACAAAAGTATAATTTACACTTATGTAACAGTTGTTCCTGAGGAATACATAAAAGGGAACCTTGGATCTGAAGTAACTATTGCAATTCCCGGGGGACAGGTAGGCGATATAAAATATGAAGTATCTGATATGCCGCTTTTCAATGAAGGAGAAGATATTGTAGCTTTTATCTGGACTAACCCTGCTGGTAAAAATCTGATTACAGGCGGATCACAGGGGAAGATGAAAATTGAAAAAGACATTAAAACCGGCAAGCGCATGGTTCAGGGATCAACTACTGATGTTGTCACTGAACCGGAAGTCAAGGGAATAGACAAATCCGCAAAAACAGGCAAACCTGAGAAGGTACCCCTCGACGATTTTGTTACAAAGCTGAAAGGCTATGCTAAACACTGATCCTGAAATAACTATTGCAAAAAACACTAAAATGAGGAAATCATGAAAAAAATAAAATTATATATAATCGCAGTAACAATCTTGTTATTTGCCTTTTCAGGAGCATTATCTGCACAAACAAGTACAATTGAAGGTTATGTTAAAGATGGATCAGGTCGAACTCCAGTTACCGGGATTAATATGTACATTCTCGATCCAGCAATGACGACAACAACAGACGGATCTGGATATTTTTCTTTCACCGGAATTACATCTGGAACGTCAATTACTGTTTCTTGTTATGTAATGGGACCATCTATTCCAGGTTCAATTAGGACATTTGGAGTCGCTCCTGGAACTAACGTAGTAAATTTTTGGCTAAACGCTGTTTCTGATGCCGATGGAAATTCCTATAGTGCAGCGGAAATTGGCTCCCAGATTTGGATGGGCGAAAATCTTAAAACCACAAAATACAATAATGGAACAAATATTGATTATGGATGGGCACTTGATCCGAATAATAACTATTGGGATTTACCTACAACTCCGGGTTATTGTTGGTATGATAATGATATATCAAATAAAGTTCCTCAAGGTGCATTATATAACTGGCTTACAGTGAATACAGGCGACCTGTGTCCTAATGGTTGGCATGTACCGACTTCTGATGAGTGGAATTCATTAAAAGATTATCTCTCGAGTATTAGACAGACTTATGCAGATGGGAGTAACGATGTTGCCAAATCAATTGCTTCAACATCAGGATGGGAAATTCCACAGCCTATACAATTACCTCATGGTGAAATTATGCCAGTTCAAGACGGTGTTGTTGGAAAAGATCAGACCTCAAATAATAAAACGGGATTTAATGGTTATCCCTCAGGGGCGCGAAGTTGGGCTGACACTTTTAATGATATAGGAATCATGGCGATTTGGTGGAGTGCTACTGGGCCGGATAATCCCTGGGATTTTGGGATATATAATACTAGTACGGATTTGTTTCAAGGTAGTGATTATAAACGCAATGGATTTTCAGTTCGCTGTTTAAGTAATTTGTTTAAACCAACTTTGACTACAGCAATCATCAGCAGTCCTACAATAAATTCCGCCGAAAGCGGAGGAGATATAATCAATGAAGGAACAGCAACTGTTACTGTACATGGTGTATGCTGGAATACTTCACACAATCCAACAATTAGTAATAGTCATACAATTGTCTTAGGAGGTGGGACAGGCAGTTTTCCCGGTTCACTTACCGGACTTATTCCTAATACAACTTACTATGTCAGAGCCTATGCAACAAATAGCGTGGGGACTGCTTATGGTGATGAAATTAGTTTTACTACTCTGTCTTGTCCGACAATAACAGCTACGATTAGCGGCACTACTTCGATATGTCAAAATGCAGCATCTCCAAATATCACTTTTACAGGAGCCGGTGGAACAGCTCCTTATACTTTTAATTATAGGTTCAATTCAAGTTCCGGTCCCACTGCGTCTGTCACAACATTTGAAGGCAATAGTGTCTCTGTTGCAGCATTTCCTGTTCCGGCAAGCACATATACATATTACCTTGTAAGTGCATATGATGCAAGTGGTTCTTCATGTTCGCAAGCACAATCGGGAAGCGCGGTAGTAACAGTCAATCCGGTACCTGTTATAACAGCAATGACTGCTACAGTATGCAGTGGAGCTGGGTTTATAGTAACACCTGTCAATGGCACAAATGGAACAGTACCTGTGGGCACTACCTATTCATGGGCAGCTCCCACAGTTACAAGCGGAGTAACAGGAGGAGCAGCAGGTTCGGGATCAGGTAATATTAGCGGTACACTGACAAATCCTACAAACGTAGCACAGACAGCGACCTATACGATAACACCAACATCAGGGAGCTGTACGGGAGGGGCCTTTATAGTAACAGTAACAGTAACCCCGGCACCGGCAATAACAACGATGGCCACTTCAGTATGCAGTGGAGTTGTATTTACAGTAACGCCTGTTAATAACACTAACGGTATAGTACCTGCAGGGACGACCTATGATTGGGCAGCTCCGACAATTACAGGAGGCATAACAGGAGGAGCATCAGGTTCAGCAGCAGCGAATATCAGTGGTACACT
>JBEKDR010000059.1:0-23638 GCA_050014255.1 Bacteroidales bacterium | reverse complement strand
TTTTTCCGGGGAATGGTAAAGTGGCTTGGATTTAATCAAACTGGTATTGAATATATTCCCGATGACAGAAAGTGGGGCAAAACAAAATATTCACGAAAAAAGATGTTTGCTCTTGCCATTTCAGGGATGACTAGTTTTAGTACTAAACCTCTTCGTGTCTCTATAATTATTGGCATTTCAATTGCATTTTTATCGCTATTGTACGGGCTATATGCTTTATATATCAAATTCTTTACCAATAACTCAATTGAAGGATGGACCTCGGTTTTTTTTATGGTCACTTTCATCGGAGGTATTCAGTTAATTATTCTTGGTATTATCGGGGAATATATTGGTAACATATTTCTTGAATCAAAAAAACGTCCGCATTATATTATCAAGGAAGATAGTTTGGATCATGTTAAATAATAAGGCATAGAGAACTTTTATAATAACTCTGAAAGAATAATCAATGGTAAACAGGAAAGACAAAATAGTTATAATATCCTTAGTATTATTGGTTTTTCTTTTTCTTCTGATTTCGAAAACGTTAAACTCCGGTTACCATTTTGTGGATGATCATGAAGTTATAAAAATCAAAAATGATTTAAAATCCTCATCATTATGTACTGTTTCTAAAAACTGGGTAAAAGAAGATTTAAATAATAATGGCAGGTTCAGGCCATTCTATTATATCCATAGGGTGGTTGAAACCAAAATATTAGGATCGGATTTCTTCTTATGGTCTCTGTACAACGCTATTCTTTTATGCCTGGCGCTGATTTTCCTCTATCTGGCAATGCGGAATCTGAAATTCGATTTAGGAGAATCAATTGCATTTTTGATAATAACATTTATTGGTCCGCAAAGTTCAGTATGGTGGAGATTAGGCCCTGGAGAGAGCCTCGGGATGGCTTTACTTGGTTTTTCCTTTTATTTTATGTCGAAATCTCTGTATAAAAGGAATTACCAATTATACAATATTCTTTTTATCTTATTCCTCATCCTTTCTTCGTTAACCAAAGAAAGTTTCCTCATAATCATTCCGGCTATAACTGTTTTTAAGATTTGGAATGAGAAAACTTATATCTGGTCCTCCTTAAAAGAATCCGTTAGTAAAAACATAGTGCTAGTTGTACCCTTGACAATTTTTGCGATAGAATTGTTCATCATAAAATATTTTGTGGGTATGGCTTATTCAGGACTTGATGCTCATTTAATAAACAACGTCACCAGCATATTATCGACAACTTATCACTTTGTAAATTCGTATCTTAATCTACTCATTGTTGGATTATTACTTTTAATTGTCAACAGGTACATAAAAAATCCTTCAAAAAGCATTAATCTCTTGTCACTTATTTTTTTTATGCTGATACTTGCGCCTAACATAGTCCTGTATGCGAAGTCAGGATTAATTGAACGCTATCTGTTACCTTCATCACTGGGTCTTGGTTTTTTTGCTGCTTCCATAATAAAAGGGATTGATAAGGATCAGTTATGGTATAAGAAAATAGTCCTGACTATCATTACTATTTCATTTTTGCCTTTTATATTCAGTTCATGTACCGATGCAATAAAGTTCTCAAAAGAGGGCTATTCCACCAAAAGACTATTGTCAGCGGTATCGACAAACTATAGGAAAGGTTCGCAGTTGATGGTTATTGTAGATCCTGTTGAGTCGTACGAAAAATCGGTTTCACTCCAAACTTATTTATTTTATGAGGAAAAAATAGATCTTTTCGGTTATCCAATTGTAAAGGATAATAAAGATGCTGATTACCAGGGATATGTCGATGGATGGAAATCATATTTTAACGGAAAACAGTATGAGAATATGACTTCACAGCCTGAACTTCTGATCTTTCTTGATAATAAAATGGTCGACAGTTTCTTTGCAAAGTTCAAGTTTTTAAAGAATGAATATATGCCTGTAGATATTGGCAAATCACCTTTTGCTTTATTAAAAAAAACTTAGTTAATAATATCTCTCATGTTAAACTAAAACTTCATTCCAATGGACATAGAAAAACTCTCAATAATCATTCCTGTATATAACGAGGAAGCCACAATTTCATTGATATTGAACAAAATAAGAGATGTAAATCTGATAAATGGTATCGAAAAGGAGATAATAATTGTTAACGATTGTTCGACAGATAATACAGCTAATGAAGTGGATAAATATATTGAAACAAATCCTGAACTAAATATTCAGTTTTTTCAACATGAAATAAATAGGGGGAAGGGAGCTGCATTGCATACAGGAATATCTTTAGCAAAAGGTGAATATCTTATAATACAGGATGCTGATACAGAATACGACCCAAATGAATATAATGATTTACTTAAACCGGTAATTATGGGATTTGCCGATATAGTATTTGGCTCGCGTTTTATGGGGAGCAATCCACATCGTGTTATGTTTTTTTGGCATACAGTTGGAAATAAGTTGCTTACATCATTGGCAAATATATTTTCCAACCTTAACCTGACTGATATGGAAACATGTTATAAACTTTTCAATACAAAAATAATACAATCATTAAACTTAGAAGAAAACCGATTTGGCTTTGAACCTGAAGTGACGTTGAAAATGAGCAGGATTCCAGCGGTCCGCATATATGAAGTTGGAATCTCTTATTACGGAAGAGGTTACGAGGAGGGAAAGAAAATTGGATGGAAAGATGGTTTCAGAGCTATTTATTGTATTCTGAAGTATGGTTTATTTAAAGCATAAAGCACGATTCGGGTTATATTCTAATGGATCCTTGTCCTATTTGTTTTTTCTGTTATCGGGTTCTCAGTTCCTAAGATTATCTCCAGAATTTACGGCGCAAAGAGCAATATTGAATAATTAAACCTGATGAATTCTTTTTCACTGGATTTTTAACAACATCATCTTTATCAGGAGTCCTTTCAATCTTCATTCCGACAGGCAACATTATCCTGATTTGTATCTCTCTTTCAAGTTTTTTCCTGTTCGGGATAAATTTTTTAGAAAAAAAGTCCTTAAAAAAATAAATTGGCTCTTCGATGCACAACTATTGTACTTTGTTTGATTCTGTCTATCTCAGCCGGGGATTGGCTATGTTTGAATCTCTTAATGATCATTCATCAGATTTTCATTTGTTCATTTTTGCATTTGATGACATAACAAATGAGATTCTTATTAGTCTCAATTTGAACAAAGTAACTGTAGTGTCACTGGAAGGATTTGAAACACCTGAATTAAAAGAGGTAAAGAAGGAAAGGAGCAAAGCAGAGTATTGCTGGACATGTACTCCTTCCATTATATCTCATGTTATTAAAAATTATAATGTAGCTGATTGCACCTACATTGATTCGGATCTATATTTTTACTCTGATCCTGCAGTACTTATCTCAGAATTGGATCAGGAAAACAAAAATGTCCTGGTCACAGAACACAGATTCTCATATTTTCCACGATTATATGAAGAGAAAAGGGCCGGAAGATTCTGTGTACAGTTTTTGACTTTCAGTAATGAGGAAAGTAGTTTGAAAATCCTGGACAAATGGAGGAAACAATGTATGAATTGGTGCTATGCCCGGTATGAGGAAGGGAAGTTTGGTGATCAGAGATATCTTGATGAATGGCCTGAGATTTATTCTAATATTCAAATTCTTCAACATTCAGGTGGGGGAATTGCGCCGTGGAATCTTCAGCAATATATTTTTAAAGAAAATGGGGGATCTATTACTGGAAAGGTTAAGAAAACCGGCACAGCTTTTGAAGTAGTCTTTTATCATTTTCAATATGTTAAGTTTCTGGAAAATGGTTCTTATGATGTAGGATGGTACCTCATTTCATCACATATTAAGAAATTATTCTATACACCATATCTTAAAAAAATTGAAGCTATTGAAACAAAATTGCATAATTTAAATTTAAACTATCATAAAGGCTTTACTAACTTTAAATCCGACAGCTTCAAAAACATTCTGAAAACTGGAATTAAAAAAGTGATGAGATATAATATAATGAATATCTGATAATAATGGCATATTTAATTGATTTGGAAACACATACGGATATTCGCGGGAATCTTACGGTTATCGAAAATGTTTTCCCATTTAAGATTGAAAGGGTTTTCTACATTTATGGTGTTGATAAATCAGTACGGGGTGGACACCGGCATCACAAAACCATCCAGGCAGCTGTATGCATCCAGGGAGAATGTAAAATATATAATAATGATGGGAAAAATGAGAAGGTTTTTCACCTGAACAAACCATCAAAATGTGTTCTGCTTGAACCTGCAGACTGGCACCAGATGTATGATTTCTCGGACAATGCCATTTTAATGGTCCTTGCATCCGAGAAGTTTGATAAAGACGACTATATATTTGAAAAATATGATTGAATATGAAAACTTAAGAAAGGTAAATCAACCCTTTTTTAAAGAGTTTAACCGTGTCTTTAATAATGTTCTTAAATCAGGATGGTTTATTCTTGGAAATAACGTAGAAGAGTTCGAAAAGGAGTTTGCTGATTATATTAATATCAAACATTGTGCAGGACTTGCCTCAGGCCTTGATGCACTTACAATTGCGTTGAAGGTGCTTGATCTGAAAAAGGAATCAGAGGTTATCGTCCCGTCAAATACCTATATTGCCACAATTCTGTCAGTTTTACTGACTGGAAATGTCCCGGTATTGGTTGAACCAGATATATTAACATATAATATCGATCCGGGAAGGATTGAGGCTGCAATTTCTTCAAAGACAAGAGCAATTATAGTTGTTCATCTATATGGTAAACCGTGCGACATGGATCCTATCTTGGAGCTTTGCAGACGACACAATCTTTATCTGATTGAAGATTGTGCTCAGGCTCATGGTGCGGAATATAAAGGGAAAAAAGTTGGAAGTTTTGGAGATATGGCAGCATTCAGTTACTATCCGACAAAAAACCTTGGATGCCTTGGCGATGGAGGAGCCCTGACAACAAATAATTCCGATTATTACCGGAAAGCTAGAATGATTAGAAATTATGGATCAGAAAAGAAATACTATAATGAATATCAGGGTATTAATTCAAGACTTGATGAAATGCAGGCTGCTTTTCTCAGGGTTAAGTTGAAACATCTTGATGAGATTATCAAACACAAACGCGAACTAGCAAGTGTTTATATTGAAGGAATCTCAAGGGATTTTGTTATTCCAAATATCCATCCTGATTTTTTTGATGTTTACCATATTTTTAATATTAGGCATAAAAAACGTGATGAGCTAAGACAGTATTTGCTAGACAATGGCGTTAAAACTGAAATTCATTATCCGGTACCTCCGCATAAACAAAAGGCAATGAAGTTTATGAATTCTTTAAATTTCCCTGTTTCGGAGGAAATTCATAGTACAACTCTTAGTTTACCTATATCATCTTTTCATACTGTTGATGATGTTCAAAAGGTTATTAAAATCATGAACGATTTCAAATTAAAATGATTGGATAGAACTTTGTTATAATCTAAGCTAAATTTTTAGTAATGCTTATGGTTTACCAAATAATTGGAAAGAGAGGAGATGAATAAATTAAAATTTGCAATTATCGGGTGCGGCAGAATAGCTGACAGGCATGCAGAACAGATTAATAAATTAGCAATTTTGAAGGCAGTTTGCGACACGGTTGAATCGCGTGCCGTTCAGTTTGGTGAGAAATACAAATCAAAAGCTTATGCCGATTATGAAGATTTATTACTAAAGGAAAAAGATCTGGATGTTATTTCAATTTGCACTCCAAACGGATTACATGCAGAGCAATCGATCAAAGCATTTCGTAATGGATTTCATGTTCTTTGTGAAAAACCCATGGCAATAAGTGTATTCGATTGTGGCGAAAT
This sequence comes from Bacteroidales bacterium, assembly GCA_050014255.1. Classification (GTDB taxonomy): domain Bacteria; phylum Bacteroidota; class Bacteroidia; order Bacteroidales; family VadinHA17; genus LD21. Next base: position 17,795 of record JBEKDR010000059.1, on the reverse strand, counting down.
GATAAAGGAGGCAGAAAAAGCAAATAAAAGACTTTTTGTTGTTAAACAGAACAGGTATAATCCTCCTGTACGTGCAATAAAGGATGCACTTGATGAAAACCGGCTTGGAAAAATACTGAGTGTACAGTTGAACTGCTTCTGGAACAGGAATAAAGATTATTACTCCAATTCTGAATGGAAGGGAACAATTAATCTGGATGGAGGCACGCTCTTTACACAATACAGTCATTTTATTGACTTGTTATACTGGATGTTTGGAGATATTAAACGAGTTGAAGCTATAACCAAAAACTTAAATCATAAAAAAATAATTGAGTTTGAAGATACTGGGGTTGTAATAATGGAGTTTTATAATGGGATCATTGGAACAATAAATTATACTGTCAATAGTTTTGATAGAAACATGGAAGGGTCCTTGACAATATTTGGAGAACTTGGAACTGTCAAGATCGGAGGCCAGTATCTGAATGAATTAGAATATCAGAATATTAAGGATTATAAAATAACTGACATACCAGAAGGAAATCCTCCAAATAATTATGGACAGTATATAGGATCCATGTCAAATCATGATAAGGTATATGAAAATGTTATAGATGTACTTGTTAATAATGGCAGCATTGGAACTAACGGATTTGAAGGACTTAAAACTGTTGAAATAATTGATAAAATTTATTCTTCTGCCGGAAGAATATAATCCGAAAAGACTTGTTTGAAATTCAACTTAAAAAAGTAAATGATACCATTTGTTGATTTATATCTGCAATACTGCGGTATTAAAAGTGAGATAGATAGTGCAATAAAAGAATGCATAGCAGAAGGGAACTTCATAAAAGGAAAAGCTGTTTCTGATTTTGAATCTGCATTTGCAGAGTATATTGGTGCACAGTACTGTATGGGTTGCGGAAATGGGACAGATGCACTGGAAATTATTTTAAAATCCCTGAATATTGGTCCGGGGGACGAAGTTATTGTTCCTGCATTAACCTGGATTGCAACTGCCGAAGCCGTCAATAATGTTGGAGCTGAACCGGTATTCGCTGAGATAAACCCAATAAACTATACTATTGACTATAATAGCATTGAGGCAAAAATTGCCAAAAAAACCAAAGCTATAATTCCGGTTCATTTATTTGGTTGTCCGGCCGATATGAATGAAATATTAAAAATAGCAGGGAAATATAGATTATTTGTTATAGAAGATTGTGCCCAGGCGCATGGAGCAGAGTACTCTGGCAGAAAAGTCGGGACTTTTGGCATTGCTTCAGCGTTCAGCTTTTTTCCAAGTAAAAACCTTGGTGCATTTGGAGATGGCGGAGCTATTGTGACAAATAACAAAGAGCTGGCAATTCTGTCGAGGAAAATTTCAAACCACGGCCAACTCCAGGAAAAGCACAAACATTTTATGGTTGGCAGAAACAGCCGGTTGGATAGTATCCAGGCAGCTGTACTTACGGTTAAATTAAAATACCTGGATGAATGGAACTTAAAACGTCAACAAGTCGCATTATATTATATATCAAGACTTAAAGACAATACTGAATTAAAGTTACCTATAGCTGAACAAGATAAAAAACATGTTTATCATCTCTTTGCTGTCAGATGCAGAAATAGAGAAAAGCTTATCAGACTTCTTGATGAGAAAGATATTTCATGGGGAATCCATTATCCTAAACCTATTCCGTTTCTCGATGCCTACAGCTATAAGAAGCATAAACCGGAGGACTTTACTATAGCTAGCAGTATCACAGATGAAATTATTTCAATTCCAATTTATCCGGAAATAACGACAGACCAGCTTAATGTTGTTTGTGATCAATTGCTTAAATATGAAAAGGTCTGAGATTTTAAAGAATTTTTTCCAGAATGGTGGACTAACTTATTGTTTTTGTCTTCTATCAGTCATTATTTTACCTTTTTATATTCATTACCTACCTGCTGTAATGATTATATGGGTTTTATCCTGGATAATAGAAAATAAATCAGGATTTAAAAAGGACCTTATGACTAATAACAAAGCTGCAATCTTATTTTTTCTATTCATGGTATTCTTCCTTTGGCAGATATTGGGTTTATTCCTGGCTGAATCATTAAGCACAGGTTTTGAAAGACTCTTTAAACGACTTTCTTTCCTCCTCTTTCCTTTAGTTCTTTTCTGCCCGAATTCCAGAATCATCAAAAATATCAATCTAATTATAAAATTGTTTGCCATTTGCACTTTTATTTACATAGTTTATTGTTTTGGAAATGCACTACATCATTCCCTGGTCATTCAAAATCATAATTGGATATTCAATCCCCATCCTTCAGAATATGATTATGAGAACTATTTTTACGGGGCCCGTCTGTCTGATCCGGTGCATCCTTCCTATCTGGCCATGTATATCGTAATTTCTGTGCTCATTTCATTTGAATCTTTATTTGATAACTCTCTTACACACTTTAAAAAGGGATTATGGACTGCCATGATTTTTGTTTTTATAATGGTAATCTACCTCCTTTCGGCACGGGCTGGTATTCTTGCAGCAGTCATCGTTTTTCCAGTATATTTTCTATTTAAGTTCTATGCAAGATATCCAAAATGGATCGCGTTTTTTGGCCTCGTCACTTTAGCGGTTATTCTGGCAGTAGTGGCAAAGAAGAATGAAAGAATAAGCTCTTCAATTGAAGGTGTTTCGCAACAGAATTTCCATGAAACACTTAAAAATGATCCTCGATTATTAATCTGGAAATCGGCGCTTGGTGTTATAAGGAAAAATCTTATATTCGGCGTAGGAACCGGTGATGCAACCAAAGAGCTGAAAGAGGAATTCATTTCACGCGGATACGTTAATGGATTTTATGATAATCTTAACGCTCATAATCAGTTTCTTGAAATTCTACTCGAAAATGGATTGATTGGACTGATTCTGTTTTCAGGTATTCTGGTATATATGGTATATATAGCAATAAATCAGCATAATCTGCTGTTGGGAATGTTCTTAGTAACTGCTGTGATTTTTTTTATATTTGAAACCATGCTAAACAGGCTGGCAGGGGTTTCATTTTTTGCTCTGTTTTCTTTTCTTCTTATTTATACCAAACAGATTAAGCTAACCAGACAAATCAATGATAATTAGTCAAAATGCTGAAGTACTAAATTTTTAAGGATTAAATGAACTTAAAGAATAAAGGGAGCCTAAAACTCCCTTTTGCGTTTTTAGTACTTTTTATATATCTCTTCGAGATTGCCCCGGTTTGCAATAATAATCAGAATCAACAATGTAAGAAAAAATAAGATCGGTATCACATATTTACCATAGTACATGCCTCCATTGTCTCTTTTGGCAGGCAGAGAAAAATCACTTAGTATAGTAACAACTCCTTTATACAAATCTCTATCAGTTTCTATTTGCTGTTTTCTGGAATAAAGAGAATAAATATCGCTATAGACTAACTGAGTCTTCTGTTCCTGCATAAAGACTATCTGCCCACCGCTTGCAGGCTTCACATTCCGTGTTTCTTCAAAGTATTTAACCTTTTGTAAACTATCTAATTGCTTTATATCATAACCAAGTCTGGCAAGTAATTCCTGGTTTTGCCTTAAACGAACCCTGTTTCTTTGCTGGTACAATGAATCGTTCTCTATGAATTTTACAATACCATCTCGCACCAAATTTAAGTCCTGCGGAGAATTAATTTTAACCCGAACATCCAGCCGGTCCTGCATCCTGATATCGACAGTATCATATGCGCTGTGATTTCCTTTGTAATCCACAAAATCCGGAATACCGTCCCTGCTCTGATCAATGATCCAATATGCACCCATATCAGAAATGTTTCGTACTGATTCAGGTTTCATAGATAGGGCCTGTGACAAAGCTGCTGTATTATTTTCAGCACAAAATGTATGGAGTTTGTTAATTTTTGAGATTATTTCAGAGGTGGTACCCGAATTATCTCTCATCTTCTTCATATCCATGAGCGCCAGATTATTTCTGAATACCACGTCAGATGTAAAAAAAGAAGAAGATGTCGTTTTCAATAAGTATGATATGCCTATACCGGCAATAACACTTAATCCCAGTGGTAACCACCGTCTGATCAGAAATACAACAGATGTAAGAAAAGCTTTTCCTAAAGCATTTGTCCACCGGTTTAATGTATTGCCCATTCTCCTGAAGAGATCCAAAAGATCTATTTCGTCATCTCTGACATTTTTATTTGGTGTTGTGATTTCAGACATATTTTAAAATTGACTAGTTAGTTATACAAATATATTCAAATTTGGACTGAATACAAGAATCATTTCAACGGTTCAGAAATGTTTGAATACTTTAAGTGCAAGATCACTCATTAATGGCTTGTAATCCTGGATGAATTCTCCTGTAACACGGTTACCGATAACCAGGCAGATTGTCAAGGCTTTGTGTCCAAGCAATGCCGACAAACCATAAATGGCCGAACTCTCCATCTCATAATTGCTGATTGTTCTGCCTCTGTAGGAAAATTCAGCAAGCTTGTTATTTATTTCATTATCAAATGTTTCAAGCCTTAGTCTTCTGCCTTGTGGAGCATAAAACCCGGGAGCCGATATTGTTATTCCTTTCCTGAAGTCCTCATTTTGAAATAAATCAATGAGCTCTTTGTTCGCATTTACTGCATAAGGGTAGGAGAGTGTATCGGGCCATTCAAGATATTCTACCAGAGAATCAGATAATCCGGTATCAAGTATCCAGTCATAACCTTCATAAAAATGCAGGAGACCATCAAAACCAACTGCAGTCTCAGTAAGTACGCATGAACCTGCAGGAATATCCATCCTCAGTCCGCCAGATGTTCCAAGCCTGATAAATGTCAGTGAAACAGGATCTTCCTTAATGATCCCGGTATTCAAATCAATATTCACTATAGCATCGAGCTCATTTACCAATATATCTATATTATCAGTTCCAATGCCTGATGAGATGACAGTTATCTCGCTATTTTCGAATGACCCGGTGACAGTATGGAACTCCCTGTTTTCTTTTCTTACCCTGATATCCTCCATCAATGATGAGAGCATATCAACCCGACCCGGATCACCAACAATAATTATTTTATTGGAAATGTCACCAGGAAGCAGATTAAGGTGAAATATGCTTCCATCCTTATTGGTAATAAGTTCAGTCTTCTTTTGCATAGTGTAAGTATAGGCTCAAATTTACTATAATCTGGATAATAGCTGTTTCAATTTTGTTTCTGCAACTTTTAAATCATATTCAAAATTGATTAAACGTGTAAGTGATTCCACAAAACTCCCTTCTGCAAGACTAACTTCCAGAGAGGTTGTCTGACCAAACCTAAGGCGCTGAATCGAAATTTCCAGATTTTCTTTTGCCAGAATGGCATTGTCCTTTTCAATTCTTAATAATTGCAAATGATTTTCAAATTGAGTAAGTGCATTTTGTAATTGTTGATTCATTTGCAGTCTTATGCTTTCAAGATTATACTCATCTGATTGAAGTTGAATTTTAGCAATTTTTATCTGTCTGCCTGCATTTCCTGCTTGAAAAACAGGTATTGAAATAGTGCCTCCAATCGATGGCCCGATTGTGCGACTTGTTAGGGGAATACTCCCGGGAGTATTGCTTTGGAACAAACCATAACCTGTATTAAAGCTTATTCTGGGGAATAACAGCGTATTCATCTCCTTTAAGCTTAGTTTGGATATATCAACTTGTTTTTTATAAGCTAATATACTTGTGTTGCTTGCATCAAGTTTCTTAGCTAACTCCTGTTTATCGAGTAAATCGTTAATAGGTATGGAATCGAGCACTTCAAATGATATATCCGGATTTCTGCCAAGAAGTTTGTTTAGCGTTCTTTTTGCAGCAATTATTATTGATTGCTGATTTATAGCATTTTCCTGATAGACATTCAGATCAATTTTAGCCTGCAATAAGTTTGTTTTTGGAGAAAGTCCCGCATCATAAGATGTTTGGGATATTTTTACACGTTCTAAATTATAGGTAATGACTTCGTTAATAGAAGCCAGTTCCTGTTTTTGTCTCACTACGTCATAATATGCCAGAATCACATCATATACAGTTTGCAACACTCCATCCCTGAATTGAATTTCACCTAAAGCCTGAATCTCATTCAACTTTCTTTTCGTGACAAACATTTTACCTCCATCAAATAAAGTCCAGTTTAGGCCGACACTTGCATTTAAGGAATTGGAATTGACATTGGATGAGTTTAATGAAGTTCCGTCCGAAAATTTTTGTTGGATATTATTAGCCGCCGAATAACTTTCTGAAGCGTTTATGCTTATGTTTGGCAACATACCTGCATTTCCCGGGGTGTTATTAACACTGTCGGTGCTGGCATTATTACGGGCGACCAGAATGTCATAATTATACTTCAATGCTATACTGATTGCATCCTGTTCAGTAAGAGCATTCTGAGCATAAGTTATAGGGAAAATAAGTACAATTAAGCTTAAATTCAGAATAAATTTCTTCATTGAAATAGGATTTTTCACTCAATCTTATTTTTTATTGTGTCTGAAGTTGTATGTTGCAACTTTTTGTCAGCCATTAATACATACATCACCGGAATAACAAACAAAGTAAGTATCAAAGCAAAAAGTAATCCTCCTACAACAACAATTCCTAAAGGAACGCGGCTTTGTGCGCCAGCGCCTAATGCCAATGCAATGGGCAGAGCTCCGAACGTGGTCGCCAGTGAAGTCATTAATATTGGGCGCAACCGTAAAGCTGCAGCTTCAAATGCTGCCTCTCCAATTCTGAGTCCTGCTTTACGTTTCTGATTGGCAAATTCCACAATCAGGATGCCATTCTTGGTAACTATTCCAATTAGCATAATCATTCCAATCTCAGAAAATATATTCAATGTTTGTTTAAACAATAACAATGATAGCAAGGCGCCGGCAAGTGCTAATGGTACAGTAATCATAATAATAAATGGATCGCGGAAACTCTCAAACTGAGCTGCAAGTATGAGATAGATCAGAATTAATGCGAATACCAGCGCGAATGAGATATTCGAACTGCTTTCTACAAAGTCACGCGACGATCCGAAGAGATCTGTATGAAAGGAGGTGTCAAGAAGTTTTCCTGCAATCTTACGCATTTCAGTAATTCCTTCACCCAGAGTCCTTCCCTGTGCAAGAGAAGCAGAAATAGTAGCAGATTTGTACCTGTTAAAATGATACAAAGTAGGAGGACTGCTGCTTTCTTCAGTCTTTACCAGGTTATCGAGTTGTATCAACCTGCCAGCCCTGCTTCTTACGTATAATGAAGTAATATCTGCAGGCTGGCTGCGTTGAGAACGTTCAACCTGTCCTATTATCTGGTACTGTTTTCCATTACGAAGGAAATAGTCATATCTGCGGCCACTTAAGGCTAACTGTAAAGTGGTTGATATGTCAGATTCATTTACACCAAGATTCGTAGCTTTAAGACGATCAACAGAGAGGTTAATTTCCGGCTTATTGAATTTTAAATTAACATCAACATTACTAAATATAGGGTCTTTTCTTGCTTCATCCAGAAATTTTGGAAGTACCTGTTGAAGCTTATCAAAATCTAAGTTTTGTATTACAAATTGAACCGGTAACTGCGATCCTGAGCCCATAGAAGTGGCAATAGTCTGTTCCTGATTCGGAATAATTCTGGCTTCTGAATAACGTCTATAGATCCTTATTAACTTATCATAAACCTGTTGCTGTGAAACTCTTCTCTGATTAGGTTCTGTCAGAAATAAATTTATACCACCAAGATTTGTACTGGATGCTCCACCACCACCACCACCGGTCCTTGCAAATGTTAAACGTGTTTCAGGAATACTATCCAGCATTTGCTGAGAAATCCTGTCTACAAGAGAGTTTGTATAATCAAAATCTGCCCCTTCTGGTAAAGTAATTGAAGCTCTCAGAATACTATGGTCTTCCAATGGCGCCAATTCTGATTTCAACAGCCGCGCAAAAACAAAAATCATCATTAAACAGACAAAAGGTACAGTAATTGGAATCCATTTGTGTTTAATAACATATCTAAGCAAAGTTCTGTAACCTTTATCCAGATTAACAAAAAAAGGTTCGGTAACATTGTAAAAACGCGAATGACCTATTCGTGATCCGCCTAATCTTATATTAAGCACTGGCGTCAGTGTAAGAGAAACAAATGCTGAAATTAATACAGCTCCGGCCAAAACGATACCGAATTCACGAAACAATCGTCCGGTGAATCCCTTCAGGAAGATAACCGGGATAAAAACAACTGCCAGAGTCAGAGAGGTGGAGATGACAGCAAAGAAAATTTCACGTGTGCCATGCAATGCTGCTGTCCATCTGTCCATTCCAAGCTCTCTTTTTTTGAAAATATTCTCAGTTACAACAATACCATCATCTACAACGAGGCCTGTCGCCAGCACAATGGCTAGCAAGGTAAGTACGTTTATCGAAAACCCGAAAATATACATTATAAAGAATGAACCAATAAGCGAGACGGGTATATCTATCAATGGACGTAATGCTATTACCCAATCCCTGAAAAACAGGAATATAATAATCACTACGAGTAAGATTGCGATAATCAACGTTTCTGTTACATCTTTTACAGATTGACGCACAAACTTTGATCTGTCATAGCCAACATATAATGTCAAACCGCTTGGAAGATTTTTTTGAATATCATCAAACCTTTTATAAAACTCGTCAGCAATGTCAATTGTGTTGGCTCCAGGCAGCGGAATCACAGCCAGCATAATACCCTCGGCACCATTCAGCTTAACTTCGGTTTCGTCATTCTCCGGACCAAGGATTGCCTCGCCGATATCGCTAAGCTTAATTATCTGGTCGTTGGATTGCCTGATAATCAGATTATTAAAATCATCTTCGGTAACTAACAAGCCATGAGTCTTGACTAAAAGCTCTGTACCGCTGCCCCTGATTTTTCCTCCGGGTAAGTCAATGTTTTCATTATTCAGCGCTGAAAAGACGTCTTGAGCGGTTATGTTGAATGCTGCCATCTTATCAGGATTCAACCAAAGTCTCATTGCAGGACGTTTTTGTCCAAAAAGTACGACAGAGCTCACACCTGGAATTGTCTGCAGTTTTTCCTGTAAAACATTCTCTGCATAATCGCTCAGATCTGTGGCAGTCAAGGTGGTACTTTGAACCGCCAGCGTGAGTATGGGATCGCTGTTGGCATCGGCTTTGCTTACAATAGGAGGAGCATCTATATCCTGAGGTAAACTTCGGGCCGCCTGTGCAGTTTTATCACGGACATCATTCGCAGCTCTTTCAAGATCTGCGCCAACATTAAATTCTACGGTGATGTTACTGCTCCCGACTGTAGATGACGAAGAAATGGATTTGACACCTTCAATCCCGTTAATTGCTTTTTCCAACGGCTCGGTAATCTGTGATTCCATAATTTCAGCATTCGCACCAGCATAAGAAGTTTGAACATTTATAGTCGGAGGATCAATTGCAGGATATAAACGTACTCCAAGGAAATTGTAGCCCACAACACCAAACAGTACAATGATCAGGCTCATTACAATTGAGGCTACCGGCCGTTTTACTGCAAAATCGGATAATGTCATGACGGATCTCTTTTAACTTTAGAAAATTTTAAAACAGCATTTGGTTTAAGAAAAAGTATTCCGGTTGTAACCACAGTATCACCAGGATTGATACCGCTAATCACCTGTACTGACGAAGAATTCCGTATACCTGTTTTTATTGTTACAAAGGTTGCCTTTCCCTGTTTAGCGACAATCAGCTGTTTAGATCTTGCCTGGGGGATGACCGCTTCAGTAGGAACCATTAGTGCATCTTTATCTTCGCCTAACCTTAACTCAACATTTGCAAATTCACCGGGAATGAGCGATGTAATACTGCCTTCAACTACGGCTCGTCCATTTAAATTACGAGTCTCTGATTCGATTCCCTGTTCTGTTGCCATAACAGTTGCATCGTACTTATTGTCGTTCCCCTGAACAGTGAATTTTACTTTAAACCCAGGCTTTATAATACTACTATATTTTTCAGGTACACTGAAATCTAATTTTAAATGCCGGACATCACGAATTGTAGCCAGAGCAGTTGCAGGCGTAACCTGTGCACCAATACTAATGTTCCGTAATCCGATAGTTCCATCAAACGGTGCACGAACCTCTGTTTTGTTAATTTGTACATTCAATACTTCAATATCAGCTTTAATAGAGTTTATCTGCAATATTGTCTGGTCTAAATCCAATTGACTTATTCCACTCACTTTCATCAACTCACTCTGGCGATTTTCTGTTTGCTCTTCTAACTGGAGCTGGGCCTGCGACTTTTTTAACTGCGCCTGCAAATCACCATCGAAAAGTTTTACCAGTAAGGTTCCCTTTTTTGCAAACCCACCTTCGGACAAATTGATATCAACTACGCGGCCAGCGACTTCAGGCATTAATACTGTTTCTTCAAATGGCTTCAATGTCCCGGAAATGGTTATGGTTTGATCTAATACTGTCGGATTTACAATTACTCCTTCAACTCTTAGACTGACAGCTTGTCTGTTAATAGTTTTTTGATCAGGCGCTCCGGAATGGCATGAGCTCAAAACACCTGAAAATGCAATTATTATAAGCAGTTTAACAAATTTTTTCTCTAACATAATTTGTTGGATTGATTAAGTTTGAACATTTAACAGAATAAAAGAGTAACAATAGATTCATATAGTATTATTACTTGATAAAATCTGATTTAAAATGTTAATAAACTGCCAAATGTATAGCTTTTATTAGTATCATTTATGGTGTAAAACATGAATATTATGTTAAATTTTCATAAAAAACCCATTTCTGTATTTCTGAAGAAGACCACGACTGCTACATAATTAATAAAAAGAAATTACTTTTGTTGTAATTCAAAAAACACTTTCTATGATTCAGCGTATTCAATCCTTATATCTGTTTCTGATAACACTTTTGACATTAACTTTCCTTAAATGGGATTTTTTAAGTTTTTCAGAGAGAACAGGATCTGTCTTAAATGTTTCATTTTATGAAATAATGCGCAATAATGTTGGACAAGCTCCGGAAATGATTGAAAAGCTTATACCATTATCTGTTTTAATTATTATAATTGCAGCAGCTTCGCTAATCACAATATTTATCTTTAAAAACAGGAAGGTTCAATTGTGGCTCTCATTATTATTGATAATACTTTCTGCAGTATTTGTAATTGCTTCTATCCATGTTTCATTCAGAATTATTTCTAAGTTTGAAGCAAAACTAATTCCTGGATTTAAGATGATCCTGCCTATACTCATCTTAATTTTTTCGATTTTAGCTTACCGGGGAATTAAAAAAGATGACAAGCTTGTAAAATCCTACGACAGGCTCAGGTAGGTCCTTAATCCCTAATAGGGGTTAAAGAACAGCTATATTATTTGCATATTCTCCTGGGTAGTGATTTTTTCACAATAATGACATTTCAGAGACACATTCTTTTTTGAAACAACTTTGAATCTTGTGATTACGGATTCGAAATTTGTTATACATTTTGGATTCATGCACTTAGCTATCCCGACTATATTATCCGGCACTTCAACAACTTTTTTCTCAACAACTTCATAGTCTTTAATAATATTTAATTTGGCATCTGGAGCTACAAGAGCAATCCTGTTTATATCTTCATCTTCAAAAAAGACGCCGGAGATCTTGATAATAGCTTTTCTCCCAAGTTTTTTACTCTCAAGGTTTGTTCCAAAGGTAATCTGGTTATCTATGCGGTCCAGACCAAGTATTTGAATTACCTTAAAGAGATTTCTTGCCGGCACATGGTCGATAACAGTGCCATTCTGAATGGCACTGACGCTCATTTGTTTTGTTTCCTTCATCACTCTGGCCCTTTTTATTTAATTCCTAAAAGTGAACATACAATAGCCTGACGTGTAAAGACTCCGTTCAGAGCCTGTTCAAAATAATAGGCTTTTGGATTGCTATCCACATCCTGATGTATCTCATTTACCCTTGGCAGAGGGTGTAATATCCGCATGTTAGGTTTTGTATTTTTCAGCATCGAGTTTCTTAAAACATATACATTTTTAACCTTCTCATATTCTATAGGATCTGAGAATCTCTCCTTTTGGACACGTGTCATATATATTATATCAGCTTTTGATATTATATCCGTAAAATCATTGTGCTCATAGTATTTAAGGCCGAGGTTGTCAAGGTAAAGTTTAAATTCATCGGGCATTTTAAGCTCTTCCGGTGAGATGAAATTGAAAGTTGTATTCCACCTTGACATTGCCATCATCAGAGAGTGAACTGTCCTTCCATATTTAAGATCACCCACCATAAAAATATTCAGATTATCAAGCCTTCCCTGGGTTTTACGGATTGAATAGAGATCAAGCAGTGTTTGGGTTGGATGCTGGTTTGCACCATCACCGGCATTTATTACCGGTACATCAGCAATTTCACTGGCATATCTTGCACTCCCTTCAATAGGATGCCTCATAACTATGAGATCGCAATAATTGTTAACTGTCAGGATAGTATCCTTTAATGTCTCACCTTTAGAAACGCTTGAACTTGAAGCATCAGAAAATCCCACAATCTTCCCGCCTAACCTGTTAATTGCACTTTCGAAACTTAATCTTGTACGGGTAGAAGGCTCAAAAAACAATGTTGCAATAACCTTGCCTTCAAGTAGTTTTTGTGTTGGTTCTTTTTCGAATTCTTCGGTCAGATCAAGAATCCTCAGGATCTCATCTGTGGAAAAATCATCTATTGATACTAAGCTTCTGTTTTTCATTAATATGGCACATTAGATGCACATGACTGATCTGGTACCAAATTTAGTCAAGAATTGTCTCAACTTCATTTAATGTTGATAATTAATTAAAAACTTTTAATTAGAATAATGCCTTAACGAGTCTCAATATATCTGTATTTAAGACCATCGATGCGTGAGAGGCGATTTAGAACTTTTTCTTTTACCGATATTCTGAAATTTAATAAGATACGGCATTCAAGATCAAATGATTGTTCTGATTGTCCAAGGTTTTCTTCCTTAAGGATCCTCATGACATCATTCATTGAAATATATGGATAAGTGATTTCATAATACTCATTTACCGTTTTTTCTGTCAGTTCTGCATTTTGTATTGCAGCCATTGCAGCAGACCTGTAAGCATTTATTAAACCGCTAACTCCCAGTAAGGTACCTCCAAAATATCTGCTTACTACTATAAGAATATTCGTCAATCCAAATGAACTTATCTGACCCAGAATTGGTTTTCCGGCGGTACCCGAAGGTTCTCCATCATCATTCACTCTCCAGATAATTCTTTCGTGTCCAAGCATATAGGCATAACAGTGATGCCTGGCTTCATGATGTTCCTTTTTAATTTTATCAATAATTGGTTTTATTTCTTCCTGACCGGAGATTGGAAATGCAAAAGAGATAAACCTGCTCCCTTTTTCTTTATATATACCCTGCGAGGATGAAGTTATCGTTTTGTAGACATCTGAATTCATTGTTGAAAATTAATACATTTACTTGATTCTATAATGCTCTGCACAGGTTTCTTCTTCTGTAATCTGGTGTTAAGGTTTGTCAAATATTATTTTCAGCTTTTTCATTATTCAAAATAGGGGCCACCAAGGCGCAAACCTTCCTGCCCTGCCTACCGGCAGGCAGGCGGCAGGCAGGGGCACGAAGTTGCACCAAGAATTATAATCAATAGTGAATATCTTAGCGTCTTAGCGTCTTTGTGGCAAAAAAGATTTAAATATGTATAAAAAATAATACTTTTGTCAATTATTGAAGGCGTATGAGTGTATTATTAGATGAAAAGGATCTGCATAAACTGATTGTCATTGGCGACAGAATTCTTATCAAACCCAAAATTCCTCAGTCAAAGACAAAAAGCGGATTGTTGCTTCCTCCGGGAGTAAACGAAAATGAGAAGGTTCAGATGGGTTATGTTGTCAAAGTTGGTCCGGGGTATCCGATACCTTCAGTGAATGATGCCGATGAACCCTGGAAAAACCGGTCTGACGAACCAAAATATGTTCCGCTTCAGCCAAAGGAGGGTGATCAGGCAGTGTACCTTCAGAACAGTGCAATAGAAATAGAATTCAATATGGAGAAATATGTAATAGTATCACATTCCGCTATATTGCTTCTGCTTAGGGATGACGGACTTTTTGAATAAAATTGTCACAATGGAAAACGAGTTTTTAAGAGGGAAGAAAATTTTAATTGTCGAGGACGACCTGTCAAGCAGATTATATCTGAATAAAATACTTGAAAAGGCCGGGGTGGTAATACTTAATGCCGGCGATGGACAAGAGGCAGTAAGTGTAGTATTAAATAATCCTGATATTGATATTATTTTGATGGACATTCAGCTTCCTGTGCTGGATGGTTATGCAGCATTGTCCAAAATAAGGGAAGCCCGTAAGGATATTATTGTCATCGCACAAACAGCCTATGGCCTTTTGGGTGATAAAGAAAAGATTCTGAATTCCGGGTTTGATGATTATGTAATTAAACCCATTCTGTCACAAAACCTTATTGAAAAACTGGTGAAAAACCTTAAACGGTAAGAGTCAGACTTAAAAGACGGCTTAATTCAGATTACTCAGAGTAAATTGCAATTTGCCCGAATTCCTTTCTGAATTCTACAATTTCATTTGCCCATCTTTCTTTTTCGACTTTGATATTATTCCTGGAAATTAATGATTCCCTCATGCCTGAATCACCTGAAAGTATATCAAATGGCATCAGGTTGTATTCATATTCGTATGGTGGCGACTTAAATTTGAGAGTATCAGGCAGGGTCGTTTCAATTATTGCATTAAAGATTTCCAACGCAGTCCCTACAGGCTTAAATCGGTCTATATCAGTAATATGTATCTGCAATCCGTAGCAAATCTCTCCACAGAATTTATGGAATGTGGGAATGAAATCATGAGTTCTGAACACACATCCTTCAATATGTCTGTAGTCAAGATTCTTTTTAAGTTTTTCCGAATCAATAAATGGAGCGCCAAATATCTCAAATGGTATAGTTGTGCCTCTTCCTTCAGAAAGATTAAGTGCCTCAATTAGTACTGTACCGGGATATACCATAGCAGTTTGAACTGTCGGTATATTTGGCGAAGGTAAAATCCAGGGAAGACCAGTATCACTGAATAATGAAAATCTTCTCCAGTTTTTCATCCTCACAACATTCAGGTCGCAACTCCTGAAATATTTCTCTTTGATCCAAAGTGCCATTTCCCCTATTGTCATTCGATGGCATAGCGGAATTGATGCACCTCCGACGAATGTGAAATACTCTTTCTTCAGAACCGGACCATCAAAGGGAAGTCGGGCAATAGGATTTGGCCTGTCAAGCAACCACACCGGGATCCCTGCTTCAGTGCATGCTTCCATACAAAGCTTTACTGTCCATATATATGTATACAATCGGGCTCCAACATCCTGCAGGTCAATTAAAAAAACATCAATTCCATTAAGCATTTCCGGAGTGGGTTTACGATTCTCCCCATAAAGGCTATAAAGAGGAATATTGAAAACCGGATGCATCTGACTTTGCCACTCAATCATATTATCCTGGGTCTGGCCGTGAATGCCATGCTGCGGTCCGAAAAGAGCTGCCAATTTGCAGACTTTCATCCGATGAAATATATCGGAAATATGTCCGAAGTCTTTTGTAACACTGGGAGCATGGCATAGAATCCCGATTTTTTTCCCTTTAAGCTTAGCAGGAAACTCATTCAAAATTGATTCCAATCCTGTTATTACCATACTGAAGTTTTTCTGAGCAAATATAAACTTATCAGGCTTAAATGATCAATAACATCTATCATAATAATTAAAAATGATTATTCTTTCATAAGTTTGGGCATTAAAAATATTTTTAATTATGATGAAAAGGTTTATTAGCTATCTGACTATTGAATTACTCCTATTATTGCTTCTGGTTTCATGTTCTGTTACCGGGAAAAAGAGTATCAGTATATTCGAAACGACTGATGTGCACGGTGTTATACTTCCATACGATTTCATTGAAAAAGAAAAGATGAACGTTTCCATGGCGTCATCATTTAATTATATTAAGCAAATCAGAAAGAAAAAAGACGCCACCCTGCTTCTTGACAATGGTGATAATCTCCAGGGACAACCAGAAGCATATTACTATAATTATATTGACACTGTGCAACCCCATTTTGTATCTGAAGCAATGAATTATATGGGATATGATGCAGCTACTGTTGGTAACCACGATATTGAAGCCGGCCATGGAGTTTACGACAGGTTAATTAAAAATGATAACTTCCCGTTACTGGCCGCAAATACTGTTGATATTAAATCAGGTAAACCATATTTCAAACCTTATCAGATTATTGAAAAAAATGGGATTAAGATTGCTGTTTTTGGTCTGGTCACACCAGCAATTCCGAATTGGCTGCCACCTCAGTTATATTCCGGTATAGAATTTAAAGATATGGTTGAAACTGCTCAACATTGGATGCCTGTTATTTTAAATGAAAAACCCGACCTTGTGGTTGGACTATTCCATTCAGGGTGGGACAGGACTGACGTAAAGTTACAGCAGACTAATAATCTGACTGAAAATGGCTCAGCTGCTGTAGCATACAATGTCCCTGGCTTTGATATAATCTTTACTGGTCATGACCATAAAGTGGCAAATGAAAAGTTCGTCAATTCAGCAGGCGATACCATATTGATCCTTAATGGAGGCAGCAGATCCGAAAAGCTGGCTGAAGCAGATATAACCTTTGCTTCAAGGAAGATTAAAGGAAAGAAACAAATGAAGATTACAGGCAGAATAATAAATGTAGCTGATTTTAAACCCGATCCTGAATTCATTACAAAGTTTGCTGCACAGTATAAAATAATTGATGAATATGTAAACAGGTCAATTGGCATTTCATTGGCAACAATCACGTCAAGAGATGCTTATTTTGGTTCATCAGCATTCGTTGACATGATTCATACAATCCAACTTGAGATAACGGGTGCCGATATTTCATTTGCAGCACCACTCTCTTTTGATGTTCAGATTAGTAAAGGTCCTATAACAGTAGGAGATATGTTTAAGCTCTATAGATTTGAAAATATGCTTTACACAATGTCTTTGTCGGGCGGTGAGGTTCAGAAATATCTCGAGTTTTCATATTCGGAATGGATTAATACAATGAAAGGCCCGGGTGATTTATTACTTAAATTGCACACAGGAAAGGATGGAAAACTAACCATGACAAATGGTAAAGCATGGTTTATAAACCAACCATACAATTTTGATTCAGCGTCCGGGATTAATTATACAGTTGACGTAAGCAAACCGGAAGGAGCCAGAATAAATATTACAGGTTTTACCGATGGCAGGCCTTTTGATAAAAATAAAATGTACAGGGTTGCCGTTAACTCATACAGGGGAAATGGTGGAGGCGGACATTTTACTGAAGGCGCCGGAATAGCTAAAGATGAACTCAGAAAAAGACTCATTTCATCTACCAATCGCGATTTAAGATATTATATGTTAAAAGCAATTGAATCAAAAAAAACAATAAACCCGGCGCCATTGAATAACTGGAAGTTTATTCCTGATAAATGGTTAAAAACTGCTATGCCTTCTGAATATACATTGCTATTCGGAACAAAAAGATAGATTTGAAATATAAAATAGTGGAAAAGGAGAGAGATATTATATCAGATGGAGCAAAACTTCCTGTGGTAGAGGAGTTTTTTTCTCTGCAGGGCGAAGGCT
>JBEKDR010000058.1:0-24108 GCA_050014255.1 Bacteroidales bacterium | reverse complement strand
TGGAGGGGGAGAAATCCCAGCACAAAAGTGCAATTCAACTAAACGGATGAGTATTTTCGCCCCTTTAGGGGAGATGTCGCGCAGCGACAGAGGGGTGCTTCATGTTTAAACAGATTCTTTTTGGGGGAGATGTACCGCCTGGGCGAGACAGAGGGGCGTTACATGCTTAAAAAGATTTCACTGGGGTAATCGTCCAGATCCTCCTTACATCTGAGTGTCTCATTTAAACAAAAAAAAGGGTACCCGTTAAATAGAATACCCCCCATATTAAATTTGAAATTCTATTAATAGAACTTATACCTTTTATCTATAATGTTTGCACTCTTGCGGAGAGCATCATAGGCTTCATAAGAACCTCTCATCTGGAAGGTAGTTTTCATCCTGTTTTGTAATAATTTCAGATCTTCCCCCTGCGTAGCGGATAGGTTATTGGCAACCAGCATATAAACCCCATCATTGCCTTTAATCGGACCGGCAAGTATTCCCTGCTTAGCAACAGATGCAGCAGCAATCAATGCGGGTTCAGTGCCTGCCCCCTGAACAGTGTATGATCTGAAATTTACCTTGGCGGCCTCCTGGACAGTTAGCCCCATAATCCGGGCAATGTCATCAATAGTTTTTCCAGAGCTGCTGTTCTTATTAAATTCTGCAGAAATGAGTTCAGCTTTTTTGTCTTTTAAAAGAGCGAACTTGATATCATTCTCAACATCTTTTTGAGAAGCAATTCCATCCTCCTGAACCTTTGTACAATACGCTACTACATACTTTTCCCCGACTTCAAAAACTGCCTGTTGACTGTTATCAAGAATAATTTTCCCTTTTTCAGCCTGAAATAAAGACATAATCAAAGACCTTGGATTTTCTAGTCCGGGTAAAGTTTTTTGCTGGGGCGCTACAGAATTAGCAACTCTTTTGTTCAAGCCTTTTTCAGTAATTGTTTTTGTGAATTTCTCGTACGTATCATTCATTCCGGCAAACTGACTTGCTTCACTATAGGCTTTCTGATTAGTCAGAGTACCGGGTGCAATTTTCCTGTCAATATATCCAATATTATATTTGCGTGATTCTTTTGATTGTGCAAGAATTTCAATTATATGAATTCCAAAGGTTGTTTCGGCTGTTTTTATTTCACCTTTTTTACCTGTGAAACAGGCATTGTTAAAAGGCACTACCATTTTGCCCTCAGGAAACCAGCCAAGGTCACCACCAATTTTAGCTGAACCCTGATCATCAGAATTTGCCTTAGCAAGTGTTTCAAAGGGTGTTCCTGATTTAATTAATTTAATAAGACTGTCGGCCTGTTGTTTTGCAACGTCCAATGTTCTTGTCTTGCCAGTTGATAAAAGTATATGACGAACATGTACAGAATCAGGTCTGTCGCCAACAGCAATTAGTCTTGCTACTTTATATGAACCATTCTCAACGTAAGGTCCGAAAACACTCTTTAAATCTTCTTTCTTCACCCAATCCTTAAGGTTTTCAGGAACGCTGCTTAGCGGAACGAAAAAGCCAACATATCTTGTGTCTGCACTGAGATTAATATATTCAGCAGGATCGGGTGCTGATTCAAATTCTTCTTTTGTTTTATTGATCCATTGTTCAGCCTGTTTCAGATCATCTTCAGATGGGATAACATCAAATGTCACATATTCAATGTCTCTTAATGCTGTTCTTTTGTAGTTTTCTTTGTGTTTTGCATAATATGCCTCTAAATCACTCTCATGGATTCTAATCGAAGAATCTGGTACCGATGCATAATTTTTAAGAATGTAACTGAAATCAACAATATTCCCATTAAGATTCTTATCAAATTCTGCCTGTTTTGAAGTCACAAAAAGTCCTTTGGAAACAAGATTATTATATTTTGTATTTGTCCGGTCATTTACAATCTCGTTTTCAAAAAATAACCAGTATTTTTTTGCTGTTTCGTCAACTTCAGTCTGTTTCAGGAAGTTCACAAGAAAGGATTTATTAAAAGTTCCGGTTTGCTGATCGGTGAATAATTGCTGAACAATCTGATGGGGATTGTTTCCGAGAACCAATTCGTCAACCTCTTCAGTGCTGACTCCTAATCCAAGTTTTTTGTACTGAGGATCAAGGATTTTTTCTCTTACCATCTGCTGCCAGGTCTGTTCTCTTAATGACTCATTAGTCGCTTCATCAACATTCGATCTTCCGGATAGTTTATAGATCTCTAAAAGGTTTTGTAATCTTAATTCATAATCCTGATATGAAATATATTCTCCGCCGATCTGGCCGATCTCATAATATTTTTTCTGCTTCAGTCTCTGCCCTCTTCCTTTTCCGAAGAAGTCACTGACAACAAACAGAAAAAGTGAAAAACCAATTAATCCCGCAACTAATACTCCGGCTTTCTCGCGTAAAAATTGAAGTGCTGACATCTAATATTTTCTTTAATAATTAATAGAAATTTACCTTTTTTAATACAGGCGACAAATATAACAAATTTTCATTAAAACTCTGAGCTGCCACTAAATTGTTGCCCGTTCTGTAATTGAGAGTATCAGAATATTTTGAAAAGCATAAATTGAAATAACCAGGGATGGTTTGACTTTTGCGCCATTATTACATATCAGACTCTGCATTCGGATATTAATAAATATTTTATATCCGGATGAAGACAGGAAAAGTTGAATCAATAAAAACGTAATGTGCAGATAATGAGTTGTTTAATAAACTTGTGCAGACAATATTTAAAATATCTGTCTTAGTAATGATACGAAAAACTGAATATTTCATTAAAACCATAAAAAAACCTATAGCAGGGTTAAAAAAAGGGGTATGTTGATAAAAAAAGTGATACTTAACAAAAAATATATATAATTAAAGAGGGTACATATTATAAAATAGCTATTTTTACTTACTGAATCAGGGTTAATATCAGGTTTTATTAATTTAAATTATTGAATACTTATTTGACTTTAATTTAAGTCAACATTTATATGAGAAAATCTATTTATGCATAATTATTTATAATAACCTGTAATTATATTTCTTATGACACCAAAAGAATTCTTAGATTTTGCAAAAAAACATGAAGCGGAAACAGTCGATCTTAAATTTGTTGATCTGCTTGGAACCTGGCAACATTGTTGTTATCCTATTGATTTATGGGATGAAGATACTTTTAAAGAAGGTCTGGGCTTTGATGGATCGTCAATCAGAGGCTGGCAGGACATTCATAAATCCGATATGCTCGCCATTCCTAATCCATCGACGGCTAAAATTGACCCGTTTTTTAAAGAACCAACCATCAGTGTAATTGCGGATATTCTTGATCCAATAACATTGGAAAGTTATACAAGGGATCCGCGTGATATAGCCAAAAAAGGAGCTGCTTATCTAAAAAAAACCCATATCGGGGACACAGCTTATGTTGGACCCGAGCCAGAATTTTTCATTTTTGATGAAATTCGTTTCGATCAAAAACAAAATACAGGCTTCTACCATATTGATTCAGTTGAAGGTGCCTGGAATTCAAACCGTATTGAAGAGCCAAACCTGGGATATAAACCAAGTTACAAAGGGGGATACTTCCCTGTAAGTCCTACTGATACTTATAGCGATTTACGAGCCGAAATGGTAAAAGAAATGAGAAAAATAGGAATTAAAGTAGAAGCTCATCATCATGAAGTAGCCACAGGAGGACAAAGTGAAATTGATATGCAATTTACCGATCTTTTAACAATGAGCGATCAATTAATGTGGTACAAATACATTATTAAAAATGTTGCTTTGCGACATGGTAAAACAGTGACTTTTATGCCTAAACCTATTTTTCAGGATAATGGAAGCGGGATGCATGTTCACTTTTCGATATGGAAAGGAGGTAAAAATCTTTTTTCAGGAAATAAATATGCCGGAATGTCTCAGGAAGGTTTATGGGCAATAGGCGGAGTATTAAAACACGCTGGTGCATTACTCGCTTTCGCAGCTCCCACAACAAATTCGTACAGACGATTAGTGCCAGGCTTCGAAGCACCTGTTAACCTGGTGTATTCTGCACGTAACCGTTCTGCGGCAGTCAGAATACCCATGTATTCAACCAATCCGAAATCAAAACGATTTGAATTCCGTTGTCCGGATCCTACCTGTAATGGTTATCTAACCTTTACTGCTATCTTAATGGCTGCTCTGGACGGTATTGAAAACAAAATCGATCCGGGCAAACCTTTGGATGAAAATATCTATGAACTTACCGGAAAAGATAAGGCCAGGATCAAAAATGTCCCGGGTTCTCTTTCTGAGTCATTAATGGCATTGCAAAAAGACTACGCCTTCCTTACCAAAGGTGAGGTATTTACAGCCGATGTAATTGAAACATACATCGAGTACAAAATAAAAAATGAAATTTCCGAATTGTCTTTGCGTCCTCATCCTTACGAATTCGCACTTTATTACGATAATTAATAACCAAACAAACCATTATTTAAATACAAAGGTTATCATTCCGATAACCTTTTATTTTTCATATTTTTCTGAAATAAGTCAAAAAACAGGGAGTATTATTAAAATTATACACAATTTTTTAACAAAAGGTGGGGGTTTTAAGATATTTCATGAAAAAATATGTATAATTGCGGCCTCAATTACAAAACTCTATTAAAACTATTTTATGGCGACATTAAGATTTATGGCATTAAAAGAATTATTCAACAGAATGCCTCTTGAAACTGAATTATCTTCAAAAATTGTTTCCGAATACTACGGAGAAAATGTTTTTGATCTTCCTAAAATGGAGCGCTTCCTTTCTAAAGAGGCATACAGGGTAGTGAAACGTGCAATTGATGAGGGAAAATCCTTAACCCGGCAGGAGGCTGACCAGGTTGCTATGGGGCTCAAAGCATGGGCCACCGGTAAAGGTGTAACTCATTATACTCACTGGTTTCACCCTCTTACCGATGGAACCGCTGAAAAACATGATGGATTTATTGAGATTGTTGAAAATGGACAAGTTGTTGAGAAATTCTCAGGCGAAGTTCTGGTACAGTCTGAACCGGATGCTTCCAGTTTCCCGAGCGGTGGTCTCCGCAATACCTTTGAGGCAAGAGGATATACTGCATGGGATGTTTCGTCACCGGTGTTTATTGTCGGCACTACCCTCTGTATACCAACAATATTCGTTTCATGGACAGGGGAAGCTCTTGATTATAAAGCTCCCCTTCTGAAAGCCCTGTCTGAACTCGACAGAGCAGCAGTTGACGTCTGCCAGTATTTTGATAAAGATGTTACCAAAGTAATTGCAACTCTTGGATGTGAGCAGGAATATTTTTTGATTGATGATGCTTTGTATTATGCGAGACCTGATATAGTTCTGGCAGAAAGGACTCTGATGGGTCATCAGTCATCAAAAGATCAGCAGTTATCCGACCATTATTTCGGATCTATTTCAGAAAGGGTTATGGCTTTCATAGAAGACTTCGAATGTGAGGCTTATAAACTCGGAATTCCGGTTAAGACACGTCATAATGAAGTAGCGCCGAATCAGTTCGAAAGTGCTCCGATCTTCGAGGAGGTAAACCTCGCTGTTGATCACAACCTGCTGCTGATGGATGTTATGAGAAAGGTTGCCCGAAAACATAAATTCAGAGTTTTATTTCACGAAAAACCATTTGCAGGAATCAACGGTTCAGGTAAGCACAATAACTGGTCGATGGCTACAAATACCGGAGTAAACCTTTTATCTCCCGGGAAAAATCCAAAAACCAACTTGCAGTTTCTTACCTTCCTTGTAAATGTTATCAAAGCTGTGAATGACAGCAACGACGTTCTCAGAGCATCTGTAATGAATGAATCAAACTCGTACAGGCTTGGAGGTCATGAAGCTCCTCCGGCAATAATTTCAGTCTTTCTTGGTACTTACCTGATAAATATGCTTGAGAATATAACACGGAAAGTAACGGATAAAAAAATGACGCCGGCTCAGAAGACCGAACTTAAACTTGGGATTGGCAAAATACCTGAAATTCTGCTCGATAATACTGACAGAAACAGAACTTCTCCATTCGCTTTTACTGGCAACAAGTTCGAGTTCAGAGCTGTAGGGTCTTCAGCAAATTGCAGTCCTGCAATGATTGTTCTCAATGCTGCGGTTGCTTATCAGTTGACTCAGTTTAAGAAAGATGTGGATGTTATTATTAAAAAGGGCATAAACAAGGATGAGGCCATTTTCCAGGTACTGAAAAAGTATATTCTCGAATCAGATAGAGTATTATTTGAAGGTGATAATTATAGTAAAGAGTGGCATTCTGAAGCCAAGAAAAGAAAACTCTGCAACCTTGCCAGCGTACCTGAGTCAATAAGCCTGTATCTGACCAAACAATCAAGAGAAGTTCTTGTCGGGTCCGGAGTTTTTACAGATAAAGAGCTTGAAAGCCGTGTTGAGGTTGAGTATGAGAAGTTCGCTAAAAAGGTGCAGATAGAATCAAGGGTACTGGGCGATCTTGCAATGAATCACATTGTTCCTATCGCAATTACGTATATGACCTCTCTCATTGAAAATGTCAAAGGGCTCAAGGAAATCTTTAATAATACAGAATATGAGAGACTTGCTGGCGCTCGTAAAGAGGTGATAGTCACCATTTCTGATCACATATCAATGATTAAGAAGCTTGTCAACGAAATGGTAGACGAGCGCAGAAAAGCTAATGTTATTGAGGATAATTACAAGAAAGCAATAGCTTATGAAAGTAAAGTCAAACCATATCTGGATGATATCCGGACTCATATTGATAAGCTTGAGCTAGTTGTTGATAATGAAATGTGGCCCCTTCCGAAATACAGAGAATTGCTTTTCACTAGATAAAGGTTGATTAGTTTTTTATATGTTTTGATTAGAAGGATTCCTATTTGGGATCCTTTTTTTTTATAATAATTGTAAAGCTCCCACGTTAATTATTATTACCATGTTTCCTTAAATTGATTACTTTTATAGCCAAATTGAAGGCAGATTATGAAACAGTTATTACTTTTCTTTTTATTGTTGATTTTTGTAACCTCTCCTGAGGTTACAGCGCAGAAACGTAAATCAGAGAGAGCATATTCTACCTTCGCTGCCGGGGAATATTTTGATGCTATTGACCTGTTCAAGGATGCATATTCAAAAACAAAAAAATCAGATAAAAACTCCAGGACTGAACTGGTATTTATGATCGCAGAATGTTACAGGCTTACTAATGATCCAAAAAATGCTGAAACATGGTATAAACTTGCAGTAAAATCATCATATTCCAAGCCTGAAGCTCAGTTTTGGCTGGCAGAGTCACTAAAAAAGAACGGTAAGTATCCTCTTGCGATTGAGGAATTTAAAAAATATAAGCAGATAGCACCCTCAGATGCCAGGGCTGAGCAGGAAATACGTTCCTGTGAGCTGGCTGTGGAATGGTTAAGAAATCCGGAAGCATATAAAGTGGAAGAGCTTAAAGATGTAAACTCAAAAGAGTCAGATTTCAGTCCGGCTTACGGACGTGATGATTTTGGAATGATTTATTTTACTTCCTCACGTGATGGTGCAACCGGGAAAAAAACACATGGTGCAACCGGTCAGAATTTTACTGATATCTTCGAAAGCAAGGTTGACAAAAAATCAAAATGGAGTACTCCTGTTCCCGTAGAAGGGATAAACAGTGAATTCGAGGACGGAACACCTTCATTTTCATCTGACTATAAAGAACTCTATTTCACCCGCTGTGAAGCAGGGAAACGTGAAAAAAAGGGATGCATTATAATGTACTCAAAGAGAACCGGTGATAAATGGAGCGCTCCGAAGAATCTTGGAATCTTGCCGGATTCGCTTGTTGCAGCACATCCTTCAATTTCGAATGATGGACTTACATTATACTTTGTATCTGACCTCCCTGGTGGTTTTGGTAAAAAGGATATCTGGAAGGTAACAAGGCTCAGGCCGGGAGATGCCTGGTCAAAACCGGTAAATCTTGGCCCCGATATTAATACTTCAGGTGATGAACTCTTTCCTTATATCAGAGAGGATGGAACATTGTATTTTTCTTCTGATGGATTGATCGGAATGGGGGGGCTCGATATTTTTAAAGCAAAGCCTCAACCTGATGGAAGCTGGATAGTACAGAACATGAAATCTCCCATCAACAGCTTTGCTGATGATTTTGGAATTGCATTCGAGGATGGAAATGAAAAGGGAATATTTAGTTCGACAAGGAAGGGAAAGGGGAATGATGATCTGTTTAACTTTGAGTTGCCGCCGTTAAAATTCAGTGTTACCGGACTTGTTAAAGATGAAAAAACCGATGCAGCTATTCAAGGGTCAGTTGTTCAGCTTATTGCCAGCGATGGATCTAACCTTCAGGCTGAAACAGGTAGCGGAGGCGATTTTAAATTTACTCTAAAAGCCGATGTGGACTATATCTTCCTGGCTTCAAAACGAGGTTATCTCAATGGAAAAGAGAAAGAAACAACAAAAGGTCAGGATAAGAGCCGTGAATTCATGGTTACTATTCTGTTAACAGCTATAGACAGGCCAATTGAACTGCCCAATATTCTGTACGACTTTGACAAGTGGGACCTGAGACCCGAATCGATGGTTTCATTAGATAAACTGGTTGAGACTCTTACTGATAATCCAAATGTAACAATTGAACTTATGTCGCATACCGATACGAGGAATACTGAAGAGTATAACCTTATTCTTTCACAAAAAAGGGCGCAATCAGTTGTCACTTACCTGTTAAGCAAAGGAATTGAACTCGAAAGGCTTACAGCCAAAGGATATGGAAAATCAAGCACGAAAGTTGTTGATGCCACTATAGCCGCACAATATCCATTCCTGAAGGTTGGTACGCAACTTACGGAACAGTTTGTAAATAGCCTTCCTACTGACGAGGAGAAAGAGATTGCACATCAGATAAACCGCAGAACGGAATTCAAGGTTTTGAAAACAGACTATGAGCCACCGAAGAAGTAAGACAGATTATCTTATGCCATTAATGATGGGGAGAAAGGGTGAGGGGGAGAATGGGAGAGATTGTGAATAAAAATCATTTTTGACAATGAAAAAAACATTTTATTTCCTGGTCCTTATTCTCATGGAATTTAATAATTCATTTTGCTCATCTCAAACAAACCCAATCCGTATTCTGGTAATTACAGGTGGCCACGATTATAATATTGAGAAATTCAATCAGATGCTGGCCAGCCTGGGTGAAGACATCACCTATCAGGTATCAGAATTGCCCGCTGCGTACGATATGTTTCTTCCGGGGAACAGAAGTAAATATGATGTACTCGTCTTTTATCATATGTGGCAGACAATTACTGAGGAGCAGGAAAATATTCTTTCTGACTGCATCAGGCAGGGAAAACCTCTGGTGGCATTGCATCATAGCATATGCGCGTTCGACGACTGGCCGGAATACACGAATATTATCGGAGGAAAATATTTTCACAAACCGACTATATTAAATGGAAAAGAATACCCGGCTTGTTCATATATACATGATTTGAATTTTAGAGTCAGAATAGTTAATCCTGAAAACCCTGTCACAAAAGGGTTAACTGATTTTGAAATATTTGATGAAACTTATAAAGGATTTTATGTTGAAGAAACCGTAACTCCCTTATTAACTACCGACGAACCTAGCAGTACTCCGGTTATCGGCTGGTCAAAGATGTATGGTAAAGCCCGTATTGTGACATTACAAAGCGGACATGATACGCCAACATTCGAGAATCCCAACTACAGAAAACTCCTTCGACAGGCTATTGAGTGGGTATATAATAATGGGAAATAATAGCGGCATACTATTATTAAACCTCTTACAGGCGTAATATTCTTCATCTTTCATCTTTTTTCTATCTTTGTCACAATATCTTAGTAACATGGCTACCGAATCAAAATACAGTAGAAGAGGTGTTTCTTCAACAAAAGACGATGTACATGCTGCGATCAAAAATGTTGATAAAGGTCTGTATCCTAAGGCATTCTGTAAAATTGTCCCCGACCTTCTTGGTGGGGACAAAGACTTCTGCAATATTATGCATTCCGATGGAGCAGGCACAAAATCATCGCTTGCCTATATTTACTGGAAAGAAACAGGCGATCTTTCAGTATGGAAAGGGATAGCACAGGATGCAATCGTGATGAATCTCGACGATCTTTTATGCGTTGGTGCTTACAACAATATTCTTTTCTCATCAACGATCGGACGGAATAAAAACCATGTACCGGGAGAAGTCATTGCTGCAGTAATAAACGGAACCGAAGAGGTACTGGAAGAGCTTAGAGATTTGGGGATTGGTATATGGTCTACCGGAGGTGAAACTGCTGACATGGGCGATCTTGTCAGAACGATTGTTATCGATTCAACTGTGATAGCCAGGATGAAAAGATCGCAAGTGATTTCAAATCACACAATAATGGATGGTGACGTAATTATAGGTCTCTCCTCTTCCGGGAAAACCATTTATGAAATAGTATATAATAGTGGTATGGGAAGTAACGGACTTACCTCAGCACGGCATGATCTTTTTGCCCCCTATCTTGCTTCAAAATACCCCGAAAGCCTTGATACAACTTTACCTTACGACCTCATCTATTCCGGAAAGTTCCGGCTTACGGACCCGATAGCTGATTTAAATACTGATGCCGGGAAAATGGTACTTTCTCCAACGCGTACTTATGCACCTGTTATAAAAAAGATAATTGAAACCATGCATTCTGAAATACATGGTATGGTGCATTGCTCAGGAGGCGGACAAACAAAAGTCCTGCATTTTATTGATAAGATGCATATTGTGAAAAATAATTTATTCCCATTGCCAACTTTATTCAGACTGATTCATGAACAATCAGGGACAGCTTGGGAAGAGATGTATAAGGTATTCAACATGGGCCACAGGTTTGAGATATACACTGATCAGAAGAATGCTGAAGAAATAATCAGCATAGCTTCAGGGTTCAATCTTGAAGCAAAAGTTGTGGGTCATTGCGAGGCATCTGAAAAGAAAGGGCTTACTATAAATTCTGAATTCGGTACTTTCGAATATTAGGAACTTTTTGCCCCCCATCCCCCCTGAAGGGGGGCTTTGTACCATTGCACCTTTTTTATTACCTTTGCAGCCTGAAAATTAATTGTACTATGGCAAGCAATATGATTCTTGAGAGGCTTGAAGGTGTGAAATCCAGGTTTATCGAGGTTGGTGAACTTCTAACCCAACCAGATATTCTCTCGGATATGAAGAAGTACGTCAGATTGAATAAAGAATATAAAGATCTCCTTCCTATAGTTGAGTCATATGAAAGATATAAACTGGCACTCAGTAATATAACCAGTACAAAAGAGCTGCTTGCAACTGAAAAGGATGAGGAGATGCGCGAGATGGCAAAGATTGAACTGGAAGAACTCACATCTCATATACCGGAAATGGAAGAGGAAATCAAGATGCTTATCATTCCTGCCGATCCCGAAGATGATAAAAATGCTGTTATGGAGATCAGGGCAGGAACAGGAGGAGATGAAGCCAGTATTTTCGCAGGAGACCTTTTCAGAATGTATAGTAAGTTCTTTGAAACAAAAGGATGGAAGGTCGATATCAATAATATATCGGAAGGAACTGCAGGGGGTTATAAAGAGATAGTTCTGAGTATTGCCGGGGAAGGTGTTTATGGGATAATGAAATATGAATCAGGAGTTCACCGCGTTCAGAGAGTGCCTCAAACTGAAACACAGGGACGAATTCATACATCAGCAGCCTCAGTTGTGGTGCTTCCGGAGGCTGATGAATTTGATATTGACCTCAGGCCTGAAGATATCCGGAAGGATACTTATTGTTCATCCGGACCCGGTGGTCAGTCGGTCAATACAACATATTCTGCAATCCGTCTTACACATGTTCCATCAGGTATCGTCGTTACCTGTCAGGATGAAAAGTCGCAGCTTAAGAACTATGACAAGGCATTAAAAGAGCTGAGAACAAGGCTCTATAATCTTGAATATCAGAAATATCTTGATGAAGTATCTCACAGGAGAAAAACTATGGTATCAACCGGCGACCGTTCTGCAAAGATCAGAACATACAACTATCCTCAAGGAAGAATGACTGATCACAGGATAAACCTTACGATCTATAATCTGCCTTCGATCCTTGATGGCAATATACAGGAGGTACTCGACAAACTTCAGATGGCAGAAAATACGGAACGTTTAAAAGAAAGCAATATATAATCCGATTAACAATGGATCACAAGAGATTATTTGAAAACATTGTCAAAAAACGCTCATTCCTTTGCGTTGGGCTCGATTCTGAAGTTGAAAAGATCCCTTCTTTTCTTCTGAAAGTGAAAGATCCGATATTCGAATTCAATAAGCGGATCGTTGATGCAACTCAGGAGTATGCAGTAGCCTATAAACCGAATGTTGCTTTCTATGAATGCCATGGAGCAAAAGGATGGACAGCGCTTGAATCAACAGTGAGATATATAAAAGATAATTACCCTGACATATTCATAATTGCAGATGCGAAGCGCGGAGATATAGGTAACACTTCAAAGATGTACGCGAAAGCGTTTCTGGAAAACATGCCTTTCGATGCAATAACTGTCGCACCTTATATGGGTGAAGATTCTGTGACACCATTCCTGTCATATAGTGATAAATGGATCGTTCTTCTGGCACTTACATCTAATCAGGGCGCAGATGATTTTCAGTATCATAATGAGGATGGAATAAAACTTTTTGAAAGAGTATTATCTGTTTCACAGAAATGGGGCACCATTAATAATCTTATGTATGTTGTCGGTGCAACACGGGCTGAAATGTTGAAAGGAATACGTATGCTTGTGCCTGATCATTTTCTTCTTGTTCCGGGAGTTGGAGCTCAGGGAGGCAGTCTGGCTGAGGTGGCAAAATATGGTCTTAATAGTAAATGCGGCCTCCTGGTCAATTCTTCCCGGGGAATAATCTTTGCAGAAAACTCAGAAAACTTCGATAAGGCAGCCGGTGCAAAGGCAAAAGAGATGCAGGTCGAGATGGAAAAATATCTCCGCCAGCATAACCTGATCTGAATTCATCAGTCTTGCGGTCTTGCAGTCATTCACTTTTTTTATAAAGACTTCTTGCGCCATATTCCCTTTTTTCGTAAATTAGTATTCTCGCTGTTTATCAATTCTTGCTAAATGAAAGAAGAATTCCTTCACTACCTGTGGAAATACGGCCTCTATGATTATGAAAGGCTGTTTGATAACGAAAAAAATAAAATTATCGTTCTGGATCCTGGCCAGTATAACCGTGATTCAGGTCCTGATTTCTTCAATGCCCGTATTTCTGTGGCAGGTACAGTCTGGGCAGGGAATGTTGAAATTCATACAAAATCATCACATTTCGATAACCATGGGCATCAGAATGACCCGGCATTTAACAACGTTATCCTTCATGTAGTTGCTGAAAATGATAAGAAAGTGTTTAATGCCAGGGGTGAAGAGATACTGACAGTTGAAATATCATTTGATTCATCCTATTACGAGAAGTATACCTTTCTTGTTAATAATCCTTATATAATTGCATGTCAGGATGATATTAGAAAACTTGATGATATATTTGTGCGTCACTGGCTTAATTCACTCGTTATTGAAAGATTTAAGGCCAAATCAGAATCAATCCTGAAAATATTTTCTGAAACCGGCAACAACTGGGAAGAGACATTTTACAGAGTGCTTACACGGTATTTTGGATTCAGGGTAAATACTGAACCCTTTGAAATGCTTGCTACAGCACTTCCATTCAGAATAATCCGAAAACATACTGACAACCTTTTTCAGATTGAGGCTCTTTTATTTGGAACAGCAGGGTTGCTCGATACCGGACTTTTTAAGGAGGCGATCTTTGATGAATATTACCGCAGCCTGATAAAGGAGTACTCAATTCTGTCATCAAAATACTCCCTTCAGCCTCTTCATGGCTGGCTATGGAAATTCTCAAAACTGAGACCTTCTAATTTTCCGACGGTCAGATTATCTCAGCTTGCCGCAATGCTTTCAGTTGCAGGCGGCCTCTTCTCCAGAGTACTTGAAGTAGCAGATATAAAGCAGATTAAGGAGTTATTTGAGGTATCTGCATCGAGCTATTGGGACGATCATTTTGTTTTTGGCAAGAAAAGCAGAAATAAAACAAAAAATACCGGATCGCAGGCTGCAGATATTCTTCTGATAAATGCAGTTATTCCATTAATATTTGTTTATGGCCTGAGCAGGGATTATCATGATTTTAAAGAAAGAGCCCTTTTCTTTCTTGAAAATATAGCCCCGGAGGAAAATATCATTACTTCAGAGTGGAAAAAAGCAGGCATTATTGCAGAGTCGGCATTTTATTCCCAGGCACTGATTCAACTCAGAAATGAATACTGCAAAAAAAGAAAATGTCTCGATTGCCGCATTGGTAATAAGATAATAAGCGAAGGGAAAAAACTAAAGGATCGTGAAGAACTGATTCTGGAACCGTAGGAAAAGTTGAAAGTTAAAAGTCATAAAGTTAAAAGTCAGTATAGACGTTAGAGACTTTATAGCCTGTTTTTGATGAACTGTTGATTTTCTTTGACAAATATTTGAATGATAACTCAATTCAACGCAACGCTCAGTATCATTTTCACGTCATTATAATGAGAGCGAAACAATAATTATTTGCACTTATTCGTTCATGTAAAAGTAAATATTTCAAGAACTTCTTAAAAAAAAAGTAAATTGTTTGATTATTTACATAAAAAAGCCTTATTTTTGCGTTCCAAAATTGGAGACTCGATCTATATATGGATTAATAATATTTTAATTAGAGATATGTATTTAACAACAGAAAAAAAGCAGGAGTTTTTCAAAACCTTTGGAACATCTGAAGTCGATACGGGTACTGCCGAAGGCCAGATAGCGCTCTTCTCATACAGGATCAATCATCTTACAGAACATCTTAAGAAGAACAAAAAAGATTTCAGTACCCAGCAGGCGCTTATAAAGCTTGTAGGGAAAAGAAGAAGGCTCTTAGACTACCTTAAAATTAAAGATATCGGACGGTATCGCGAAATCATAAAAGCGTTGAAATTACGTAAATAGAAAAAAAAGGCAATTCAAAATTGCCTTTTTTCATACTGTTTAGATTATTTTGTAATTTCAGTCATCATAAATTATTTGTACAATGTTCAAAGTAAAAGAGAAGATTATTGATCTCGGTGACGGGAGAATAATAACCCTTGAAACTGGCAGAATGGCCAGGCAGGCCGATGGTTCTGTTTTGTTAAAAATGGGAAAGACAATGCTGCTGGCTACTGTTGTGTCAGCACAGGAGGCAAAAGAAGATACTGACTTCATGCCTCTTTCGGTTGAATATAAAGAAAAATATGCTTCATCGGGACGATTTCCCGGTGGATTCATGAAAAGAGAAGCCAGACCTTCGGATTATGAGATACTTATTTCAAGGTTGGTTGACAGGGCATTAAGACCTCTGTTTCCTGATGATTTTCATGCAGAAACTTTTGTGACTATCAGCCTTATTTCGGCAGATATGGACATAATTCCGGATGCACTGGCTGGTCTGGCCGCATCGGCCGCACTGACAGTTTCTGATGTTCCATTCAATGGACCCATGTCGGAAGTAAGGGTAGCAAGGATAGATAAGAAGTTTGTCGTTAATCCTACTGCCAGTCAACTCAGGGAAGCTGATATCGACCTGATGGTTGGCGCGACATATGATAATATCCTTATGGTAGAAGGTGAAATGAAAGAAGTTTCAGAAGAAGAGATGCTGGAAGCTCTTAAAATTGCACACGATGCAATTAAACTTCACTGCAAAGCGCAAATGGAATTTGCACAGGAGTTAGGGACTACTGTCAAGAGAGAATATTGCCACGAAATAAATGATGAAGAGCTCAGAAAAAAAGTCTGGGATGAAACTTACGGCAAATGTTATGAAGCAGCAAAGTCATCTACTGCAGATAAGCATAAAAGAATCGATACTTTTGAAGCTATTGTTACAGAGTTTCTTGGCCAGTACACTGAGGAAAATCCTGTTAATGAGACGCTTGTTAAAAAGTACTATCACGATGTTTTGAAAGAGGCCTCAAGAAGACTGGTTCTCGATGATAATATTCGTCTCGACGGAAGAAAACCTGATGAGATCCGGCAGATAGTATGTGAAATAGACCCGCTTCCTGCTACGCATGGTTCAGCTCTGTTTACAAGAGGTGAAACCCAATCTTTAACAACAGTGACCCTTGGTACAAAATTAGATGAAAAGATTATCGATGATGTATTGAATAAGGGTACGGAAAAGTTCACCCTTCATTACAATTTTCCACCATTTGCAACAGGTGAAGCTAAGGCTGCCCGCGGATTAAGCAGAAGAGAAATTGGTCATGGTAACCTGGCCCACAGGGCACTCAAGAATATGATGCCATCAGATGATGAAAATCCTTACGCTATCAGGGTTGTATCTGATATACTTGAGTCAAATGGTTCTTCATCCATGGCTACGGTCTGTGCAGGAACCCTTGCTCTGATGGATGCTGGTATTAAGTTGAGGAAGCCTGTATCAGGGATTGCAATGGGGCTCATTACGGATAAAGAGACAAAAAAATATGCTGTCCTTTCTGATATCCTTGGAGATGAAGATCATCTGGGAGATATGGACTTTAAAGTGACAGGAACCCGCGATGGCATTACTGCTACGCAGATGGATATTAAAGTTGAAGGGCTTTCTTTTGAAATACTTACTAAAGCTCTCAATCAGGCTAAAGCAGGCAGGTTACATATTCTGGATATTATGAACCAGACTATTGCGGAACCACGTCCTGAGCTTAAACCACATGCTCCAAGGATTGAAATGCTTACCATTCCTAAAGAATTGATAGGTGCGCTGATCGGTCCGGGTGGAAAAGTAATCCAGGAAATACAGCGCGTGACGGGTGCCACAATAATTGTAGAAGAGATTGATGGTCGTGGAGATGTGAATATCTTTGGCGAGAATGCTGAAGTCATAACTGCAGCACTCGACTGGGTGAAAAAGATAGTAACGGTGCCGGAAGTAGGGCAGGTTTATAAAGGGAAAGTTAAAACAATAGTCCAGTTTGGGGCATTTGTTGAAATCCTTCCAAATAAGGATGGTCTTGTTCATATCTCAGAACTGGAATGGAGAAAGGTCAATAAAGTAGAAGATGTACTGAAAGAAGGACAGGAGATTGAGGTTAAAATAATTGATATCGATCCTAAGACCGGAAAAATCAAGTTATCGAGAAAAGAACTCCTCCCACGTCCCCCGCGGCAGGAGCACGAGAAAAAAAATCCTGAAGAAATTCAGAATAAATAGCAAGAGTCCCGCAATTGCGGGATTTTTTATTGCTGTTTCACTTCCAATTTATAAATTTGATTCAATGAAATAACAAGAGTACTCGGGGATGAAGATCAGGTACAACTATGTAGTTATTGAAGGAAATATCGGTGCAGGGAAAACTACCCTGGCCAGCAGAATAGCAGATCAATTCAATGCGCATCTGATCCTTGAGCATTTTACCGATAATCCTTTCCTTCCAAAATTCTATAATGAACCTGAAAAATATTCTTTTCCTCTCGAACTTTCATTTCTGGCAAGCCGTTATAAACAACTTAAGGAAGAACTGGTTCCCCAGGATCTGTTTAAGTCTTTTTCCATTGCTGATTATTACTTTATGAAATCGCTGGTGTTTGCATCTTCAACTCTCACCGGAGATGAGTATAACCTGTACAGGCAGATTTTTTATATTATCTACGGGTCCATTCCCAAACCTGATATCTATGTCTACCTCCATCTTAATCCTGCAAGATTACTTGAGAATATTCAAAGAAGAGGACGGGATTATGAAAAATCAATAACGAAAGAATACCTCCAGAAGATCCAGAATAGCTATTTTTCTTTTTTCAGGCAAAACCCGGAGAACAAATATCTTGTTTTAGATGTTAATGATATAGATTTTGTTTCAAATGAAAGCCATTATTCAAAAGTAATAGATACAATTTTTTTTGATGATTATCCTGTCGGATTGAATAAGGTTATTTTGTAATTATTTTTTATGAATCTAAATCATTATAAATAATTCAGGAAATTATCTGGCTACTTTGATATCAAATGTGTGAATGGTGTAACATATTCAAAAAATTATGTAACAATTATAATTTTAAAAGTGATCACCTTTGTTCAGAAATTATCTATTATAGTATCGAAAATGATAAGTAATATAATACAGATAATTCCCGGATATAACTGTCGATTTTTACAAAATGGGTTTAAAGCATAAAGATGTGTATAGTTGTATTGTGAATAACCAAAATAACAGGTAAGTTTTATCTGGATGATCGTAATAGCTTGTGTAGCTACAAATTATAAAAATATTGCTAACCATTGCATATAGTCACATTATTTTGTTTAATTTGCTTAAAATGTGACTATTTTATTGTAAATTTGCGTTAAGTTAAATTTTTTAGTTAATAGTTCATTAAAAACTGTAAAACAAGGTATCATTAACAAATAACACTTTTAAACTATGAAAAAATTCAGAAGCTATTTTATCCTTATCCTGGCCGCAGCTGTTATGACAAGTTGCAGCGGTTTGAATAAGATGAAGAAAAACTCCAACTTAGTAAAGTATGAGGTTACTCCAAAAGTTCTTGAAACACATGCTGGTGTAGTTACTGTTACAATTAAGGGTACTTACCCTGCCAAGTATTTTGATAAGAAGACAACTGTTACAGCTACTCCTGTTCTCACTTATACCGGTGGCGAAACTGCTTTTGATAAAGTTCAGGTTCTTCAGGGAGAAAGTGTTCAGGCTAATAATAAGGTAATTACTTCAACTGGTGGAGATTTTACCTATACCAGTACTATTCCTTACAAGGATGCCATGAAAATGTCACAGCTGGTATTAAAAATTAAAGCTGTGAGAGGCAAAAAAAGTATTGATTTTGACCAGGTTAAAATTGCCGATGGTGTAATTGCTACATCAACATTGGTTGATAAAGATGGCAGGCCAATTACAATGAAAGACAATTATATCAGAATTAATCCTGAAAATAAACTGGCAGATATTCATTATCAGATAAATCAGGCAGATATTAACAGTAAAGAACTCAAAGCTGAAGACATCGCACTGCTTAAAGAATACATTAAATCTGTAAGCGCTGATCCTAATCGTCAGTTAAAATCTACAGAAGTAAGTTCTTATGCATCTCCTGATGGTTCAATGAAAATTAATGCCCCGTTATCTGAAAAAAGAGGTAAAACAGCTGATAAATTCATAAAGAAGGAATTTGATAAAATCGAAGCTGCAAAAGCAACTGAATTTTTCAATGAAAAAACAACTCCGGAAGACTGGGACGGTTTTAAATCAGAGGTAGAAAAATCAACCATTCAGGATAAAGATCTAATACTACGTGTTCTTTCAATGTATGCAGATCCTGATGTTCGCGATAAAGAGATCAAAAATATGAGCGCTGCATTTGAACGTCTTAAAACTGATATTCTTCCCAAACTGAGGAGATCAAAATTTGCCGTCAATGTTGATATCATTGGTCGCACAGATGATCAGATCCTTGCACAGATGAAAGCCGATCCTAAGGTACTTAGTCTGGAGGAAATGCTTCGTGCAGGCACTCTTACGAAAGATCTTAACGAACAACTTAAGTTCTACCAGGTTGCTGAAGAAAGCTTCCCGAAATGTATCCGTGTAAAGAATAATATGGGCTGCACGTTAATGGCTCTGGGCAAAACTGATGAAGCAATAGCAGCATTTGAAAAGGCAAAAGCTATTCAGAATAATGATGTCGTGAAAAACAATCTTGGGTTTGGTTCACTCGTGAAAGGTGATGTTGCTAAAGCAGAAGAGTATTTCAATTCGATGACAGCTGCAACCCCGGAATCAAAATATGGTCTTGGAGTCATAGCCATAACAAAAGGTGAATATGACAAAGCAGTTAATGACTTTGGCGCTGAACCCAGCTTCAATCTTGCTCTTGCTCTATATCTGAAAGGTGATGTTGCAAAGGCAAAATCGACTCTTGATAGTATGAAGGAACTCTGCAAATGCGGGAAACCAGCATATCTGAAAGCTGTTATAGGAGCTCGTCTTGATGACAGGAATTACATGCTCAGCAATCTTCGTGAAGCAATCGGAGATAAAGTTGAATGGAAAGCTTATGCAAAGACTGACCTTGAGTTTGCAAAGTACTTCAATGATCAGACTTTTAAGGATAATGTTCAATAAGAATTATCTATAATTTAAAAGGCTGCTCTTATCAGGGCAGCCTTTTTTTATTCAATTCCCATAACACTATCCCCACACTGATTGCAATATTGAATGAGTGTTTTGTACCGAACTGCGGTATCTCAACACAAAGATCACAATTGTTTACGATTTCCTGATCCACCCCATTTACCTCATGGCCAAAAACAAGAGCATATTTCCCGCTATAATCAATATTTAAATCCTGCAAAGCTATTGATCCATCAGCCTGCTCAACAGCAATAATTTTGTATCCTTTATCTTTAAGCTCATTTAATGCAGCTGAAGTTTCTGAAAAATATTTCCACGACACTGATTCCGTAGCTCCCAGAGCAGTTTTCTGTATTTCCCTGTGAGGGGGAGTAGATGTTATTCCACATAAATATATTGCTTCTGTAAGGAATGCATCAGCAGTCCTGAAAATTGATCCGACATTGCTCTGGCTCCTGACATTATCGAGAACAATTATAAATGGGGCTTTTTCAGTACTCCTGAACTGTTCCACTGTCTTCCTTTCAAGTTCCCTGTTGAGAAGCTTACGCATTCTTTTTTATGCGAAAATAACTAATTAATCTCTTAATTGTTGTTATTTTGTGACCATAGAATTACGGAAATTAGAGTCAGTATTAAATTTAACTTTTGTAAAATGAATGTTCATGAATTTCAGGGTAAGTCTTTACTGAAAGCTTACAATGTTGACATTCAGGAAGGCTTTATTGCAGAAACTCCTGAACAGGCAGTTACAGTGGCTGAACAATTGCATGAAAAAGTAGGTTCTGAGTTTTTTGTAGTAAAAGCACAGATTCATGCAGGAGGAAGAGGTAAAGGAGGAGGCGTGAAACTTGCAAAATCTATAGTAGATGTTGGTAGAATAACAAGCCAGATGCTGGGTATGCAACTGGTCACTCCACAGACAGGTCCCGAAGGCAAGAAAGTAAACAAAGTACTGGTAGCACAAGACGTTTATTACAGGGGGGAATCTGAAACAGAAGAATATTATATCAGTCTTCTTCTGAACAGAGATAAAGGAAGATATATTGTTGTATACTCTCCTGAAGGTGGCATGTCTATTGAAGAAGTTGCCGAAAAATCCCCTGACTTGATCTTTACTGAGGAAATTGATCCGGGAATTGGATTGCAGCAATTCCAGACACGCAATATTTCTTTTAAGCTGGGATTGTCTGGAATAGCTTTTAAAAACATGCAGAAGTTTCTTTCCGGACTTTATGAAACATTCATTGGTTGTGATGCTCAGCTGCTTGAAATAAACCCTGTATTAAAGACAAGCGATAACAGAATCTTAGCTGTCGACTGCAAACTTGTTCTTGATGATAACGCATTGTTCCGTCATCCGGATCTGCTGGCGATGAGGGACTTAAATGAAGAGGATCCTGTCGACGTTGAGGCAGGAAAGCATAATCTGAATTTCGTAAAACTTGATGGTAATGTAGGTTGCATGGTCAATGGAGCAGGACTTGCAATGGCAACTATGGATATTATAAAACTTTCGGGCGGATCACCTGCAAATTTTCTGGATGTTGGAGGCGGAGCCAGTCCTAAAACCGTTGAAGCCGGCTTTCGTATTATTCTGAAAGATCCTGCTGTGAAAGCAATACTTATTAACATATTCGGTGGAATTGTAAGATGCGACAGAGTAGCAAATGGTGTAGTTGAGGCATATAAATCAATCGGAGAAATAAGAGTTCCTGTAATAGTAAGATTACAGGGAACAAATGCAGAAGAAGCTAAAAAGATAATTGATAATTCAGGGCTTGCAGTGTTTTCGGCTATCTCCTTCAGGGAAGCAGCTGAATTGGTTACAAAGATTTTAAACAAAAAGAACTGGCAGAAAGAGTCCTGATAATGAAATTCAATAAGTCGCGTCTCGTTTTTTTATTGAAAATCGTTTCTGTTGTTTTATTCATCATAATTTCAATCTTTGTTTTTATTAATAGAGATAGAAGAAAGCCTTTGTCAGCTTACTTCAGTACCCGGTGTTTAGATTACAAACAAAAGGATTTTAGCAGAAAACTGAATGACAGAATTGTAGACTATTCAGCTGCTGCAAAATTAAGAGGAATAAGTGCCTGCAAGGATGAAAGCGAACTTAAGAGAAGAATTTCGGAAGGGAAACTGGTAAAAATTACCAGCGGAAATAGCTTTATAGTTGAAAAGATGGCATTCAGTTACCCTTGCGTTACACCTGACAGCAAAATACTCCTTGATGAGATTGCAAGAAGGTTCAGGGAAAAATCTTCACAGAAGGGATTAAACGGAGTCAAATTTTTTATAACATCAATGACCAGAAAGACTGATAATGTTAAGAGTCTTAGAAGGTACAATGGGAATGCATCTGTAAATAGCCCTCACCTTTATGGAAACGCTTTCGATATAAGTTATAAAAGATTTATTGCCCGAAAATGGGTTTTGACGAATTGCGATAAAAAATTCTTAAAAGAAGCTCTTGCCGAGGTCATCTGGCAGTTGAGATCAGAAAATAAGTGCTGGGCCACTCACGAGAAAATGCAGAACTGTTATCACGTCGTCTCTCGTTAAGTATATATTCTTTATTTCTTGTGTGATTCATCGCAGTAAGGTTTATTCCCCGATTTTCCACATCTGCAAAGCCAAACCTCGCCGGGAGAATTTTCCTTATCCCTCTGTAAATCTTTCAGCAAAAAATTCCCGGTAATTTTTAACGGTCCGAAATTTATAACTTCGATTATTGCCTGAGATTTATTTTCTTTATTCTCTTCCATGCCTGAAATATTAACCAATAAAACCGACTTTTCTGTGTTGCCCGTCGCAGAAAGGCATATGGTCGCTTACTCCACACCGGCAGATTGATATCATGCTTTCTTTAACTTCTTTTTTGTTATTGTCATATAACAGGGTAAAATTGCCCTTAAGCACTATGGGTCCGTCAGCCATAATTTTTACTGAAACAGGTTTTTCTTTAGAGTCCGGGTCATTAGTATTCATCAGCTCAGGTCTTCTGAACTTTATATGGTTAAGCTGATCACTGTCTACCGAATTATTTTTTTCTTCATTATTCCATTTCCAGGCAAGGGCTTCGGTCGGGCATAAATTTACAACTTCAATAATCTTTTCAGTTGTGGAACCGTTCATATCGACCCATGGCCTTCTGCTTGGATCGAAAACTTCCAGAAGTTCCCGGTAGCAG
Organism: Bacteroidales bacterium; assembly: GCA_050014255.1. Taxonomy (GTDB): domain Bacteria; phylum Bacteroidota; class Bacteroidia; order Bacteroidales; family VadinHA17; genus LD21. Next base: position 641 of record JBEKDR010000058.1, on the reverse strand, counting down.
TACGACGCATGTATGCAGGCAGATGGTTTCCAATAAACTGTTATATCATCGTTTTTATATCTCCTGCCACCTGAAAACTGGCTTCCATTTTTTTCCATCCTCACTAAATTTTTATTCTTTGATTATTAATCTCAGTTCTGTCAGATTTATTGTTATACTTTTTGAGATCCAGAATCTAAACAGTATAATCAGAGCAAAGGAAAACATTAAATACCAGGCCGCAATTTAGCATTTTTTATGTTTATTCAGGTTGAAGTGACATTATGAATATTTATATTTGTGTTATATCATATTTTTAATGAGCAAAATTAGTTTATTTTGCCGCGGGATTAGAATTGGGCTTCATATTAGATAATTATTGGGCAATAAATTATGATAAACAGCACCTGGATTTGTGGGTTGGGAGTGATTTTATCACAGTCATTTAGTCACATAATCCTGACTCTATTGGCTCTGCTGGCAGTGATATGCGCCATAGTAATTTTTTTCTCAGTTCAACTTAAAAGAGTTAACCGTAAATTAAAGGAAAGAAACAAACAGATTTCAGATATTAATACCGAACTGCAGAAATCAAACAAAGAACTGACAATCCAGAAAGAACTGATCGCAAAAAAACATTTTGAGTCTGATAAATTCTATGA